>NC_019973.1:2067895-2385790 GCF_000230995.2 Mesorhizobium australicum WSM2073 | reverse complement strand
CGCGCGATCTCAGACGACCCCTAATGCGGACGATGCTCGGTTTCCACAGGCCAGAAAGAAAGGCGGCCATTGCGGACCGCCTTTCTTTTTCAGTCCGGCACCAGTCGGAACTTACTGCGCGGCAAGCGCGCCGAAGATGACGCCGGAGAGGATGCCGACCAGCACATAGTCGTTGCCGACGCGGATCCACTCCTGGCCGCGGCCGGGACGGTGCAGGCCATAGCGGCCATAGTCGCGGATCGGCCGGTGCTGCCTCCAGCCGGAATATTTCTGGCCATTGCGCCAGTTGTTCCGCTTCACCACGACCTTCTTCTTGAAGACACGCTTTTTCATATCCCGGTGGTCGCCGGGCCTCTGCCAGTCGACCTTCGTGTAGTTCGACTGCGGCGCGACCGGAGCATTCATCGGCGCTGCCTGGCCGGTGAGTGAGGTGGCGGCCAGCATCGAGAAAGCCAGAGCGGAAAGCACAATGCGTTTCATGGGAAGTCTCCTTGGTTGTCGATGCCAGAGGAATAGCGGCCAAGGGATGAACCGAAACTGAACGTCAGCATTACAATTGCGTAATGAATCTCGCTGCTTAGTCCGAATATTTGAACATAAGCGCAAGCAGCGGCGCCAACACCCTCCCAGGTCCGCCCGATCCACGGCTCAAGCCCGTGCAACCATTTGGGGGCCCGTCCATTTTCCGACACCGGCCGTCGCCTCGCGGCGAGCCCTTGAAATCGACAAATTTTTATTATCCGGCTAAAATATTCCGACTATATTCCAAGGCTGCCATGACCATGATTCGTACCCTCGCTTTAACCACCGGTCGCCATGCTGCCCGCCGCACGCGCCATGCCGGCATGCAGGCGCCGCGATGAGCGGCTCCGTCGTCCTTCTGCATCTGGCCGGCGCGGTGGCGCTGATGCTGTTTGCCACCCGCCTGGTCAAGACCGGCGTCGAGCGGGCCTATGGCGACGTGCTGCGTCATCGCCTGCGCGCCACCATGCGCAATCCGATCATGGCGGTGCTGGCCGGCACCGGCCTTGCGATCGCGCTGCAAAGCTCCACCGCCGTCACCTTGCTGGTCGGCTCCTTCGCCGGTTCAGGCATCGTCTCGGGCGCCGCCGGTCAGTTGGCCGTGCGTGGCGCCGAGATCGGCTCGGCTCTGGTGGTCAAGCTTCTGACCTTCGACCTCACGCTGTTGGTGCCGCTCTGCCTGATTGCCGGCACGGTGATGTTCATGGCCACGGAGCGGCGCGACTGGCGCCAGACCGGCCGCATCCTGGTCGGCATCGGTCTCCTGATCCTGTCCCTCGAAATGATCGGCCAGGCGTCCGAGCCGCTGCGCAACAGCCAACTGCTGCCGGTCATCCTCAATTACTTCTCCACCGATTCCATCACCGCCTACCTGCTGGCGGCAGTGATCACCTGGCTGTTCCAGTCGAGCATCGCGGCGGTGCTGTTGATGGCGACGCTGGCCGGCCGTGGGCTGATCAGCCCTGAACTCGGCCTTGTCCTCATCCTCGGCGTCAATCTCGGTTCGTCGCTGATCGCGCCGATGCTGACACGCTCGGCCAGTCCCGAAGTGCGCGTCGTGCCGGTCGGCAACCTTTTGATGCGCGGCCTGGGTTCGCTGGTCATGCTGATCCTGTTCATGATCTTCCGGCCGCATGTTGCCTTCCTCGGCCCGACGGCGGCCGATCAGATCGTCAACGCCCATATCCTGTTCAACGTGGTCATCCTGCTCGCCGGCCTGCCGCTGGCCGGTCTGGTCTACCGAGCCTCCGAAAGGATCGTGGCGCTCGGCGCCAAACCGGCGCCGGCCGCTGCGCTCGACGTAGTCGAACTGTCGGCGCTCAACGAAAGCGCGATCGATGTGCCGAGCCAGGCCCTGGCCAACGCCACACGCGAGGTGGTGCGTGTCTGCGAGACGGTCGAGATCATGCTCAAGCGCATCATCGAACTCTATGAGGACGCCGACTCGGACAAGATCAAGGCGCTGGCGGCCCTCGACGACCGTGTCGACCGCAGGCACGCGGCCATAAAGCTCTACCTCGCCAAGGTCACCAGGAATCCGATGACCGAAGACGAGGCGCTGCGCTGCCAGGAGCTGATCGGCGCCTGCGTCAAGCTCGAGCAGGTCGGCGACATCATCGTGCGCAACATGCTGGTGCATGTGAAGAAGAAATTCGACCGCGGGCTGGAATTCACCGACGAAGGCTGGAGCGAATTGTGCGCCTTCCATGGCTCGGTGTTGGCCAATGCCCGGCTCGCCTTCAACGTCCTGGTCTCGCGCGATCCCGAAACCGCGCGCCAGCTCGTGCTGGAAAAGGACCGGCTGCGCGACCGCGAGAAGGAAACCAGCGCCAGCCATTTTATGCGCCTGCGCGAAGGCACCGCCAAAAGCGTCGAAACCAGCTCGATCCACCTCGACACCATCCGCGACCTGAAGCAGATCAACTCGCTGCTGGCCTCGATGGCCTACCCGGTTCTGGAAGAGCGCGGCCTGCTCACGGGATCGCGGCTGAAGGCGAGCTGACCGGCGGAAGCTTCCTGCAATCGCACCGATTTGGAACACGCTTCCATCATTCGGGAAAGAGCGCCAAATTTAGCCTTTGCTTATCCAGCCATCCGTCGGCTAAGCATCCGTTTCCACCGGGAGGAAATCGATGGATACCCATTCGCGCAGTTTCGCCAAGGCGCTTTCCTGGCGCGTGACCGGCACCATCGATACGATGATCATCTCGCTGGTGGTGACCGGAAGCATCAAGCTTGCGGCCGCCATCGGGGTGACGGAGGTCTTCACCAAGTCGCTGCTCTATTATTTTCATGAGCGGGCATGGCTGAAGATTCCTTACGGACGCAAGTCCGTCACCTGATGGGCTTGCGATCGATGGGTCCCGTCAAGAAAACCTAAACCGGCGACAAAAATTTCTGGATTGCCTGCTACGGCCATCCATGGTTTGAGCCCTGCATTCGGGGGTTCCTTTTCATGTCGCTGCCGCTCATCGCCCTGTTCATCGCCGCCTTCGCTTTCGGCACCACCGAATTCGTCATCGCCGGCGTGCTGCCGCAGGTGGCGCAGGGGCTAGGCGTTTCGGTTCCTTCCGCCGGCTATCTCGTCTCCGGCTATGCCTGCGGCATCGCCATCGGCGGGCCGCTGCTGGCGCTTGCCACCAAGAGCCTATCGCGCAAGACCTTGCTGCTTGGCCTCGCCGTCGTCTTCACCCTCGGCCAGGCGGCCTGCGCGCTGGCACCCGACTTCGCCTCGATGCTGTTGCTGCGCATTGCCGTGGCTGTCGCGCATGGCGCCTATTTCGGCGTCGCCATGGTGGTCGCCGTCGGCCTTGTGCGCGAGGATCAGCGCGGCATGGCGGTCGCCGTCATCCTGTCGGGTCTCACCGTCTCCAACGTCATCGGCGTGCCGGCCGGCACCGCCATCGGCAACATCTGGGGCTGGCGCGCGACCTTCTGGGTGATGTGCGCGCTGGGCGTGGCGGCAACGCTCGCCATGGCGGCCTTGCTGCCGCGCACCACCGGATATCAGGCCAGGTCGGCGAGCCTTGCCAGCGAGGTCCGCGTCCTGGCGCGCCAGCAGGTCTGGACTTCGCTGATCCTGATGCTGATGCTGATGCTCGGCCAGTTCTGCCTGTTCACCTACATCACCCCGACGCTGCTGGAGGTCACCGGGCTCGATGAAAACCTGGTGCCCTGGGTGCTGCTGCTCAACGGCGTCGGCGCCACGCTTGGCGTCTTCCTGGGCGGCAAACTGTCCGACTGGAAACTGATGCCGTCGCTGATAGCCATGCTTGCCCTGCAGGCGGTGACGCTGGCCATCATCTATGCCGTCAGCCCCTATCCCGTGCCGATGGTCGTCGCGATCATCGTCTGGGGCGGCCTCAACTTCGCCATCGGCACGCCGATCCAGACCCGGATCCTGGCCTGGACGGCGGACGCCTCGAACCTCGCCGCCTCGCTCATCCCGTCCGGCTTCAATATTGGCATCGCGCTGGCCGCATCGCTGGGCGCCGCCATGCTCAATGCCGGCTACGGCTATCGCAGCCTGTCGCTTGTTGGCGCCTCTGCGATGCTGGTCGCCGTCATCGTGGCTGTCATCTCCCATCTTTGGGAACGGCGCAGCGACATCGGCCCGCCAGTACCGGCGGCCGCCGAATAACATGGCAAGGACTGTCGCCGATTTCGGCCTGACCTGCGGCATCTTGCCGGCGGGCACGCAAAACGCGATCACCGACGTGCCTGGCGTGCGCGTCGGTCACTGCACGCTGCGCGACGGCGACATCAACACCGGCGTGACCGCGATCCTGCCGCATGGCGGAAACCTGTTCCGCACCAAGGTGATGGCGGCAAGCCATGTCATCAACGGCTTCGGCAAGACCGTCGGGCTGATGCAGGTCAAGGAACTCGGCACCATCGAGACGCCTATTCTCTTGACCAACACGCTTTCGGTCGGCACCTGCGCCACGGCGCTGATCCGTGACGCCATCCGCCAGAACCCCGATATCGGCCGCACCACCGGAACGGTCAATCCGGTGGTCGGTGAATGCAATGACGGTCCCTTGAACGACATCCAGGCCATGGCGATATCAGAGCAGCATGCCCTTGCCGCGCTGGCGGATGCCCGAGAAGGCGCGTTCGAACAGGGCAATGTCGGCGCCGGAACGGGAATGAGCTGCTTCGGCTTCAAGGGCGGCGTCGGCTCGGCCTCCAGGAAAATCGCGCTCGCCGGCGGACATCATCTTGGCGTTCTCGTCCTGTCGAATTTCGGCAGGGCCGGCGACCTCGTCCTGCCCGATGGGCGCCGGCCCGACCCCAGGCGGCAGGCCGAGGCCGAACGCGGCTCGATCATCGTCGTTCTGGCGACCGATGTGCCGCTCGAACACCGCCAGCTCGAGCGCCTGGCGCGCCGTGCGGGCGCCGGCATCGCCAGGCTCGGCTCCTTCTGGGGCAATGGCAGCGGGGACATCGCCATCGCCTTCAGCACCGGCAACCCGGTCGACCACGATGAAAACCGAGATCTGGTGCCGCTGCTCGCGCTCAACGAAGCACGCGTCGATATTCTCTTCCGGGCGGCGGCGGAGGCGACGCAGGAGGCGGTGTTGAACTCCATGCTGTCCGCCGAGGCATTCACCGGCAGGGCCGGCACGCATCGCGCATCGCTCGCCGACTGGCTGTGCGACCAGCCCGAAAGGCGATAGGCGCGGAAAACGCCATCAGATGGCCGCCGGCGTGGAGTTTCCAAACCGCCTCTTACAAATCGATCCGGAACCGCAGGCTCTGCACCCCGCCATAGGCGGCGTCCTCGAAGAAGCGCTCGACGAGTTTGCCGCCATTGGCCAGGATCACCTTGTGCGAGGCCGGATTGCCCGGCTTGGCGGTGATCTCGATATGGGGAAGGCCTACCGCCCTCGCCTCGTCCAGCATCAGCCGCAACGCTTCGGTGGCGTAGCCGCGCTGCCGCTTCCAGGGCACGACGGCGTAGCCGATATGACCAAGCACGTGCGAAGGCAGTTCCGCCGTGCCCTTCTGCCAGCGAAAGCCGATCGAGCCCGCCGCCTCGCCGTCCCAGATCCAGCGGCGGAAGCCCGGCAGGCGTGGCACCCGTGTCCCGTCGGGCAAGGCGATGGGCGGCCCCTTGGCTTCGGGATCGTCGAGGCTGGCCAGGAACGCCGCCGGGTCTTCCTCTATTGCCGCAAGCTGCTCGCGCGTCGCGTCCAGGAGCCGCACATTGTCCGGCGACCAGCCGCTTTCGAGCGCCGCCTTGTAGCTCGGCAGATGTTCAAGCGCCGGTTTGACGATCTCGACCATGATCGATGCCTCCTGAAAAACGCTGCAGGCATAGCCTTGGACAGCAGGGGGCTCAAGCCGCCTGGAAGTGTATCTCTCCCTTGTTCAGGAAGCAGGTCTTGCTGAACAGCGACAGGTCGAGCGGATTGGGCAGCCTGATATCGTCGATATCGGGGACTGGTTTTTTCGACAGTTCGTACGAACGGTCGACCTGCGCGATGAAGACCAGGATAAGCCCCCTGTCGCGCGCGAATGATCGCAGCCTGCGTACCTGGATCATCAGATCCGGATTTTCCGCTTCTGGTCGAGCAATTGCAGGTAGTCGATCACCACCAGCGTGCCGGCTCCGGCCGAGGTCAGCCGCGCCACCATGTAGTCAGCCGAGATGGCATCGGAACTGTCGAATTCGAACCGACCCTCGAATTGCCGTGGCTCGACCCCGATCGCGCGGAAGCGGTCGAGAATGTCCGCCTGCGTATATTCCAACGTGAAGAACACGCTGCGCCGGCCGCGCCTCATGGCTTCGACCGCCAGTTCCAGGCTCATCAGCGTCTTGCCCTGGCCCGGCCGGGCGCCGACCAGCAAGAGGTCGCCGGGCGCCAGTTGTGCAAACAATCTGCCTGCGGGCCCAGTTTCCGCGGCCTTCGCCGCAAGCAGGCTCCAGCTCGCGAAACCTTCTTGTGCCGCGATACGGTCGAGCGCCTGGTGGAGCGGTATCTTCACCTCGCGGGACAACAGCCTGGCTTGACGCTTCAGATGATAGACGGGCCAAAACAGCCTCATCGCAAAACCTCCTGGTGCGAGCAGTTTTTGCAACCCCTCCTTATGCCTGGTGCTCGAACAGTCGGTGCGGTGATTGGATGGCCCCGCATGAACGATGCTTTCCCGGCGGAGGGAGGAGGCGTGGGCCGCGCCAGAATCAGATCATAGCCCAATCGAGCCGGCTCGAAAATCGGGCGTTCGTAGATATGGAGGCTCCCGCCGCAAGCCTTGACCCAGCATGTCCGTTTATGGAGGGTTGCGCGTCGGCCTGGTCTTTTCGCGCCTACTTGCCGGTGCGCTAAACAAGATGTGTTTCGCCTGACGGCGCGCCGCGTTTTATGATCGCCTCGGGTGATTCCGCAGGGATCACAAACGGCTTCGACAGGAGAATGGGTCCGGTGCGGTTGAGATCTGTCCCGTTGGGGGTCGTTACGTTCCTCGGTCTCCTCGTCGTCGTCATGGCCTTGATGGCATCGGCCCGGTCCTTTGCCGCGCCATCGGCCATTCCGGCCTGGCTGCAGGCCCATGTCGGAGATGGCGATGGCCAGATTTCACAAGTGGTGCTGGAGCGGGCGCGCGCGCTTTACCTGAAAAAGGTCGCGCAGGGTGTCGTCCGGAACCCCTGCTACTTCGCCATGGACGCCACCCGTCCCGGCGATTTGGGCAATGGCGTGCTCGGGCGCCGCTACTATGTCGTATGCGAAGCCAGCCAGTCGTTTCGCGCGATTTCGTCGGGTCACGGCGGCGGCCGCAACCTGAAAGGCACGGTGGATTTCTCCAATGGCAGGCGCTGCGCCAGGAATTTCGGCAATGCCATGGATTCGGAACTTACCGCCGGCGGTCCCTACATGACCCGCGAGGCGAAAACCTCGTTCAAGGGCTATTATCGCATCGGCGCCAAACAGGACGTGGCCTTCCAGCGCACTTTCATCCAGTTCGACGGCGAAGGCGAAGCCGCCAACGCAAGGCAGCGCGTGATCGGCGGCCACGCGGCGCAGGTGCTGCGCGGCATGTGCCTGCGCAAGAGCCCGAGCAGTTCCTATGCCGACCATGACGGCTTCGTGCCGTTCGGCAAGCTGGTGGACTATGCCGGCGGCCGCAGCAATGGCTGCACCAGCTGGTCGCCGGCCGATGCCAGGCAGCTCATCTCGATGGTGAAGGACAACCCCACCACGCTCTATATCTATCCGGAATCGCGCGACATCGCCGCCGTGGCAAACGGCCATTCCGGTTCAGGCACCTACTGGAACGCATCCTGCCTGAAAGAGATCGGTACGCCGAAATTCTGGCCGCGAAAAACCCTTGAGCCGGTCATTGCCCAGTACAAGAAGGACCATCCGGCGGCGCCGCCGCAGCCACTGCCGATCTGCAAGGAGCCGTGAGATGGACCCACGGCCCCCTGCTCCGGCTCAGTGCAGGAAATCGAGCACGGCCTGCATGAACTCGGTGGGGTATTCCACGTTCGACAGGTGAACCGCGGGCAGCACGACAAGCTTCGCCCCGGGCACGGCTGCCGCGATCAGTTCGCTGTGGCTTGCCGCTGTCACCGTGTCATGCTGGCCGGCGATTACCAATGTCGGCCGGTTGATCAGGGCCACCGTGCGGCGAAGGTCGGCGTCGCGAACCGCGGCGAATAGACCCGCCAGGCCCAGACGGTCGATCTCAAGCAACATGGCGCGGAATTTCTCGATGACGGGCTCGTTGGCCGCCACCATGCCGGCCGGGAACCAGTTGTTGAGGAACACTTCGGCGGTTTCCGACATGTCCGGCGCCTGCCGCACGACGGCGATCCGCTCGTCGAAATAACTTGCCGGCGAGAGGTGAGATGAAGTGTTGCTCAGGATCAGCCGGTCGACCCGCTCGGGCGCGTGGATGCCAAGCCACTGCCCAACGAAACCGCCCAGCGACAGGCCGAGGAAATGCACCTGGCCAAGGCCGAGCGCGTCGATGAGTTCGATCACGTCGCGGCCAAGCCGGTCGAGCGAATAGGCGCCGACCGGCACGCTCGATCCGCCATGGCCGCGAAAATCGTAGCGCAGAACGCGGAAATGCCTGGACAGTTCGCCGATCTGGCCATCCCACATGTGCAGCGTCGTGGCGATGGAGTTGGACAGCACCAGCACCGGTTGCCCAGCGTCACCGTCGAGCCGGTAGGCGATGCGCGTGCCGTCGCCGACAGTCACGAAATTCAGCTCACTCATGATTAAAATCCTTTTGGAACGTTGAATGAGGCAAAGCGTAGCTGTGGCCGGGATTTGGTGATATTACAAAGATAAGACAATCTCTGTAATCAAAGCTGACATGGCCGAATTCACCTTGCACGACCTCCAGTGCTTCGACGCAGTGATCCGCTGCGGCGGCTTTCAGCCGGCCGCGGCCCTGCTCCATCGCTCGCATCCGGCGGTGTTCGCCGCCGTCGCCAGGCTCGAACGACAGCTTGATCTCGTCCTCCTGGATCGCGGCGGCTATCGCGTACGGGCGACCGAAGCGGGGCTGTCGTTCCATCGACGGGCGCAATCGCTGCTGCGCGAACTGGAAGGCCTGAGCGTCCACGCCGCCCAGCTCTCGATGGGCGAGGAAAGCGATATCCACGTCGTGATCGGCGACCTCTGCCCGCGCCCGCACGTACTGGGCATGCTTGGGCGGTTCTTCGCCCAGTGCCCCGGCACGCGGCTGCATCTCCATTTCGAAGCCGTCGGCGGCCCGTGGGAACGCCTTTTTGACGACAAAGCCGATCTCATCCTGCACTGGATCGACAAGGGCGACGTACGGGTGGAATGGATCGATCTCAGCAAGGTGTCGTTCATTCCCGTCGTGGCGCCGGGCTTTCTGCCGGAGCGCGTCGACCAACCGGTCACACTGGAGAAAATGCAGGCATTCACCCAGTGCGTGATGCGCGACACCGCCCTGCATTCGCCACGACAGGATTACTTCGTAGCCGAGGGGGCGCCGCAATGCCTGGTCCCCGATCAGGCCATGAAGAAGGAACTCATCCTGCAAGGGCTCGGCTGGGGCCACCTGCCTCACTTCCTGATCGCTGAAGAGCTGCATGACGGCCAGCTAATATCCATAGCCGGCAGCCATCTGCCGGGCCGCACCGACGAATTGGTGGTGGCGCGCCGCCGCGACCGGCCGCACGGCCCGATCGCCAATCGCTTGTGGGACCATATCCAGCAGGAAGCACCGGCATTGCGCCGCGCATTGGAACCTCGGGCCTAACAGCAAGCCGCGCCTTGGCGTCGAGTGGCCGTGTTGGAAGCCGACGATGCGAGAGTAGAAAGCCCTACTGCAGCAGCGCCTTGACGATGCCGCTCGCCTTGCCGAAATCCATCTGGCCGGCATATTTCTGCTTCAGCGCCGCGATCACCTTGCCCATGTCCTTCTGGCTGGCCGCACCGGTCGCCGCTATCGCCTCGCGCGCCGCCGCCGTGACCGCCGCATCGTCAAGCTGCGTCGGCAGGAAGCCGCGGATGATCTCCATCTCGCCGCGTTCCTGCGCGGCCAGTTCCGGGCGCTTGCCGTCCTCGAACGCCTTGGCCGATTCCTCGCGCTGCTTCACCATCTTGGCCAGGATCTGCAGGATTTCCTCATCGCTGGCGGGTTCCTTGCCGGCACCGCGATTGGCGATGTCGCGGTCGTGGATGGCGGCTTGGATCAGCCGCAATGTCGGCAGCCGGTGCTTGTCCTGCGCCTTCATCGCGGTCTTCAGGGATTCGGCGATTTTCGCGCGCATTGCTCTCTCTCCTTCGGTCGGCGCGGACAATAGCGCCGGGGACAGGCCAACGCAAACTCTGATATGCCCGGGCAAGCCTATGATATTCCTCAATGAAATAAATTGCGGCCCTCTTTCGCATGATCATTGACCGCCCTGTCCCCTTCCCCTATGTACTGGGCCTTGCATGAACTGAAGCTTGGGTGCGTGGAGGCCGCGAATTCGCCGCTTCGCGCCGTTTGCCGCGCCAACGCCCGCCGGGCTATGGAAGCGCGCGGCTTGATAGGAGTGCCGCCATGGCCGAGATGACGCCCGCCTGGGCCACTGAAAAGCCGACCGCCCTTCTGGTGCTGACCGACGGCACCGTCATCGAGGGTCGCGGCCTCGGCGCCACCGGCTCGGCGGTCGCCGAGGTCTGCTTCAACACGGCACTTACCGGCTACCAGGAAATCCTCACCGACCCGTCCTATGCCGGCCAGATCGTCACCTTCACCTTCCCGCATATCGGCAATATCGGCACCAATGGCGAGGACATCGAAGACCTCAATCCGGCCGCTCGTGCCGGCGCCGTCGGTGCCGTGTTCAAGGCCGACGTCACCAACCCGTCCAATTACCGCGCCGCTGGCCATCTCGACCAGTGGCTGAAGAAGCGGGGCATCGTCGCGCTGTCGGGCATCGACACCCGCGCGCTCACCGCGCTGATCCGCGAAAAGGGCATGCCCAATGCCGTCATCGCCCACGCGCCCGACGGCGTCTTCGACCTCGACGACCTGAAGCGGCGTGCCGCCGCATGGTCGGGCCTGATCGGGCTCGATCTCGCCAAGGAGGTCACGTCGGGCCAGTCTTCTGTCTGGCGCGAGACGCCTTGGGCGTGGAACGAAGGCTTTGGCGAACAGGCGGAGCCTTCGCTGCACGTCGTCGCCATCGACTACGGCGTCAAGCGCAACATATTGCGGCTGCTCGCCGGTCTGGGCGCCAAGGTGACGGTGGTTCCGGCCAGCACCGGTTCGGAAGAAATCCTCGCCATGCGGCCCGACGGCATTTTCCTCTCCAACGGCCCCGGCGACCCGGAAGCCACCGGCGACTATGCCGTGCCGGTCATCCAGGACCTGCTCAAGACCGACATTCCGGTGTTCGGCATTTGCCTCGGCCACCAGATGCTGGCGTTGGCGCTGGGCGGCAAGACCGCCAAAATGCACCAGGGCCATCACGGCGCCAACCATCCGGTCAAGGATCACACCACCGGCAAGGTCGAGATCGTTTCGATGAACCACGGCTTTGCCGTCGATGCCGACTCGCTGCCCGCGGGTGTCGAGGAAACCCATGTCTCGCTGTTCGACGGCTCGAATTGCGGCATCGCGTTGACCGGCCGCCCGGTGTTCTCGGTCCAGCATCACCCCGAGGCTTCGCCCGGCCCACAGGATTCGCACTACCTGTTCCGCCGCTTCGTCAACCTCATCCGCGAAAAGCGCGGCGAGGAATTGCTGGCGGAAAGGGCCTGAGACGCGTCGCGCCACCCCTCACTTGCCTCCGGCTCATAGCTGGGCTCCATCTTCCACGACATCGTTCGTGACAGTCATGACCGTCGCCGGCCTGGCCACCTTGGTGACGAAGACGATGACCGCCAGCACCAGGAAGCATGCACCGACCAGATAGGGCGCGCCGCCGAAGGTGACGGGCGCGCTGGGGCCGGTGAACCAGGAAAAGATCGCGGTATAGAGCAGCGGCGTGACGATCGAGGTGATCGAGAAGATCGAGGTCATCGCGCCTTGCAATTCGCCTTGTGCCGAAGGGGGAACCTTGGCTGCGGCGAGGCTTCTCAGCGGCGGATCGGCCAGCGCTTCCAGGCAGCCGACGACGATCACCGCGTAGACCATCCAGCCTTGCGAGGCGAAGGCATAGCCGAAGGCGCTGGCCGCGGTGAACGTCAGGCCGATGACCGCCGTCCTCCACTCGCCGAGCCTGGGGATGACGCGCGGCAGCACCGTGCCCATGATGATGGCGCCGCACAGGCCGAAAGCGCCGAGCGAGAAGCCGATCTGCTGCTCGCTCCAGCCGTAGCGGTAGTTGGAGACGAACGACCACACCGCCGGATACATCATGTGGCCGAGCGTCATCAGGAAGAAGACCAGCCCAATCCAGCCGATGCCCTGATATTGGCGCATCTGCAGAAGCGTGCCGACCGGGTTGGCGCGTTTCCACTCGAAGCGGCGGCGGTGCTTTTCATCGAGCGTTTCGGGCAGGAAGAACATTGCGATGAGGAAGTTCACGAAGGCGAGCCCGGCGGCGAAAAAGAACGGCACGCGCGGCCCGAACGTACCGAGCAATCCGCCCAGCACCGGCCCGATGACGAAGCCGACGCCGAAGGCGATGCCGAGCAGGCCGAAATTCTTCGCCCGGTTCTCGTCGTTCGAAATATCGGCGATGAAGGCCGACGTCGTCGAATAGCTGGCGCCCGAAATGCCGGCCAGGACGCGGCCGATGAAAAGCATCGGATAGGACCAGGCGATGGCACAGATCAAATTGTCGATGGAGAAGGTCAACACCGAGGCGAGCAGGATCGGCCGCCGCCCGAATCGGTCGCTCAGGCCGCCCATGATGGGCGCGAAGAAGAACTGCATGGCCGCATAGACGAAGAACAGCCAGCCGCCCTCGATCGCCGCTTCGCTGATGCCGACGCCGGTCAATTCCCTGAGAAAGGCCGGCAGCACCGGCATGATCATGCCGAAGCCGATGATATCGAGCAGCAGCGTGGTGAAAACCAGCGCAAGGCCCCGCTTGGCGGTTTTGGGATCGATCATGATGGGTCAAGCTCCTCTGGCCGCCTGGGGGGCGCGGGCGGACGCACCTTATAGGCGAGCCCGCGGAAAGGAACAGTGCGGGAACAGGCAGGAAGCTTTGATCCTGACACTCCCTGACGGCGCGTTGGCCGCCAGGTCCATGTCCGAAAACGGCTGCTTAGAGCGGGCCGCTCATCGTGTTGCAGTCCGAAAGCTTGCCGCTCTTGTATCCGCGTGTCAGCCAGGTCTGCCGCTGCTGCGAGGTGCCGTGGTTGAAGCTTTCCGGCACGACATAGCCCTGCATCTTCTTCTGCAGCGTATCGTCGCCAATCTGCTTGGCCGCGTTCAGCGCGCTTTCGAAGTCGCCTTGCTCCAATATGCCCTTCTGCCCGGTGTAATGCGCCCACACGCCGGCGAAGCAGTCGGCCTGCAACTCGATGCGCACCGACAGCTGGTTGGCATCGGCTTCGCTCATGCCTTGCCGCATCTGGTTGAACTTCCCCATGATGCCGGTGAGGTTCTGCACGTGGTGGCCGACCTCATGCGCGATGACATAGGCGCGGGCGAACTCGCCGGAAGCGCCGAACTGCTGGTCGAGCTGCTGGAAGAAGGTCATGTCGAGATAGACCTTGTGGTCGCCCGGACAATAGAACGGTCCCGCCGCCGCCGAGGCAAAGCCGCAGGCGGAGCGGACCTGGCCGGAAAACAGCACCAGCTTCGGGTCCTCATAGGTCAGGCCTTGCGACTTGAAGATGCCGGTCCAGGTGTCTTCCGTCTCGGCGAGCACGGTCGCCACGAACTGCTTCATCTCGTCATTGGCTGGCGTTGCGCCGCTGTCCTGGCCGCCGCTGTTGTCCGATATCTGGCCACCGCCGCCTGGCAGCAGGCCACCGTCGCCACCGCCCAGGATCGTTGAGGGATCAAAGCCGAAATACCATCCTGCCAGCACCACCAGGATGACGAGGAATATGCTACCGCCGCCACCGGCGCGGCCACCGATCGGAATGCGGAACTGGCCGCCACCACCACCGATCCCGCCGCCGCCGCCATCGCTGCGGTCGTCCTCGATATTGTCACTCTGACGACGGCCTCTCCAGAGCATGGCAACTCCTCGTGCTGCAAACTTCCCCATTGCTCCGGCAGGGCCGGCTCAATCCAACAAACAAGTATCGCAATGGTTGCTCCAAGTCACAGCATTTTTGTGGCCAGGCAGCGCCGCATGGCCGCTCCACCACACTGGCCGGGAGCGCCGCAAGGCCTGTCGCATCGCCGGCATTGGAAGGGGGTTCCAGGCTTGAGGACGATCAGGTGTTTCCTGTCGATGCCGGTGGCGTTGCCGTGCCTCGGGCTTGCGAATGCCGGCGCGGTGACGCTCGATCCCAGCGTCGCCGTCACCGATCCGGCCACGTTGCAGGCGCTGGAGCGCGGCGGCCTGTCGATCAGCCATTTGCTCGGTCCCACGCTCGGCCTCACCCGCGACGCCGACAATAGCAGCCAGTTTTCGGTGCCGGCGCTGGCCAGCGTGCGCGACACGGTCAAGCGCGAGATATCAGACGAGCCGAAGACCAGCGAAGGAAATTGGGCCGGTCCGGCGGTTCTATCAAACGCTGAACCGCCCTAGCCGCCTTCCAGGCTCCGCCAGAACTGGAGGACCGTTGCGGCGATCGCCTCCGGCGCGTCTTCCTGGACGAGATGCTTGGCGCCGGCGACTGTCTGAAACGTCGCACCGGGAATGCGCCGCGCCAGCTCCCGGCCGTCCTTTATCGGGATCCAATCGTCATTTTCGCCCCACAGGATGGTGACCGGACAGCGAATCTCGCCATATCGCCACTCCACTTCCTCCGTGTACTTGTCGTCCACCTGCGCGACTTGCCTCCAGAACGCCTTCTGGCCCTCGTCGCCAAGCCATGGACGCAGATAGGCCTGCATCTCGTCTGTGCGCAACGAATTGTCCGTCGCGCCATCGATGTAGGCCCGCAAGATCGCTTCGTGGACATATGCGGGCAGCCCGGCAAAAACCTTCTCGTTCTGCCTGGCTGCCTGGACCAGCGGCGAACCTTGCGGGCTGATCGCCACTGGATCGATCAGCACCATCGAGCGGAACTCCAACCGTTGAGCAGATGACCGCGCAGAGCGGTCGATCCGCCGAAATCATGCGCGACCACGTCGGGCCGTTCCAGCTTCCAGTGGGCATAGAGCGCCGCGAACAGCTCTTTCTGCATGCCACGCGACACATCGCCGTCCGGCTTGTCCGACCAGCCATAGCCAAGCATGTCGAAATAGTGGACGCGTCGCTGCTTCGCCAGCCATGGCGCGATGCGGCGCCACTCGACCGAGGAGAATGGCGTGCCGTGGAGAACGACGGCGGGCGGTCCTTCCCCCATGACGCCCCAGGCAATCGAATGTCCCTGAAAGACAAAGCGTTCAGGCGGGCGCCACTCGATGGTCATCCGCATCGGTCCAGAACTGCTGCCGCTTACTCTTTCTGCTTGGCGCCGGCGCTCTTGCCGTCGGAGCTTTTCGAGCGTTCCTCGAAACGATCGGCGCCTTTCTTCAGCGGATGTCCCGTTTCGGCCTCGGTCTTGCGCTCGTCCCTGGCGGCCGCCTGTTCCAATCCTGTGGCTGCCTGCTTGCCTTTTGCGGTCGGTGCCTGCTCGATGCCCATTGCTTCCTCCCTGGCGCGCGATAGGCGCGCAATGAGAGGGGAACGCGCATAAGCGCCGGCGGTTCCAGCGGCTAACATGGTCGAAAACGCGGCAATGAAGCGCTTCAGCGCGCCGTCATCGCCTTGCGGAACGCTTCCAGCGTCTCGGCGCTGACATGGTGTTCGATGCCCTCGGCATCGATGCGCGCCGTCTCGGCGCTGACGCCGAGCGAGCGCAGAAAGGCCTCGACCGTCTGGTGGCGGATGCGGCTTTCCTCTGCGACCTTGCGGCCGGCATCGGTCAGGAACACGCCGCGATAGGGCTTTCGCGACACCAGCCCGTCGGCGCATAGCCGCGTCAGCATCTTGGCCACCGTCGGTTGGGCGACGCCGAGGCGCGCGGCGATGTCGACCTGGCGCGCCTCGTTGCCGTCCTCGATCAGGTCGGCGATCAGTTCGACATAATCCTCGACCAGCGCGCTGCGGCGCGCTTCGCGCGTCTGCCGGAACCCTTCCGAATGGACATCGGCATCGAGCAACGGCTCACGCGGGACCGGTCTGTTCTTCAGCGCCAATGCGCGCTCCTCCTCGGGAGTTTGCCGTCCCTGCTTTTATAGCACGGGCTCTGATTCTTCAGGCCGTTTATTTGCATTCCGAGAGAGGCGCAACCGGCGTCTCCGGGGGCGTCATCCTCGCACGCACAGCGCGACATGCTAAAAAGCACCGACAATGAAATATAGCCTATTGCATAATGTTGAGCCATGGCATACCTTGAGGGCATCCTCCGGAAGTCGCGGAAAGCCTTTTCATGTCAGAAGCAGACGTCACAACCTCCCGGTCCGCATGGCGGTTCGCCAGACGGGATGAAGACGATCAGCCCAGCCTGCGCGAGGTCAACTCCTCCATCGCGGTGCCGACATCAGGCGTCTGGTTCCGCCGCTTGTTCGCCTTCATGGGTCCCGGCTACATGGTCTCGGTCGGCTACATGGACCCGGGCAACTGGGCGACCGACCTCGCCGGCGGCGCGCAGTTCGGCTACACGCTTTTGTTCATCATCATGCTGTCCAACCTGATGGCGATCCTGCTGCAGGCGCTGGCCGCGCGCCTTGGCATCGCCACCGGCCGCGACCTCGCCCAGGCCTGCCGCGCCTACTATCCGCGCCCCGTCAATCTCGTGCTGTGGATCGCCTGCGAACTCGCCATCATCGCCTGCGACCTCGCCGAGGTGATCGGCACCGCGATCGCGCTGCAGCTTTTGTTCGGCATCCCGCTGATCGGCGGCGCCATGCTCACCGCGCTCGACGCTTTCCTGGTTCTGCTCCTGATGAACAAGGGGTTCCGCTATCTCGAAGCCTTCGTCGTCGCGCTTTTGGTCATCATCTTCAGCTGCTTTGCCATCCAGATCTTCGTTGCCGCTCCGCCGGCCGGCACGATCCTGCATTCGATGTTCGTGCCGTCCTCCGAAATCGTCACCAATCCGGCGATGCTCTACATCGCCATCGGCATCATCGGCGCAACGGTGATGCCGCACAATCTCTACCTGCATTCCTCGATCGTGCAGACCCGCGCCTATGAGCGCACGGAGGCCGGAAAACGAGATGCCATCAAATGGGCGACGACGGACTCCACCATCGCCCTGATGCTGGCGCTGTTCGTCAACGCCGCCATCCTGATCGTCGCGGCCGTCGCCTTCCACGAAACCGGCCACCAGGATGTCGCCGAGATCGACCAGGCTTTCAAGCTGCTGTCGCCGCTGCTTGGCCTCGGCATCGCCTCGATCCTGTTTGCCGTGGCACTGCTGGCGTCGGGCTTGAATTCGACGGTGACGGCGACGCTCGCCGGCCAGATCATCATGGAAGGTTTTCTGCGCCTGCGCATCCCGAACTGGGCGCGGCGCCTGCTGACCCGCGGCCTCGCCATCATACCGGTGGTGGTCGTCACCGCGCTCTATGGCGAGAAGGGCACTGGCCAGTTGCTGGTCTTCAGCCAGGTGGTGTTGTCCATGCAGCTGCCTTTCGCGGTCGTCCCGCTGGTGCAGTTCGTGTCCGACAAGAAGAAGATGGGCAATCTCGCCATCCCGCGCGGCGTCGCCGCACTGGCCTGGGTGGTCGCGGCAATCATCCTGGTGCTCAATTTCAAGCTGCTCTACGACACCATGTTCGGGGTTGGCTGAAGTTCCGTTTAATCACGGGACAAACCGCCGGATCGCGCTATCTTCCCGATGCCATGAGCGAGCTCGAAGACATCCGGACATTCTACGCGCGGCTGATGGCGGTCAACGCCGCCTCATCGGACCCGCGCCTGGAAGAGGTGTTCGCCAGCGTACCGCGCGAGGCCTTCCTCGGCCCCGGCCCATGGACGGTCATCACCGGCAACGGCACGGTCACCACGCCAAGCGCCGATCCGGCCCACATCTGCCAGAACGTTCTGGTGGCGCTCGATACCGACAAGGGCATCAACAATGGCGAGCCCTTCCTGCACGCCATGTGGATCGGAAAACTCGCGCCAAAGCCTGGTGAGGCCATCACGCATATCGGCGCCGGCAGCGGTTACTACACAGCTTTGCTGGCCAAACTGGTTTCGCCATGCGGCACCATCACCGCCTTCGAGATCGACGAAAACCTGGCCGGGTTGGCGCGCAAGAATCTCGAAACCTACGGCAATGCGACCATTGTCCATGGCGATGCCGTGACGTCGCCGCTGCCGCCGTCCGACATCATTTATGTCAATGCCGGTGTCGTCGCCCCTCCCGCCGGATGGCTGAAAGCGTTGCGCCCCGGCGGCCGCATGATCTTCCCCTGGCGTCCCGCCGAGCGCGTCCCGCTGGCGATGCTGGTGACCCGCACCGAAAAGGGCTTTGCCTGCGATCCGTTCATGCGTGCCTGGTTCATCCCATGCTTCGGCGCCTCGCTCGCGGATCTTGCGGCGAAGATCCCGACACGCGAGCAGGCCACGCGCAGCCGCTCGATCTGGCTGGTCGAGGACAGGCAGCCGGACCGCACCGCCACGGCGATCTTCGAGCATGTCTGGTTCTCGTCGAAAGCCGTGAGCGTCCGCGGCTGACCTATCGAGGGCGGACCAAATCTCGCGGCCTTTGTCGGGACGGGCGCGGTTGCTCCGTCCTTGGGTTGAAGTCCGGCCGCGATGGCGTGGCCGCAAGCAAGGGAGAGCACAATGAGAAAGATCATCGCCGCGACCTTCGTCAGCCTCGATGGCGTCATGCAGGCGCCGGGAGGGCCGGAAGAGGATCCGGTCGGTGGCTTCGAATTCGGCGGCTGGACGTTCCACTATTTTGACGAGGTGGGAGGCGCGGCAATGGAGGAATTGTTCTCCAAACCCTTCGCCCTGCTGCTCGGCCGCAGAACCTACGACATCTTCGCCGCGTACTGGCCCTACCAGAAAGATCCGATCGCGGATGCGTTCAACCCCGCGACCAAGTATGTGGCGACCCATCGGCCGGATACTTTGACCTGGCAGAACACGCACGCGCTTGGGCCCGATATCATCACGGCTTTGCGTCGCCTCAAGCAGGAAGATGGACCTGACCTGCTCATCCAGGGATCTGGCGATCTCATTCAGACCCTGCTCGCCAACGGGCTGATCGACGAGATCCGGCTGATGATCTTCCCGCTGTTGCTGGGCAAGGGCAAGCGGCTGTTCGGCGAGGCCGCGATGCCGGCCGCTTTCAAGCTTGTCAAATCGCAGACTTCGACCACCGGCGTCATCATCGCGACCTATGAGCGCGCGGGCGAAATCAAGGTCGGCTCCTTTGTCACGGGCGAGCCATCCCAGGCCGAACTCGAGCGGCGCAAGAACTGGAAGTAAATTCGGGCATCAAGCAGCCTGCGATCGCCGCGCCAGCCCATCACGTATATGGCGTGCGAATTCCTGCGCCGCCGTGCTCACGCCATGCCTCGGCAGGTGCAGGTTGATGGCAAAATTCGGCAGCGGCGGCAGGCCGGTGTCGAACGGCAATATGTCGAGATCGGCTGGCACGGTGGCAGCGAGCCATGTGGTGACGGCGAGGTCGGAACGCACCGTCGCGGTCGTCGCGTCGATGTTGCCGTTCTCGAACACGCTGCGCCATTCCAGCCCATGCTCGTTAAGTGCCGCCAGCACCACCGGCCGGAAGGCGCAGGTGTCGGCAACGATCGAGACGGGCAATGGCCGCTTGGCGCGAGCCACCCCACCCCTTGCGCCGACCCAGACCAACCGATCGATGGCCAGGCATTCGCCAGAGGTCGGGCCGACCCGCTCCTCGATTACCGCGAGGTCGATGGTTCCGGCCGCCAGTGCCGCCGCCAGTTCCGGCGAGGAGGCGCAGACCAGCGATATCTCGACCTGCGGATAGGCCTCGGCATAGGCCTTCAGGACGGGAGCCAGCAAGGTGCCGACAAGGTCGTAGGGAACGCCGAGCCGCACCTGTCCGGCGACAGCGCTCCCCACCATCTCGGTCCATATCTCGTCATTGAGGCTGAGCAGGCGCCTTGCCTTGTCGAACAGCCGCTCGCCGGAATGGGTCAGCCGCAGACCGCGCCGGTCGCGCTCGAACAGCCCGCAGCCGAGCGTGTCTTCCAGCCGCTTGACCTGCTGGCTGACCGCGCCCTGAGTCAGGTGCAGCGCGTTGGCCGCCGCCGTCATGCTGGCCTTGTCGGCGACGGTGACGAAGGTGCGCATGAGACTGGTATCGAGATTGCGGATCATCATCAGCATTATAAATGCTAATGATCATCATCGCAAACATTGCATTTACTGATGTCACGCTCAGTCTACCATGAAGCCTCCGACAAAGGATGCTCCATGCTCCAGCCGATCCTGCCGCTCATCCTGTTTGCCTTCGTGGCTACCGCCACGCCCGGCATCGCCACGACCTTGTCGACCGCTTCCGGAGCGCAGTTCGGTTTTCGCCGTTCGGTACCGCTGATGATCGGCAGCGCCGCCGGCCTCGCTACCGTGACGGGGGCGGCCGCCGCCGGCCTCGCCAGCCTGCTGCTTGCGGTGCCTTCGCTGCAACTGGCGATGAAGGTGATCGGCTCGCTTTATCTTCTGTGGCTGGCGATCAAGATCGGTCGCGCAGGGCCACCCAACCTTGACGTCACCATGGCCAAACCGAACAGCTTCCTGGGCGGCGCCGGCATCCAGTGGATGAATCCCAAGGGCTGGGCGATGGGCCTGGGCGCGGCGGCTTCGTTCGCCGCCCTCGCCGACGGACCCGGACAACTCGCACTGCTGCTCGGCTCGACCTTTGGCCTCACCGCTGCCATCTCGCTGTCCGTCTGGTGCATCGCCGGCATGGTGCTGGCCAGGCTGCTCAAGGCCGAGTGGCAATGGCGCGCGCTCAACATCGCGCTGGCGCTGGTGCTCGCCGCCTCGATCATCCCGATGTGGTGGACGGCCTGACGGCCGGCCGCCACGTCAGCCTAAGCCGCGTAGCGCGGGGCCGGCTTGTCGGCGTGCAGGCTGCCATAGAAGGCCTGGCGGGCGCCGAGGAATGTGTCCAGCTTTCCCGTGTCGGCAAGCGCCGGCACGGTGACGGCCTCGCCCCTGGCCAGGCCAACAAGGGCGGCGTCGACCATATCGTCGGCGGTCATGACGATCTCCTTCGGCAACTGGTCGATATCACCGCCGGAAAGCTCCCAGAAATCGGTTCGGGTCGCGCCCGGCAGCACCACCTGCACCGTCACTCCGGTGCCCGCGACCTCGCGATGCAGGGCTTCGGTGAAGTTGACGACATAGGCCTTGGTGCCGCTGTAGATGCCGCCGAACGAGGTGTCGAAGGCCAGGACCGAGGCGATGTTGACGATTCCGCCCCGGTTGCGCGCCAGGAGCCCAGGCAGCACGGCACGTGTCAGCCGGGTCAGAGCCACGACATTGACCTTGATCATGCGCTCGGCCGCGTCGGCATCGGCGGTTGCCACCACTGCCTGACCGCCAAGGCCGGCATTGTTGACCAGCAGCGTCACGGTTTCGTCGGCTGATATCGACTGCTCGACACGGCGCACATCGCCGTCGTCGGACAGATCGGCGCTGATCACGCTCACGTTGCGGCCGTGGTCATGGCGCAACTTCTCGGCCAGCGCCTGCAGCCGGTCGGCACGGCGCGCCACCAGCACCAGGTCGTAGCCCTGCCCCGCCAGACGGTCCGCATAGACGGCGCCGATCCCCGATGAAGCGCCGGTGACGACCGCCGTGCCCTTGTTGTCATTCTTGCTCATTGTCACGTTCCTTGTGTTCGCTGTCTTCGGCCGCAGTGGATAAATATCGGCCGGCAAAGCTGTTATTCAAATTAGTGGTATATGCCACTTTTCTCGAAGTAGGTATATGCCACCATCTTGTCAACGGCGGCGGCGAAAACTATTTCTGCGGCAGGCTGGCGCACCTGCCAGGATAATTCCAGCAAGTGCCCAGCGGTTTTGCGTCCGGAATTGCGAACAGGACAGAGCATTGGAGGCGATGCGTTTCGCCGGAGATGCTCCACAAGGAGCGACCATGAGTGAAGCTGACGGATTTAGCCGTTGCAACAATGCCACCTTGCGGCGCACCGCACGCAGGCTCGGCCGGTTCTACGACGACGCGCTGGCGCCTTCCGGCCTGAAGGGCACGCAGTTCGGCCTGCTGTTCCAGATCAGTGTCGGCAGCGAGCCGGCGATGGGAGCCATTGCCGAGGCGCTGATCATGGATCTGTCGGCGCTCGGCCACACGCTGAAGCCCCTGGTCCGCGACGGCTATGTCGAAACCTTCCCCGACAAGGACGATCGCCGCGTCAAGCGCGTACGGCTGACGTCATCAGGACAGGCCAAGCTCGACGAGGCGATCAAGCTATGGAGCGTCGCCCAGCGGCAATTCGAGGCCATGATCGGCGCGGAGCAGGCCGCGAAACTGCGGGCCACGCTCGATGAAGTGGCTGCGTTGAAGCTGGAATTGCCCGCGGCCACTCCTTCCAGCTGAAGAAGCGGCCGCGAAAAAACAAGGATGCAAGCCTCGGAGCCGGCCTTATTCCGCCGGCATGGTGACGGCCCGGGCAAACACCCGCCCCGCCAGCACGATGCCGAGCCCGACGATCGGAAACACCGCCGCGACCAGACCGAGATCGGCGGGCGCGCCGTAGCGCAGCACGCCACCACCGACCACCGCGCCCACCGCCACGCCGAGATAGAGCGCCGAACCATTGAGCGACAGCACGATCGGGGCGGCGTCCGGCGCCAACTTGATGATGCGGCTGGCCTGCGCCGGCGGGAACGCCCAGCCGACGATGCCCCACGGCACCATCATCGCCATCAGCGCCGGTCCGGCAATGTGCTGCGGCAGGAAGGTCGGGATGACCGACAGCATGATCAGCATGGCGGCACTCAACGCCAGCGACCAGCCGACGGTGCGCGTGGCGCCGAAACGGTCGGCCGCCTGGCCGCCGGCAATGTTGCCGATGACGGCGCCGACGCCGAAGGCGAGCAGCATGCCGGGCAGCGCGATCTCGCTCAGCCCGCCGCCCTCGATGGCAAGCGGCGCGACATAGGCAAAGACGGTGAAGGCACCGACCAGCGCCAGCAATGTCGTCACCAGGATCGGCATCACGCCGGGACGCATGGCGGCCGCCAGCCGGCGCTTCAGCGGCAGCCTGGTGCCGATGATGCCGCGCGGCAGGCGGTACCACAGGATGGCGCCGGACAGCGCGCCAAGGCCGGCAATGGCATAGAAGGTGCCACGCCAGCCGGCGATGGCCGCGACAAGCGCGCCAAGCGGTGCACCGACAGCGACGGCCACCGTGGTGCCGCCGACGACAACGGCGATGGCACGGGCGCGGTGATGATCGTCCACCAGCGCCACCGCCGTGCCTTGCGCGGTCGCCGCGAACAGGCCCGACGACAGCGCCATGATGATGCGTGCGACGAGCAGCACTTCGAAGGATGAGCTCAAGGCGGCGACGACATTGCCGACGACGAAGAACACCAGCGTCCACAGGATAACGCGGCGCCGGTCCCATTCGCCGGTCAGCGTCGCCAGGATCGGCGTGCCCACGGCATAGGCGAGCGCGAAAGCGGTGATCAGCGAGCCGGCGAGCGGCACCGAGATGCCGGCATCCCTGGCGATATCGGGCAGGAGGCTGGAGATGACGAAGCCTTCGGTCGAGATCGCAAACGATCCGAGCGCAAGCCAGAAAATTCTCTTGTCCATGGGAAAGCGTCCTTAGTTCAAAAGTTATTGAACAATTGGACATAAAAGGGCATCATGTCAATGAAGCCAGGCCAAAATAGCATAACCATGCTGACAGCCCTGTGTCAGGACGGCCATGAACTGGAGAAACAGTGTGTATGGACCGGGCAGGATCGACGCGTTGAAATCGGCCCGAACTGTGCTTAGGTTCCAGCCATGACCTTGCCACACCCCAATACGGACCAGATCAGCCTGCCCATTGTGCTCGGCGTGCTCGGCGACCCGACGCGGCTTGCGATCGTGCGCTATCTCGCCAGCAAGGAAGGCGTGCCGCTGAACTGCAGCCGCTTCCTCGATCTCGGCTCCAAGACCAATCTGAGCTACCACCTCGCCAAGCTGCGTGAGGCCGGTGTCACCCGCGCCGAAGTGGTCGGTACCAACCGCATGATCACGCTGCGCCGCGCCGATCTCGACGCCCGCTTCCCCGGCCTGCTCGACAGCGTCATCGCCGCGGCCGCGGGCGACGCCGCCCTGCCGGCCGTCGGCGGCCACGACATCGAAGTGTCGGCCTGACGCATTTTCTTTCCCTCGCTAAGCGGGAGGAAATCATGTCCCTGTCAGGGTCGCCCTTTCGACCAGTCCTTCGCCAGCCTGTGGAGCCCCCTCGAAAATGCGCTTAGCCCGCTACGACATCGTTACCTTGGGCGGCGCCGGCCAGCCGGATCGCTTCGAGACGATCGCCGTCGAGTACACCACGAGGCGGCGGGCCGGTCCGCCGTCATGATTAGCCTCAATTTCCGGCTTACATGGCGGCGCGTCGTCCCTTATAGAATCGGCCTAACGTGTGGCAAGATGGCCGCGGCATGGAATTTCGAGTATCGGCGCACGGCCAGATGATGAGGCGCACAGTTACGCTCCGAACAGGTTTGCATGCGCTGGTTGCGGTTCCGCTGCTGATGGCGGCGTGGCCGGCTGTTGTCCCGGCCCATGCGGAAGAAGGTCCCTTTATCTCCGTTGTCACCGGGCTCGCCCCCGACGACCTGCTCAATGTGCGCGCCAAGCCGTCGGCGATCGGCAAGACCGAGGCCCGCTTGGCGGCCGGTGCGAGCGTACGGAATCTCGGCTGCAACGACATTGACGGTCATCCCTGGTGCAAGATCGAGTCTGACAATCCCAAAGCCACCGGCTGGGCTCCCGCGCGCTACCTCGTTCCCGTCAATCCGGCGACCGTGCCCGACGAGGCCGCGGATACGCCCGCCATGGCCACCGACGCCGCCGCGACGCCCGATGCACCCGACCTGACCGCTCGGCTGGGTGATGCGAACCAACCAGCCAGCCCCGAAGCCCCGCCGAAATCCGCGGCGGAGATCGCCATGCAGGATGCCTATGGCCTGGCGCTGGCTGCGGCTGAAAACGGACCCGCGGCCGAAGAGCCAACCGGGGCCACGGCCGGCGATGCCGGCCTGCAAATTCCCTGCGCCCGCTACGTTGGACAGCCCATGGCGCCTTGCGCGGCGAGCGTGACGCACAAGGGCACGGACAAGGCCGACGTCACCGTGACCTGGCCCGATGGCGGCAGCCGCGTCATCTCCTTCACTGCCGGCCTGCCGGCAAGCTCGGACGCCGGCAGCGACTTCCGCTTCACCCGGGAAGGCAAACTCAACATGATCCGCATCGGCGTGTCGGAGCGGTTCGAGATCACGGACACGGTGGTGCTGGGGGATTAGAGTTCGGCGACTTTTGCCGTGGCTGCCTGATTGCTGGAGTTTGCGCCGCCCTCATTGCCCTGCCGGGCATTTCTCTCCGTATAATGACGGGGAGAAAGATGCTGGCCGCAACCTTGCGTTCTTCTTGCAACAGCGGTGATTGGCGACACCGGCGACGGCAGCACCCCTCTCCCCGTCGCTATACGGGGAGAGGATGCCGGCAGGCAGGTGAGGGGCAGCGCCAACGCACTGCAAGATACCTATTCAAACCCAACGCGCGCGCCCAGCCTGTGCAGCCCCGCCCAATCCCGCATTTTCGGGGTTACATCGGGCAAAACTCTTCCCTATAAGGCCCTCCTAGCCTGATACCAGAATCGCGAGCACAACCGGCCGGGTCTTCCCGTCCCGGTTTTTTGTGCAAGCCCGCTGCCGAACGGAATTCATAGACATGCCCAGACGCACCGACATCAAGTCGATCCTGATCATCGGGGCCGGCCCCATCGTCATCGGCCAGGCCTGCGAATTCGACTATTCCGGCACCCAGGCCTGCAAGGCGCTGAAGGAAGAGGGCTTTCGCGTCATCCTGGTCAATTCCAACCCGGCCACCATCATGACCGACCCGGAACTGGCCGACGCCACCTATATCGAGCCGATCACCCCCGAAGTGGTGGCCAAGATCATCGCCAAGGAGCGGCCCGACGCGCTCTTGCCGACCATGGGCGGCCAGACCGCGCTCAACACCGCTTTGTCGCTGCGCCGCATGGGCGTGCTGGAGCGCTATCAAGTAGAGATGATCGGCGCCGACGCGCATGCCATCGACAAGGCCGAGGACCGCGCGCTGTTTCGCGAGGCGATGAAGACGATCGGATTGGAAACACCGAAGTCGATGCTGGCCAACGCCACCGACGTCAAGAACGCCGACCGCAAGACGCATGAGGCCGAGCGCGCCGCGCTGAAGGCCGAGAAGCCGGACAATCTCGACGCCGAACTCGACGCGCTGGAAACCCGCTGGAACCTCGGCGAAGGCGACCGCAAGCAGCGCTACATCAGCCATGGCATGGCGATCGCGGCCCAGGCGCTCGACCATGTCGGCCTCCCGGCCATCATCCGCCCGTCCTTCACCATGGGCGGCACCGGCGGCGGCATCGCCTACAACAGGGCCGAATTCTACGACATCGTCCAGTCCGGCCTCGACGCCTCGCCGACCACCGAAGTGCTGATCGAGGAAAGCGTGCTGGGCTGGAAGGAGTATGAGATGGAGGTCGTCCGCGACAGAGCGGACAATTGCATCATCGTCTGCTCGATCGAGAACATCGACCCGATGGGCGTGCACACGGGCGACAGCATCACCGTTGCCCCGGCGCTGACCTTGACCGACAAGGAATACCAGATGATGCGCAACGCCTCGATCGCGGTGCTGCGCGAGATCGGCGTCGAGACCGGCGGCTCCAACGTGCAGTTCGCCGTCAACCCGGCCGATGGCCGTCTCGTCGTCATCGAGATGAACCCGCGCGTCTCGCGCTCGTCCGCGCTCGCCTCCAAGGCGACCGGCTTCCCGATCGCCAAGATCGCCGCCAAGCTTGCTGTCGGCTACACGCTGGACGAGCTGGAGAACGACATCACCGGCGGCGCCACGCCCGCCTCGTTCGAGCCGAGCATCGACTATGTCGTGACCAAGATCCCGCGCTTTGCGTTTGAAAAATTCCCCGGCGCCGAGCCGGTGCTGACCACGGCCATGAAGTCGGTCGGCGAAGTCATGGCCATCGGCCGCACCTTCCAGGAGTCTTTGCAGAAGGCGCTGCGCGGTCTCGAAACCGGCCTCACCGGCCTGGACGAGATCGAGATCCCCGGCCTTGGCGCAACCAACAGTGCCGATGACCGCAACGCCATCCGCGCCGCTCTGGGCACGCCGACGCCTGACCGGCTGCGCATGGTGGCGCAGGCGATCCGCATGGGCACCTCGCTGGAAGACGTGCACGCCATGTGCAAGATCGACCCCTGGTTTCTCGAACAGATCGCCGGCATCGTCGCCATGGAAGCCCGCATTCGCGAGCACGGCATTCCGGGTGACGCCGTCAATCTGCGCATGCTGAAGGCGATGGGCTTCTCCGACGCCCGCCTCGCCTCACTGACGAAGACCGACGCCGAAGTCGTTCAGAAGACTCGCGAAAAGCTCGACGTTCATCCGGTTTATAAGCGCATCGACACCTGCGCGGCCGAATTCGCCTCGCCCACCGCCTACATGTACTCGACCTACGAAGTGCCCTTCGCCGGCGCGCTCGCCAACGAGGCGCAGGTCTCGGCGCGCAAGAAGGTCGTCATCCTCGGCGGCGGCCCGAACCGCATCGGCCAGGGCATCGAGTTCGACTATTGCTGCTGCCATGCCGCGTTCGCGCTGCGCGACGCCGGCTATGAAGCGATCATGATCAACTGCAACCCCGAAACCGTGTCGACCGATTACGACACGTCGGACCGGCTCTATTTCGAGCCGCTGACGGCGGAGGACGTGCTGGAGATCCTGCGCGCCGAGCAGGCCTCGGGCGAGCTGGTCGGCGTCATCGTCCAGTTCGGCGGCCAGACGCCGCTGAAGCTGGCCGACGCGCTGGAGAAGGCCGGCATTCCGATCCTCGGCACCTCGCCCGACATGATCGATCTCGCCGAAGACCGCGACCGCTTCCAGAAGCTCCTGCATAAGCTGAACCTCAGCCAGCCGAAGAACGGCATCGCCTATTCGGTCGAGCAGGCCCGCCTCGTCGCCGGCGAGCTCGGCTTCCCGCTGGTGGTGCGCCCCTCCTATGTGCTCGGCGGCCGCGCCATGCAGATCATCCATGACGAGGGCATGCTGCAGTCCTATTTGCTCGACACCGTGCCCGGCCTGGTGCCGGAGGACATCAAGCAGAAATACCCCAACGACAAGACCGGCCAGATCAACACACTGCTGGGCAAGAACCCGCTTTTGTTCGACACCTATCTCTCAGGCGCCATCGAGGTCGATGTCGACTGCCTGTGCGACGGCAAGGCGACCTTCGTCTCCGGCATTCTCGAACACATCGAGGAAGCCGGCATCCATTCGGGCGACAGCGCCTGCTCGCTGCCGGTTCACTCGCTGCCCTCGGAACTGGTCGATGAGCTGGAACGCCAGACGGCGGCTCTTGCCCGCGCGCTCAATGTCGGCGGGTTGATGAACGTGCAATACGCGATCAAGGACGGCACGGTCTATGTGCTGGAGGTCAACCCGCGCGCGTCGCGGACCGTGCCCTTCGTCGCCAAGACCATCGGGCGTCCGATCGCGAAAATCGCCGCCCGCATCATGGCCGGTGAGACGCTGGAAGACGCCTTCGCCCATTACGGCGCCATGCCTGACCCGCGCAACCCCGGCCACATCGCGGTCAAGGAAGCCGTCTTCCCCTTCGCCCGCTTCCCCGGCGTCGACATTCTGCTCGGCCCGGAAATGCGCTCCACCGGCGAGGTCATGGGCCTCGACCGCGATTTCGCGCTCGCCTTCGCCAAGAGCCAGCTCGGCGCCGGCGTCGACCTGCCCCGCTCCGGCACGCTGTTCGTCTCGGTGCGCGACGAGGACAAGAAAGGCATATTGCCGGCGGTCAAGCGCCTCGCCGGCCTCGGCTTCAAGGTGCTGGCCACCTCGGGCACGCAACGCTTCCTCGCCGAAAACGGCGTCGACGCCCAGAAGATCAACAAAGTCCTGGAAGGCCGCCCCCACATCGAAGACGCCATCCGCAACCGCCAGGTCCAGATCGTCTTCAACACGACGGACGGCCAGAAGGCGGTGTCGGACTCCAAGTCGCTGCGGCGTGCGACGCTGATGCAGAAGGTGCCGTATTACACGACGCTGTCTGGGGCTGCTGCGGTGGCCGAGGCGATCGCGGCGCTGAAGGCGGGGAGCCTGGAGGTCAGGCCGCTGCAGGAGTATTTTGCTTGAGGTGATTAGCTAATCTCCCCCCTCGTGGGGGCGATGGCCGGCAGGCCAGAGGGGGGCGCTGTCCCGCCGACGCCGCGCTCGTTCCACTTATCTACACCAAACGCAACCCTACGCTTCCCAGCAGATGTTCTGGGATACGTGGCGTGCTGACCAAAAAACAGTGCAGAGTACGTAGAAAAAGCCGCGGCTCGCTGTTGCAGCTACTTGAAGTAGTTCCTATTGTGCTCGACACGCCCGAGGTCCGGCAGTAACAATGTCCTAAAAGTGGCGGCCTGCAATCTTATTCTCCTCGGAGCCTGAGATGCAGTGCTGGGGGGGGAATCATGTCGTCGCAGGTCGATCAAAACGCTTCAATGCAGAGCGAAAATTTTTCCAAATTCTTAGAGCAATTTTCTCCGCTCGAAGCACCTCACATCCTACTGATCACCGACCATAGGACTGGGGCTCGCTATTGCGAGTGCCATGTCAAAGCCAACAGAATCATTGCGCTCGGTACAACCGATGTTCCTCTCGATCCAGAAGAACAGGCGGAATATCGTGCGAATCGACAAATTGTTGAAAACGCTCCCGCGTACGCAAGAATGATGGAAGATGCAAAGCAACGTCGTAGCTTCAGCAACATAGTTGGCGAATTTACACTTGAATTCGACAAACCCCATCCTCTTAAAATTATTGGCGGACAGCATCGGTTCGAAGCTATACGATCAGCTCTTGCGAATGGAATAGATGAATACCACGGCGTCAAGGTATATTTCGATCTAAAAATGGACCAGAGATTAGATGTTCAACTAATTTCGAACACTAATATCGCGATATCAGGAGATCTTTTTGATCGAATGCATGAGACGGCAATGGGTCCGCAATTGCGTGACTGGTTTCAATTGGTTGGAATGCTCAATTCTGGTCAGGATTTCGCAGATCGGCGCTCGCGCGGCGGGCCCATATCAGTTCAGTTGGCAAGAACATTTATCTTAAACTATTTTCACGGCGCTGGAGTTGACGCCAAAAAATTCGATCTTACCGAGACTACTCCGGAACTCTGCCCTACAGGCGTGGCTGATCCGGAGTGGGAAGCTCTCAGGGACTCTAAAAAAGATAATCTTTGGACCGATCCTGGGTTGATACTCGCCGGAAACGAGTTCGCAGCGCTAACTAAAGCACAGCGAGCAGCGTTCGTTAAAGGCTCGAAGAAATTTCCACCTGACTATCCGGAAAAGGCGACAAATCCGGCGGTTGTTGCGGCCTGGGCCTTTATCGCCGGCATGCTTCGTAATAACGAGGTGCGACTGAAGCGGCACTATGACCTAGCGGCTTCTAGTGGGCATGATCCGCTGAATGTCGCAGCCTTGGTAAAGGGAAGACACAAAACGGATACAGAGCAATATCGCGGGCTCGGATATCGAACAGATCCAAAAGAACGAGGCCGGTTTGCTGAATTATTTTTCCTTCAGTCCGAAAACGGAGAAGGGATTTCGAAGTCCAATATTGACGTTGCAATAGCAAAATATCACGCCAAGGTAGCCACATTGGAAGTCGAAAAGCTAAAAGCCAAAGCGGTCAATGGCTGAGATTGATATATTTGCTACTCTTCTTTTGGAAGAGGCGAAAAGATTTCTCGAAAACGCTAGCGCGACCGATGACGAGGTTCGACGGGACGCCTGCTTACATGCAGCCTTGATGCTCGGGTTTTCCTCGCTTGAGGCGCACGTGAACGCGATATGCGAGGAACTCGCAATCCGACCCGAATTTTCGGTACACGAACGTGCGTTTCTACTTGAGCAAGAGGCCCGACTTGAAAACGGCCAATTCAAGCTTAATGGCTTGAAGATGACCCGGCTTGAAGACCGAATAACTTTTTTACATAGACACTTCTCTGGCCAACCTCTCGACAAGCAGGCGAACTGGTGGAGCGCGCTGGGGAATTCGATTAAGCTCCGAAACAAGCTAACACATCCAAAAGGTATCCCGCTGATTACAATAGCCAGTGTAAAAAGTGCAATTAGTTCAATTGTTGACGCAATTGACTCGCTCTATCAGACTATTTACAAAAAGCCATTTTCTGCAGCCAGTCGAGCACTGCAGTCGAAACTTTCATTCTAAGTCGTGCTCTGCAACTGGATCGTTTATCCATCGGGAACTGAGGATTGTCGAAGCTCGAAAAGCCAAACAATTGGCTTTTTCGTCCGCTATGCGGCCTGCCCTCACCCCACCGCCACGCACTCAATCTCGATATCAAACTCCATCGGCCATGACGCCACCGGCACGAAACTCCTTGCCGGTGGGTTCACGCTGAAATACCGGGCATACACCCTGTTTATCGCGTTGTAGAAGCCGGAATTGACGGCATAGATGCGCACCATCACGACGTTTTCCAGCGAGGTGCCGGCCACTTCAAGGCAATGTTTCAGCGCCTTCAGCGAGGCCTCGGTCTGGACCTCGATGTCGCCGCGCACCATCTCGCCGGTCACCATGTCCACCGGCGGCGTCGCCGAGATGAACACGAAACCGTTGGCCCTCACCGCCGTCGAACAGGGCAGGCCGAGCGCCCGCACCTTGTCCGACATGACGGGCACTTCGATGACTTCTTTTTTCATGGGTGTCCTCCCTGGGTTGGCAGGGCTGGCGCCAACCCCCCTCACCCAGCCTCCGCTTCGCTCGGCTGACCTCTCCCCAGAGGGGAGAGGAGATTACGAGCGCCAGCGCCAATCTCTTCTCCCCAGCGGGGAGAAGGTGGACGCGAAGCGGCCGGATGAGGGGGCTGGCGCCGACTCCCGCGGTTATTGGCAGCTTATCCCGGCACGGGCGGAATGCCAGCGCCGACGCATGGTCCAGCCCTCACCCCTGCCCTGGATAAGGCGTGCCGTCCTTGTGCAGGAAGCGCCCGTCCGAACTCGGGCTCATCATGTCGATGTCGGAGCAGGTGATGACATCGTCTGGATTGCGCGAGCCGACTTCCAGGTAGCGCGCCGTAACCGGCGAGCGGTTGATCATGTGATGGCCGTTGCCGCTGTTCTTGGCGAAGGCAGCACTGTCGCCGGCCTTGAGCAGCGTCTCCGCGCCATCCTCGACCAGCACCAGTTCGCCTTCCAGCACATAGACGAACTCGTCCTCGTGGCTGTGCCAGTGACGCTGGCTCGACCAGCCGCCGGGTGGCAATGTCGTCAGGTTGACGCCGAAATCGGTAAGCCCGCCGGCATCGCCAAGGCGCCGGCGCGTGCGGTCGGCGCAAGGGGCGTCGAAGGGTGCGGGGTAGCCCGAGCCCTTGCGCCCGGGCACGGATGCGAGGTCGATCCTGGGCATGGGGTGCTCCCGAGGTGAGGCGGCAGTGTAGCGCATGGCCGGTGGAGGCACAGGGCCTTCTTGCGGCTGCTGGTTTGCCAGAGGTAGAGCGCCTGACACCCCAACTTCGTCATCCTAGGGCGAAGCAGCCGCGGAGCGGCGTCGCGGAGACCCCAGGATCCATGCCGCGACATCAATCGGGGACGCAGCGGAACAGAATTACGAACTGTAGCGACGCTTTGAAGTCCCGGCATGGATCCCTTGGGCTGCGGAGCAGCTCCAGGGGTCTGCGCCGCGTCGCTGCGCTCCTTGCTCCGCCCGTGGATGACGAAATGAAGGAGGTCTCCACCAACCAGAAGGATGGCCTGTCCTTGACCGAACAGCTCGCCCAGCCCCTAATGCGCCGCGCCGAGCTCTTTCACGTGCTTCTCGTGCATCTTCAGCGTCGGCAGCGTCTTCTTGGCGAATTCCTTCAGCGCGGGGTCGTCGCCCGATTTCGCATAGGTGCTGAACAGGGCGACCGCCTGCTTGTGGGCCTCGGTCTGCATCATGACGTATTTCTCATCGAACGCCTTGCCGGTGGCGGCTTTGAGCTGGTCCAGCATCTGCTGGTCCTTGGGCTGCAGCGCGGGTCCGGCGGGCCTGATCGAGGCGGTGGTCTGCCCCTTGCTCAGCGCCTGCTTGAAGTCCTCGCCGGCCTTGGTGTGGTCCTTGATCATCTGGCCGGCGAAGGCCTTGACGTCGGCCGAGGCGGATTTCTGTTCGGCCAGCTTGCTCGACTGGATCTCGAATTCATTGGCACTGGGCACTGTGGCGACAAAGGTCGGGGTGTCGACCTTGCTGTCGGGCAACATGGGCGCGACCGCGTTCGAGTTGGTGCCGTTCGTCTGGGCAAGGGCGGCGGGCGCGACGGCGGTCAGCGCGACGGCGGCCATGGTCAGGAGCATTTTCATCTGGCGTCTCCGATCGGAATGGTTCCCTCGAGGAGTCCAACGCCGCAGATGCGGCGAGGTTGCCAGCCGTGTCCCTTCCCGTCGCGCCGTAGAAGGGAAAGCAGCCTTGCGACCGCGGCAGGATCTACGGACGACGAGGCCCCAGCAGAAAGGCTGTCATCGTCGCGCTCACGCACGCCACCGCCAACAAGGGGACGAAGCCCGAAGAGCCGGGCCTTCGGCGCATTGGAACAAGGCTTTCCGGAGCCGGAGCATTTTGAACCAAACCGTCCAGGTCGGACCTGCCCCCCCGTCGAACGGAATAGGCGCGCGTCAACTCCGCACCGAGCAGAAAGATTTCCGATGAATAATAGACCCAGAGCAGTATGACGAGCAGCCCTCCGGCCGCACCATAGGACGATGCGATCGCACTCGTGCCGATATACCAGCCGATAAGCGACTTTCCCAACGTGAACAGAGCGGCGGTCACCACGGCACCGATCCCGACATCCCGCCACTGCAAGGCACGGTCCGGCAGCACTTTGTAGATCGCGGCAAACATCACCGAGATCAGGGAAAAGGAAATCAGGGTGTTGATGGCGCTCAGAACAAATTGGCCGAACGGCAGATAAGCGCTGATCACGCTGCCCAGAGCCGAGATCGCCGCGCTCGCCGCCAGGGATATCAGCAACATAAAGCCGAGGGCGGCGACCAGGCCCAGACTTGCCGCACGCGCGCGCAAGAGACGCGACAGCGAATCCCCTTTCGCTTCAACCTTCCATATTGCATTCAGGGCCTGCTGCATCTCGCCAAACACCGCTGAGGCGGTGACGAGCAGCGTGGCCACGCCGATCAGGGCCGCCAGGGTCCCCGATGATTTGCTGGATGCCCCTTCGAGCGCCGTCTGAAGCAGCGCCGCGCTTTCCCGGCCCATCAGCCCCGATGTCTGTGCAGACAAGGCCAACTGTGCCGCGTCATGACCAAAAGCGATGCCGGCTATCGCGACGACGATTATCAGGACCGGGGCCAGCGACGTGGCGGCATAAAACGCCATCGCCGCGCCATGGCTAAGGGCATTGTCGTTGACAAAGCCAACCACGCTTTCTCGCACCAAGTCCCATACGTCTTTAATTGCAGGGCGCACGTCTAATCCGTGAAAGGGGTCGCAAACCGTCTCCTATCAATGCAGCGGATCTTCCGATGTTCCAGCAGCCACGTGAAGCGCGGATCAAGGACACGGGTCAAACACAAGGCATCGCCGGCGAGCCCGCCTGCCTCATCGAACAGGCCGACGGCGACCATGTGCTGAAGAGCCACTCGGAACTGAAGCGTGCGGACCGAGCGGCTTCAGTGGCAGCACGCCTCGCCATATTGCAGCTGCTCGCCGAAATTCGGCCGGCCCTCCGGCGTGAAATCCATCAGGTTCCACAGGATCTCACAGGTGCCGATGGCGCGCGGGTCCTGGCCGGGCTCGGTCGGCGCGAAGCCGAGTTCCGACGACGAGAAATGCCTGATGCCGTCAGCGTCGCGGTGGAACACCGACAGCAGCGGAATCTGCGCGCCGTCGGCATCCTCGGCATTGTAGTCGCGCTTGAAGCTGTTGTTGGCCGACGACACCAGCCGCATGTTGCGCCAGCCGCGATCGCGGCCGAGCGTGACGAGGTTTTCCAGCGCCGTCTTGGCCACCACGGCGAAGTTGAAGCCGGCCGCTTCGAGATGGCCGACCGCGCCGTCGAACTGGTCGAGCAGGGCGGTGCAGGACGGGCATGGCTGGTCGGGCCGGGCGAGCTTTGCCGTGCCGCCGCTGGTCGCGACGTCGCGCGTCTCCCGCGGATGGCGCGGGAACATCATGTTGTAGAGGATCAGCGTGTTCTTGCCGGCCGCGAACAGCTCCGACAGTTTTATCCTGGCGGGCTTGCCGGCTTCATCGAGCCCGTCGAATACATAATCCTGCGGCACCAGCCCGCCCGGCGGCAGCGCGCGACGTGCCTCGGCCACGGCTTCCATGGCCCGGCGCAGCTCGATTTCCTTGTTCAGCAGCTTTTCGCGCGCGGTGCGGTATCTGGCGGATTCGTTGGGAAAGGTGATCATGATCGGCTCCTTGGTTCCGCGCGCCGGCGTCCCGGCGCGGTTGCTCTGCGACCCAAGGACGTTTGGCCGGAACCGGTCCCGACATTTCGCATCGGGACAGGCCCGGCCTTGCCACATCCCCGTTATCGGCTACAGCTGCGAGTGGAGAGAAGAATGCACGAAGCCGACGAGATCGACCTGCGCTGCCCGCAAGTGGTGGCCGACAATGCCGCCAAGGGCCTGCGGCTGCGCAAGCAGTTCGGCCGTGGCGGCACCGAGATCGGCGTGGCGCGGGCGACGGAGCTGAAGAACCGTGAGAAGCTGGCGCCTTCCACCATCCGCCGCATGGTCAGCTACTTTGCCCGCCACGAGGTCGACAAGCGCGGCAAGAATTACGGCAATGAGGAAAACCCTTCGGCCGGCACCATCGCCTGGCTCTTATGGGGCGGCGACGAGGGCCGCGCCTGGGCGCTGGAGATCAAGCAGAAAATCGGCAACGCGCCCGATATCTGAGGATGCCCTGCCCTCCGCTATGGCTTCGGGCGTTCGTCGCTTCAATCGACAAATCGTTGTCGATTGATCGGCTTCGCCGACCACTCCTCACCCCTTGACCCCGCCGGCGGTGAGGCCGGAGACGATCTTGCGCTGGAAGACCAGCACCAGCATTACCAGCGGCACCGTGACGATCACAGAGGCGGCCATGATGTTGCCCCAGGGGATTTCGAACTGCGAATTGCCCGAAAGCAGCGCGATCGCCACCGGCACGGTCCGCCGCGCGTCGTTGGAGGTGAAGGTCAGCGCAAACAGGAACTCGTTCCACGCGCCGATGAAGGCCAGCAGCCCGGTGGTCGCCAGCGCCGGCCACATCAGCGGCAGGAAGATGCGCGTGATGATGATCCACGGCGTCGCGCCGTCAAGGATCGCCGCCTCCTCGACCTCCACCGGCAGGTCGCGCACGAAAGCGGTGAGCACCCAGACGGTGAACGGCAGCGTGAAGATCATGTAGGAGAAGATCAGCGCGAGGAGCGAATTGTAGAGGCCGAACAGCCGCACCAGCTCGAACAGCCCGGCCAACACCGCCACCTGCGGGAACATCGAGACCGACAGGATGACGAACAGCAATGCCGAGCGTCCGCGAAAGCGGATACGCGCCAGTGCGTAGGCCGCGGTGACGCCGAGGGACAGCGACAGCGCCACCACCGCACCCGAAACCACCAGCGAGTTCAGCAGGTTGCGCAGGAAGGCGCCTTCGGCCACCACGTTGCGGTAATTGCCGAGGCTGGGCACCTTCGGCCACAGGTCGGCCTGGAACAGCTCGGTCCCCGATTTCAGGCTGGTGACGATGGCGTAATAGAACGGGAACACCGCGATCAGCACGATTGCTCCGACCAGCAGATAAAAACCTATGCGCTTCAGCAGCCACATCTCAGCGGCCTCCGTCCAGGCTTAGCCGGCCGATGCGGATGGTGAGCATGGTGAGCAGAGCGAGGATGAGGAAGAGCAGGGTCGAGGCGGCCGAGCCATAGGCGAACTTGTCGAACTCGAACAGGTTCTCGCGGGCGAACACCGACATCGACTTGGTGTGCGCATTGTTGGGCGTCAGCACATAGATCAGGTCGAAGATCCGCAGCGCATCGAGCGCCCGGAAGATCACCGCCACCATCACCGCCGGGCGGATCAGCGGCAAGGTCACCCGCCAGAAGATCTGCCAGGGATTGGCGCCGTCCAGCCTGGCGACCTCGATGATCTCGCGCGGCAGCATCTGCAGCGCGGCAAGAATCAGCAGCGCCATGAAGGGCGTCGTCTTCCAGATGTCGACGATCAGCACCGCCGCCATCGCCGTATCCGTGCTGGCGGTCCAGGCGATCTTGTGGTCGATCACCCCGAGGTTGACGAGCACGACATTGATGATGCCGAACTGGTCGTTCAGCATCCACTGCCACATCTTCGCCGAGACGATGGTCGGGATCGCCCAGGGGATGAGGATCGCCGCCCTGACGATGCCGCGGCCGGCGAATTCGGCATTGAGCACCAGGGCGACGACCATGCCGAGGATCGTCTCGCAGGTCACCGAAACCACCGCGAACCGCACCGTGTTCCACACGGCGCCCCACCAGACCGGATCGAGAAGCAGCCCGTCATAGATGACCCGCCCGCTCGGCATGCGCAGGACCGAGACGTAATTGGCCAGGCCGACCCATTGGCGGGCATCGAGGTCTGACAGCGAGGCATCGGTGAAGCTGAAATAGACCGTGCGCGCCAGCGGCCAGCCGGCAGCGGCGGCGAGCACCACAAGCATCGGCGCCAGGAACAGCCATGCCGAGCGCGCACGCTGGCGCGTCAGGCTCGAACCAGAGCGCGCATCGGCCGGATGCACGCTCACCAGCCCTTGCCTTTCAGCCGGGTCAGCGTCGCTTCGAGGTCGGCCAGATTGTCGGCGGCGCTGCCTTCGCCGGACAAGGTCTTGTGGACGGCGTTCCAGAACTGGCTCGACGCCTCGTTGTACTTGTTCCTGGTCACCGCCGAGGGCCGAGGCCCGGCATTGAGGAAGACCTCTTTCCAGTGTGGAATGATCGGCTGTTGCCGGGCGATGTCGGCATCGTCATAGAGCGCCTGGATGGTCGGCAGGTTGGCGGTCTTGAGCGTGCGGTATTTCTGCATTGCCGGCGAGGCGATGAACTTGACCAGCTCGATCGCGGCATCCGGGTGCTTGGAATATTTCGAGACCGCGAGATTCCAGCCGCCGAGCGTCGCCGCCGGCCGGGCGCCCTCGCCCGTGCCCGCCGGCAGCGGTGCGACATCGAACTTGCCCTTGATCGGCGACCCCTGGCTGTTGCCCAGCGCATAGGCATAGGGCCAGTTGCGCATGAAGACCGCATTGCCGGTCTGCCACACGCCGCGCGCCTCCTCTTCCTGGTAGGCGAGCACGCCCGGCGGCGCGATGGTGCCGATCCAGGCCTTCGCCATGTCGAGCGCGGCCGCCGCCTGGGGGTTGTTGATTGAAATCGCGCCATCCGGCTCGACGATATGGCCGCCGCCATTCGACACCACCCATTCGAACGCGTCGCAGGTCAGCCCCTCATAGGCGTTGCCCTGGAAGACGAAACCCCAGATATCCCTGTTGCCCGACGCCCGCTCCTTGTCCATCACCAGCCTGGCGGTGTCGCCCAGCTCCTTCCAGGTGGCCGGCACCTTGGCGCCGTATTTGTCGAGCAGGTCCTTGCGGTAGTAGAGCGCCGGCGCATCGGTGAAGATCGGCAGCGCCACCAGCCTGCCGTCGACGGTCTGCGACTGGATGATCGACGGGAAGTGCTTGGCCACGACATCCCTGGTCGCCTGGGTCAGGTCGACGAACTGGCTGGCGAGCTGCGGCGCCCAGATGACATCGGTCTGGTAGACGTCGACGTCGCTGTTGCCGGCGGCGAGCCACAGCCTGTACTGGCCGAACTGGTCGGTCCCGGACGACGGCATGGCGACGATGGTGACCGTGTCGCCGCTCTCCTTCTCATAGCGGTCGAGGATCTCGCGCAGCACCTTGAGGCCGTTGCCGGTGTCGCCCGACACGATCGACAGCTCGAGCGCGCGCGCCGGACCCGCCGCGAGCACGACAGCGACGCTCAACGCCAGCCATGCATGGAAAAGCTTCATCGCGGTGGATCTCCCTTGGCAGCCGGCGGCGCACGGCACCGGCAGCCGGTCAGGACCCCACCGTTCATTGAATGCGGAGCAGCGCCTTGGGTTCCCGAACAGCCATCGCCGCCAGTCAGCCTTCCCAGGCGACGGGCCTCATGCCCAGCCGCTCGTAAAGCCGCACGGCGGCGGGGTTCTCGAGCGTATTGGTCTTGAGGTCGACATGGGCGGCGCCCCGGTCGCGAAAAATGGCGAAGGCGTGCCACATCAGCGCTTCGCCGACACCCTTGCCGCGCGCCTCGGGATGAACGGCCAGATCCTTGACGAACGCCGAGCTCCAGCACAGTGCAGCCGCCGCCAGCCTGCCCTTGGCGTCGATAATGAGGAAACACAGCGCCGGGTCGAATTGGGGATCTTCGGATATGCGTGGCCACCATTCGTCGAAGGGGCCGTCCGTGCCGTCGTCGAACACTTCGCCCAGCAACGCATGCAGGGGCAGCGCGTCGCCGCGCTCGAACGAGCGCATGACGAAGCCGTCCGGCCAATGCGGTGGAACAAGTGTCTCGTCGAGGATCTTGCGCAGCCGGATGTCGTTCGGAGCCGGCGGGCGCGGTTCGGGCATCGCGCTCAGGCGTCGGGCTGAAGGCGCCCGCGCTTGCGGTCGACGCCGAGGCCGGTCGCCTCGAGCAGGCCCTTGCGCTTGGCGTCGAAATAATAGCCGGTCTGGTAGAGCCAGTCGGCCTTCTTGGCGTTGCCGTTGGACACCAGCCAGGCGCCGCGCAGATATTTGACCGCGTATTTGAGGTTGGTCTCGGCGTCGAACAGGCCCTTGGCCGGCCCATCATAGCCCATGCCGCGCGCCGTCGCGTGCTTGATCTGCATCAGCCCCCAATGGCCGTTATTGTAGGCCTTGGGATTGTAGGTGCTTTCGCGGTTGACGACATGGCGCACCAGATCGACCGGCACCTGGTAGAAGGCGGCGTATTTGACGATCAGCCGGTCGACGTCGCCGCGCATGCCGGTCGCATGCTGCTCCGGCTCGACCGACTCCGACGGGAACTGCACCAGGGCAGCCGGGTTCTGCGGCACGACATAGGCCACCTGCTGCACGCCAGGCAGTTTCTGGCCGCCCTTGGCAACCGCCGGCACGATGAGCCCGGCGGTCGTATAGGTCTCCGCCGACTGGATCGGTCGGCCGGCTTTCGCCGGGGCCGGCGCCTGCCAGGCATTGGCGGCCATCACGGCGGGCACGGCAGGCGCGGTTGGGGTCGCCCCGGCAAAGGCCGCGGCCGGCTGCGCGGCGGCATCGAGGGCCGGTGTACCCGCGCTTGGAGTCGACTCGGCGGTCTGGACGGGGCTGATTCCGGAGGATTGCGGCAGCACCGAAACCGTTTCCGGCAACGGGATGGTGAAGCCGGCATCGCTACCGGCAGCGGTCGCGGTTTCGGTCAGCGACGGCGCGGCCTTCATTTGCGAGGTCGAGGTGCAGCCGCTGATGCCGGCAGCCGCCACGATCATGCCGATGGCGATAAGGGTTTGTTTTGCTGGCAAGCCGCGTTCGGTGTCCGGTTTGTCGGGTGTTAAGATTTTCCTTACACCAGCGATTCCTGGGTAGCAATCGGGGCCATCTGGTGGTTTTCGGGTGGCGGGATGCAGGCAGCGATGCCATATTGTTCCTGATATGTACCGGCAGGAATCCCGGATTTCGCCGCTTTGTGGAAAGGAGCGCAGCATGGAAACGACATCTTCGATCACGGCCGGCCACGCAGTGTTAGAAACAGTGATCGGTTTCATGGGCATTGCCTGGAGCGAAAAGGGCCTGATCCGGCTTTGCCTGCCCGAACGCAGCCGCGAAGCGGTGGAGCGGCGGCTGATGCGCCATGCCGGCATTTCCGCCTCCACGGCCCAGCCGTCATGGGTGGTCGAACTGATCGCCTCGATCAAGGCTTACGCCGCGGGCGAGGACGTCGATTTCACCGGCTTTCCCGTCGACCTCGACGGCATCGACGATTTCCGCCTCGCCGTCTACGACGCGGCACGGAAACTCAGCTACGGCGAAACCACCACCTATGGCGAACTCGCCAAGCGCGCCGGCCATGCCGGCCTGCCGCGCGAAACCGGGGCGGCCCTTGGCGCCAATCCAGTGCCGCTGGTCATCCCGTGCCACCGCATCGTCGCTGCCGGCGGCAAGATCGGCGGCTTCTCCGCACCCGGCGGCTCGACCACCAAGGAAAAGATGCTGGCCATGGAAGGCGTGCGCGTCGGCCCGCCGCCGCCGGCTCAGGTGTCCTTCGGCTTCTGAGAACAGTAAGCCGCTCCCGGGTGCTAATGGCGCCGGATGAATCGATGCCTGAAATGCTCATTGTCCGGCCGCTTGCAGTTGTACACCGGGCAGGACTTGGTGTCGGCGCTCGGCACATAGGCGCGTGTCCGCACCTCGCCCATGGTGCAGAATTGCTGGCTCTGCACATAGCGGTCATAGAGCGGCAGCCCCGGCACCCGCTTCGACTGATAGCGAAGGATAACCGCACCTTGGCGCGCGATCGTCGACTGGACCTTGCCGCAGCTCAGACGTGTCGGGTCGTAGCGCGAGATCGCCTGCGCCTGGGCGGCCACCAGCGTGAGGCAGGCGGCAAGCAGGATGGTTTTCATGGTCCTTTCCCCTCGATCCGCCGCCCGGGACGGCACGATCTTGCGCCACGGTTTCACCAGATTGAGGCGGCCGTTGGGCGGCCCCGGATCACGACGTTTTCACGCAGTCTTGTTTTTTGTGCGAAAGCAGCCTATATCAGCCCCATTGATATTTCGGCCGATCGATCCGGGCCTCGCGATCTTCGCGTTTGCTGACGTCTATCTCCAAAATCTCGATGCACACCGGCTGGACTTCGGTCCGGTCATACCAAAGCAAATGTGAAGGACTATTTTTATGGCAACTGGAACGGTCAAGTGGTTCAACGCCACCAAGGGTTTCGGCTTCATCCAGCCTGACAGCGGCGGCGCGGACGTTTTCGTCCACATCTCGGCTGTCGAGCGCGCTGGACTGTCGACCCTGGTCGAAGGCCAGAAGATCAACTTCGAGATCGAGCAGGACCGCCGCACTGGCAAGTCGTCCGCTGGTTCTCTGAGCAAGGCAGCCTGATTTTGAAAATGGCGCGCGCCGGACGAGAGTTCGGGGCGCGCGGCAAGTCACGGATGTACTGACGGTCGCGCGAGAAGCGCGCCGGAGCGGAAAGACCCGACAAGCTGGAACAGCAGATAGCTGCCAGCCCGGACCGGACGCTCCCAATCAGGCTACCGAAATGGGAAGGCGGGATTTATCCCGCCTTTTTATTTGTCTGGGGTTTGGCGAAGCTGCTGTCCTTTTCCCCGTCTCTATACGGGGAGAAGGACGCTGCGGCACCGCTTTCGCCAACTACCGGCCGCCCTACCCCACCCATTCGATCGGCACATGCCCCGGGTCCGCCTCCACGCGGCCGAGCCAGGCGACCACCGCCGGATAGGCGTCGAGTTGGAACCCGCCCTGCTCCGCCGTGTGGGTATAAGCATAGAGCGCGATGTCGGCGATGCTGAATGTGCGGCCGGCGAAGAAGGCGTTGTTTTCGAGATATGTGTTCATGACGCCAAGCGCCTTGTTGCCGCGCTCCAGCGTCACAGCCAGCCGCTCCGGCGTGGCATCCGCTGCGCGTTCCGGAAAGGTCAGCAGCGCCTTGCGCACGGCGATATAGGGCTCGTGGCTGTATTGTTCGAAGAACAGCCACTGATAAGCGAGCCCGCGCTCATATTTGTCCGCGGGCAGCAAGCGTGTGCCTTCGGCGAGATAGAGCAGGATGGCGTTGGATTCTGCCAGCCGCCGGCCGTCGTCCAGTTCCAGCAGTGGCACCATGGCGTTCGGGTTCTTGGCGACGAAATCGGCCTTGCGCGTATCGCCGGTATGCGAACTCACCTCGACAGTGGTGAAGGCCAGGCCGAGCTTGGCCATCAGCAAACGCGGCTTGTAGCAATTGCCGCTATCGATCATGCTGTAAAGTATCATCATGGTTCCCCGGAGCGCTGCTTCTGCGAGCCGATTATCGCAGCGGCGCCATCCTCAACCAATGATTTGTTTTGGCGCGACCATCAGCGCCGCTTATGCAATGGCACGACCTTGTTGTCGAAGCCCAGCAGCGCATCGACGGCAAGCGGCTCTTCGTTGAAGATGGTGCCGGCCAGCGCCGGACGCCCAAGCAGAAAGCCCTGCAGCAAATCGACCCCGCCTTCGAGCGCGACACGCAAATGGGTGGGCTGCTCGATGCCCTCGACCAGCACCTTGGCACCGCGATCGTGGAGGCTGGACACCAGCGGGCGGAAGAAGCGTTCCGCGGCGGCGTGGCGGCAGAATTCCGCGAACCAGCCGCCATCGATCTTGACGATGTCGGGCTGAAGCAGGCTCACCCGCTCCACGGTCGAATGGCCGGTGCCGAAATCGTCAATGGCGATGCGGATGCCGTCGCGCCGCATTTCACGCACCAGCCTGGCCAGCAGCGCATCGTCCGCCGCCTGCTCGGTGATTTCACACACCAGCATGGCCGGTGCCAGGCCGAGTTCATCGAGGTGCCGGCTCATCAGCCGGATCTCGGCCAGCGCCCGTCCAGCATGGTCGTTGACCAGGGGATTGTAATTGAAGAACAGGTCGAGCCCGTCGACCCCGATATTGTGGAAATTCCTCAGATGCAGCACCCGGCACATTGTTTCGACGTACAGCCGCTCCGGAGCCGCGACGCTGTCGAAGAACACCCGCGGCGACACCGGCCGGCCGGCGCGGTGCGGTTCGATCAGGCCCTCGACGGCCACGGGATGCAAGCTGCCGCCGCGCGGGGCGTAGATCGGCTGGTAGGCGCTGCGCAGGCGGAAGTCGCCATGGATGCCACATTCGATGCCGATCTCGTCGACGAAGATCGCATCGCCGACGGTGCGCCGCCGCTCGACGCTCATGGCGCCACCTTGCGCCCGAAGGCTTTTGCGGGCCGCCCGGTGCGCGGCGCGACGGCGGGGGGAGCGGGCGCATGGCTCGGGGGAGGAACCGGCTCGGGACTGCCCTGGCCGAAAGCGCGGAAACTCGTCGGCGCCAGTTCTGGGCGGGCCAGCACATAGCCCTGGACCATCGAGGCGCCCGATCGTTCCGCCAGCTCCAGTTGCCAGCCTTCCTCGATACCTTCGAACACGGTGCGGATGCCCTGGTCCTCGAAGCTCCTCACCATGGATGTCAGCAGCGCGAAACCGGCGCCCGATTCCATCAGTTGCGTGATCCAGTGCGCATCGAACTTGACGATGTCGGGGCGCAATTCCTTGACGCGGGTGATGTCGGAATCGTCGGCGCCATAGTCGTCGACGGCAATCCGGAAGCCGTTGGCCCTGAGCGCGGCGACGAAGCCGTGCAGGGTTTCCTGCGATGCCGATCTCTGCTCCGTCACCTCGCAAACGACGCGGCCCGGATCGATGCCGGCTTCCTGCAGCACCAGCCGCATGTCACGCAAGGCATTGTCGGCGACAGCGCGCTCGGTGAACACCGACGGGTCGAAATTGATGAAGATCGACGCCTCTTGCGGCAGGCAGGCGCCGGCATTGAGCAGATGCAGCGTCCTGGTCAGCGCCTCGACATGCAGACGGTCGGCCGCCGGACAGGTGGAAAAAAAGCTCATCGGCGATTGCGGCTCGCCGTCGCGAAACGGGCGGATCAGCCCTTCGAAGGCGGCAACCGAAAGCTTGCCCTCGTTGAAGGCAAAGATCGGCTGAAAAGCGCTTTGCAGCGTATAAATGCCCCAGACACCACTCGAGGTGCCGTCATCATGACGGGTGATATGGGCAAGTCCGATGCTGCGCGACAAAGGTTCCTCGCTCCGCGACCTGGCGGAATTGAACCGCGATCCTGCCATGCAAGCCTCTACCGCCCGTTAATGAACTTTCTTTTGCCGATCACGCCTCATTGACCGCGCTGCCCCACCTGGCCCAGCCGACAAGGCTTGCGCTGACGGGAATGTTGCGACATGAGAAGCGCCGCGGCCGCTCCTGGCCGCGCCGATCCTTTGGAGAGACAAAAGGTCATGGCCTTTCTTGCCGACACCCTTTCCCGCGTTAAGCCTTCCGCCACCATCGCGGTGACGCAGAAAGCGCGCGAGCTGAAAAATGCCGGCCGGGACATCATTGGCCTTGGCGCCGGCGAGCCCGATTTCGACACGCCCGACAACATCAAGAATGCGGCGATCGAGGCCATTCGCCGTGGCGAGACCAAATACCCGCCGGTTTCGGGCATCGTGCCGCTGCGCGAGGCGATCGCGAAAAAATTCAAGCGCGAGAACAATCTCGACTACAAGCCCGAGCAGACCATCGTCGGCACCGGCGGCAAGCAGATCCTGTTCAACGCCTTCATGGCGACGCTAAACCCCGGCGACGAGGTCATCATCCCCCGCCCCTACTGGGTCAGCTATCCCGAAATGGTGGCGATCTGCGGCGGCACGTCGGTATTTGCCGACACCTCGATCGACAATGGCTTCAAGCTGACGCCGGCGGTGCTGGAAAAGGCAATCACACCGAAGACCAAATGGCTGCTGATGAACTCGCCGTCGAACCCGTCGGGCGCGGCCTATAGCGAGGCCGAACTGCGGGCGCTCGCCGACGTGCTGTTGAAGCACCCGCAGGTCTGGACGCTGACCGACGACATGTACGAACACCTGACCTATGGCGACTTCGTCTTCAAGACTATCGCCGAGGTCGAGCCCAAGCTCTACGAGCGCACGCTGACCATGAACGGCGTCTCGAAAGCCTATGCCATGACCGGCTGGCGCATCGGCTACGCCGCCGGTCCCGTCCAGTTGATCAAGGCGATGGACATGATTCAGGGCCAGCAGACCTCCGGCGCCTGCACCATCGCGCAATGGGCTTCGGTCGAGGCGTTGAATGGCCCGCAGGATTTCATCGCCAAGAACAAGGCGATCTTTCAAGGCAGGCGGGACCTCGTCGTCTCGATGCTCAACCAGGCGCGCGGCATCACCTGCCCGTCGCCGGAAGGCGCCTTCTATGTCTATCCGTCCTGCGCCCAGCTGATCGGGAAGAAGACCAAGGCCGGCAAGATGATCGACACCGACGAGGCCTTCTGCTCGGAACTGCTCGAGGCCGAGGGCGTCGCGGTGGTGTTCGGCTCGGCCTTCGGCCTTGGCCCCAACTTCCGCATCTCCTACGCCACCTCGGAGACGCTGCTGGAGGAAGCCTGCACGCGCATCCAGCGCTTCACGGCATCGCTGACCTGATCTGGTAGATCCGAAACAAACCCGGCGTCACCGCTGTCAGGCGTTACCGCCGGGTTTTGTGGATACAGCAATCAGCCGCCATATTGCTCAGCGCTCACCGTTTCCAGCCAGTCGGCATGGACGCCGTCGAGCGCCTCCTGCATGGCGATGTGCGTCATTGCCGATTTCGGCGCCGCGCCATGCCAATGCTTCTCGCCGGGCGCGAAGGAGATGACGTCACCGGCCCTGATTTCCTGGATCGGCCCGTCCCATGTCTGGACCAGGCCGGCGCCTGCGGTGACATAAAGCGTCTGGCCAAGCGGATGCGTGTGCCAGTGGGTGCGCGCGCCGGGCTCGAAACTGACCAGCGTGGCCCTGAGCCGCGCTGGCGGCTCCTTCTCGATGATTGGCGTCTGCAGAACCCGGCCGGTGAAATATTTTTCCGGCGCTATAACGGTCGGCACGCTGCCGCAAGCAATGATCTTCATCGTCTGTTCCCTGGAACTGGTGGTTGCCGGTGAGATGCCGGCCCGCGAAGTGAGCCGCATTCTCGGTCTGGATCGGCTCTGATGCAACCGCCCTTGTCACCTCGCTTGGACGAAGGCCTGATTTCTTAACCATGACACTTGCCGGCACGGGACCGCCAAGCGAAATGCCCGGGAATTCAATGTCTTCTTAACGGCTGCGCACTAGCCGTTGGCCTGCATTGCGGGGGCTGGCGGATGAGCATACTGGCGACGATCAAGGACCATAGCGGCCGGATCTATCGCGGTATCCAGTCGCTGCTCGTGATCAGCACCGGCGCGGCGGTGCTTGGCGCTTTCGACGTCTCGCAAGACCTGTCAGCCGGCGGTGCCTTCGCCATCTCGATCCTGGCCACGAGCCTGGCCTTGCTGGCATTGATGTACATGCGCAGCAGCGTCGTCCATCGTCTCCAGTCGGCCGCCGCTGCGGAAGCCGAGAAACATCATTTCCTCACCAGAGATGCGATGACCGGCGCCACGACGAGACGCTATTTCCTCGAAGCGCTGCGCGAAGGCCTGGGCACCAGGCGCGACAGGCGCGAGGCAGCCTTGCTCTTGATCGACCTCGACCATTTCAAGCAGTTGAACGACACGTTCGGACACCAGTTCGGCGACCTCACCTTGGCGCATCTGGTCAAGACCGCGGAGCGCATCTTTGCCGGCGCCATGGTAGGACGCCTCGGCGGCGACGAATTCGGTGTTATCATTCCCCATGGCGACCTGGCGGCCATCAACAAGGATGTCAGACGATTGCTGGATGCCATGCGCGCCGGCAAATCGCATGAAGGCAAGACCATTCCGCTCTCCATTTCGATCGGCGTCGCCCTGGCGCCGGCCCATGCCTCGAACACGACGGAATTGATGCTGGTTGCCGATCTGGCGCTTTATGAAAGCAAGGCGGCGGGCCGTGGCCGCGTCACCGTCTTCGACGAGGAGATGCTGTCCGACAAGCGCTACCGGCGGCTGGTCGAACGGGAATTGCGCGCCGCGGTCTATCTGGGCGAACTCGAACTGCATTATCAGCCGATCGTCGGCCCGGACGGTTCCACCGAGGCGTTCGAGGGGCTGATCCGCTGGCGCCACCCGGTTCGCGGGCTGATCGCGCCGGCCGAGTTCATTGCGATCGCCGAGCGATCGACGTTGATCGACATGCTCGGCGAATGGGTGTTCAAGCGGGCTTGTGCCGACATCGGCCAGTTCGCCGGCCGCCGCATTTCCATCAACGTCTCCGGCGAGCAGCTCAAGCGTGACGAGATCGTGACCATGTGCGACCGCGTGCTGAAGGACACTGGCCGGTCGGCATCACAGTTCATCATCGAGATCACCGAGACGGTGGCGACCGCCGCCACGCCCGAGATCCTGCGGCGCCTCGAGGCATTGCGTGGCCTCGGCTTTCACATCGCCCTCGACGATTTCGGCACCGGCCATTGCGGCTTCAACTATCTGAAGACCTTGCCCGTCGACATCATCAAGATCGATCGCTCCTACATCCGCGCCCTCGCTCACGATCAGGTGGCACAGATATTCGTCTCGGCGCTGGCGCAGATCGCGCGCATCCAGGAGGTCACCATCGTGGCGGAAGGCGTGGAGACGGCAGAAGAATTCGCTCTCGCCAAGGCGGCCGGGTGCAATCGCTTCCAGGGTTATTTCTTCGGCAGGCCGGTGCCTCGCGGCAAGCTCGCGCTGCTTGACGGGCGCTCGGCCGAACCGCTCGCGCTCAGCGCCTGAGAGGGCCGGCCGTGCCTGCTCCCTATTTTTCTTGCCCTGCCGGCAAACAAGTGGGACGATAATCGCGGGCAGGTCGAAACAGACCGCCCGCGACGGTCGAACAGGCCGGCCGCCGCTCAGGACCGATTGACCCTGGCCTGAACCATGAATGCCAGTCGGTCCCCAGGAAACGCCTGAGTGGAGGTCAGTCATGGGTACTCGCGCCGGAGGACGACGCACGGGACCGAAATGCATTGCCATAGTCGGTCCCTTCGCAAGCGGTAAGACGACACTTCTCGAAGCCATATTGGCCCGTACCGGCGCCATTCCCCGCCAGAACCCGGTTTCCTCAGGCAATACTGTTTCAGATCATTCGCCCGAGGCCCGCGCCCACGCCATGAGCGTCGAGGCGTCGATCGCCACCACCGAGTTCATGGGCGAGCAGTTCACCTTCATCGACTGCCCCGGATCGATCGAATTCTCCTTCGAGGCCGAACCGGTGCTGGCCGCCTGCGACGTCGCGGTGGTCGTGGCCGAGGCCGACGAAAAGAAAATCCCCGCCTTGCAGCTCATCATGCGCAAGCTCGACGATCTCGGCGTGCCGCGCATCCTGTTCCTCAACAAGGTCGACAAGGCGATCGCGGGCGTGCGCGATACGCTGAAGATGCTGCAGCCGACAAGCGCGGCGCCGCTGCTTCTGCGCCAGATCCCGCTGCGCAAGGACGGCGTCGTGATCGGCTCGATCGATCTGGCGCTGGAGCGCGCCTACATCTACCGCGAATATGCCGAAAGCGAGGTGGCCGAGATACCGGGCGACGACAAGGCGCGCGAACTGGAGGCGCGCTTCTCCATGCTGGAGACGCTGGCCGATCACGACGATGAGTTGATGGAGCAGCTGCTGGAAGAGATAGAGCCGCCGAAGGACGCGATCTTCGACGATCTCGCCGCCGATCTGCGCGAAGGCGCGGTGACGCCGGTGCTGATCGGCACCGCCGAGAAAGGCAATGGCGTGCTGCGCCTCTTGAAGACGATCCGCCATGACGCGCCCGACATCGAGGCGACCCGCAAGCGGCTCGGCGCCCCGGACGGCAATGCGACGGTGGTCCAGGTGATGAAGACCATCCACACGCCGCATGGCGGCAAGCTGTCGGTGTCTCGCATCCTGTCCGGCCAGGTCGCCGACGGCTCGGAACTGTGGCTGCCCGGCGGCGACACCGCCAAGGTTTCCGGAATCTACCGGATGCTGGGCAAGGATCAGGTCAAGCTGACCGCCGCCAGGACCGGCGACACCGTGGCGCTCGGCAAACTAGACGCGGTCAAGACCGGCCAGACGCTCACCTCGGCCAAGGGCGGTGCCAAACAGCTCTTCGATGTCGAGCCGCCGCAGCCGGTCTTCGCCTTCGCGCTGCGCCCCAGGGAGCGCAAGGACGAGGTCAAGATGTCGGCCGCCATCCAGCGCCTGGCAGAGGAGGATCCCTCGCTCAGCCTGCGCCACAACCAGGATTCGGCCGAGACCGTGCTGTCAGGGCATGGCGAGATGCATCTGCGCGTCGTGCGCGAGCGGCTGGAGGGCAAGAACCAGATACCGGTGGAAGGCCATGCGCCGGCGGTGCCCTATCGCGAGACGATCCGAAAGCCGGTGCAGCAGCGCGGCCGCCACAAGAAACAGTCGGGCGGCCATGGCCAGTTCGGCGATGTCGTCATCGAGATCAAGCCGCTGCCGCGCGGCTCCGGCTTCCAGTTCACCGACACCATCACCGGCGGCGTCGTGCCCAAGACCTACATCCAGTCGGTCGAGACAGGCATACGTGACTACCTGAAATCCGGCCCGCTCGGCTTCCCCGTGGTCGATGTCGCGGTCAACCTGTCGGACGGCTCGTACCATGCGGTCGATTCCTCCGACATGGCCTTCCAGATGGCGGCCAAGCTCGCCATGAAGGAAGGCATGGCCGCCTGCTCGCCGGTGCTTCTGGAACCGGTGATGAAGGTAGAGATCGTCACGCCGTCGGACGCGACATCGAAGATCATCGCGCTGATCCCGCAGCGGCGCGGCCAGATCCTCGGCTATGACGCGCGGCCCGACTGGCCGGGATGGGACGTCGTCGAGGCGACCATGCCGCAGGCCGAGATCGGCGATCTGATTATCGAGCTGCGCTCGGCCACGTCAGGCGTTGCCAGCTACCGCGCCGTTTTCGATCACATGGCCGAGCTGACTGGTCGTCTCGCCGACGAAGCGATGAACGCCAACGGCAAGGCTGCCTGATTTCGCCCGGTGCCAGATTCCGAATCATGTGGAGCCCCCTCGAACGATCGAGGGGGCGAAAACCAAAAACGACGCCCGGGGGGCCGGACGCCGTTTTGTTTGCGGACCGTTTTCTCGGGAGGAAAAACGGCAGGTCCGCCGCATGTCGAGGTCGTCGCGCTTCGGCGCAAAAGGTTCGGACGCGGTAGCCGCCTGAGCCCGGGCCGTACGAGTGATGCCCCCATCTCCCGTCCGAACCACACCGCGTCCTATCATCCACTTAGCAGATGGAGGGTGTCCTTGTCATGTTACCAGAGGTTACATGACACTGTTACGCGGCAATTCCGGTGAATTTTTCAGCCATCCCAGTGGCATGCAGGCAACAAAAAAGCCGGATCAACGAAGATCCGGCTGAGTTTGATTGGAAGTGCCTGTTAAGGCTAACCTCCAGAGGGGAACACTCGAGGACGCTAATGGGAGGAGAACGCGTCCAGGAGATGATCTATATATGTGCTCTTCATGCCCAAGAAACAAGCATCTATTTTGCAACACACACATGCAAAAAGGCACAGGCTGTGGTCCAACCCATTCCGAAAGCCAATAGGACCAGCAGAATCGTGAAAATGAGGCGCGATTTCGGGTCATTGTCGTCTCGAAAACGCCGATCCCGACCGATTTTGCTCCCGAATGCCGAAAAACACTGATGATGTGGAATGAGGCAGCGGCGGTTCATTTCCAAGGCAGTCAAGCGAGGATCGACCATTGCGCAGGTTTTCGGCGATCGCCGGCAGCGGCATTTTCCTGATCGCGGCTCCCGGCGTTGTCGCCGGGCTGGTTCCCTGGCTGCTTAGCGATCGCTGGGGCCTGCCATGGTCGCCCCTGCCCTCGTTTGCGCTCACCGGCGGCATGCTCGTCATTGCCGCGGCCGCGGTGCTGCTGCATGCCTTCGCCCGCTTCGCGCTGGAGGGGCTGGGCACGCCCGCCCCCGTCGCACCGACCGAAAGGCTGGTGATCGGCGGCGTCTACCGCCATGTCCGCAATCCCATGTACGTCGCCGTGCTGTCGATCATTCTGGGCCAGGCGCTGCTGTTCTCGAGCTGGTCGATCGCTGCCTACGCGGCAATCGCGGCGGCTGCCATGGTCACCTTCGTCAAGCTCTACGAGGAGCCGACGCTCGCCGGCCGCTATGGCGCCGAATACGAGGCCTACCGCCGCAACGTACCGGGCTGGCTGCCGCGGATTACGCCTTGGAAAGGATAAGCTAGAACGACCAGCTTCTGGCCTTGGCGATGATGAAGTCGCGAAACACGTGCAGCTTGGCCTGGTTTTTCATCGCGTCGGGGTAGGCGAAATAGGTGTCGAAGGACGGCACCTCGGTCTCCGGCAGCAGCTGCACCAGGCCGGAATCCTTGCTGATCACATAATCCGGCAGCATGGCGATGCCGGCGCCGCCCTGCACGGCGCGCTTGATCGACAGGATGTCGTTGATCTGCAGCGACGGCACGCGCTGGCCGCTCTCGAAATCGCCGACCGTCTCCAGCCAGTTCAACTCCGACAGATGCGACGGCACGGGCAGGCCGAAGGTGACGATGCGATGGGTTCTCAGCTCCGCGACCGAGCCCGGCTTGCCGTGCTTGGCGACATAGGATGGGGCTGCGTAAAGGTGGAAATGCACGGTGAACAGGCGGCGCTGGATCAGGTCCGGCTGTTGCGGCTGGCGCAGCCGGATGGCGCAATCCGCCTGGCGCATGGTGAGGTCGAGTTCCTCGTTGGCGAGGATCAGCTGTAGGCTGATTTCGGGATAGAGTTCGATGAACTCCTGCACCCGCTCGGTCAGCCAGCCGGCGCCGAGGCCAACGGTCGTCGTTACCCTGAGCACGCCGGACGGCCGGTCCTTGGTCTCGGTCAGCCGCGACTTGATGGTCTCGAGCTTCATCAGCACGTCATGCGCCGTGCGGAACAGCATCTCGCCCTGTTCGGTCAGCACCAGGCCGCGCGCATGGCGGTTGAACAGCGGCACGCCGACATCATGTTCGAGCGCGCTGACCTGCCTCGAGATCGCCGATTGCGACAGATGCAGCGTCTCGGCCGCATGGGTGAACGACCCCGCTTCCGCCGCGGCGTGAAACACGCGTAGCTTGTCCCAGTCCAACGCCATGATTTCCCCTCGTTCCGGTTGGCGTCTGAATGAAAAATCAGGCTTTTACACGGCGTTTCTAAGCCGTTTTATACAGTCTGCGGCGGCCCCTATTCCGCTGCTTGGCGATGCACCTCGATGCCGGCCAGATACTTTTCCGCTTCGAGCGCGGCCATGCAGCCCAGCCCCGCCGCTGTCACGGCCTGCCGATAGATATCGTCGGTCACGTCGCCAGCGGCGAACACGCCGGGCACGTCGGTGCGCGTCGAATCCGGCGCTGTCCACAGATAGCCGTTCGGCTTCTGCTTCAGCTTGCCCGCGAACAGCTCGACCGCGGGCGCATGGCCGATAGCCACGAAGACGCCGTCGATCTTGAGGTGGCTCTCGGCGCCGGTGACGGCATGCCTGAGCTTCAGCCCTTCGACCGAAGGCGGCAGCGGTGCCTTGCCGGGGCGGCCGGTGATCTCATCGACGATCGTGTCCCAGATGACGCGGACATTGTCCTTTTTCAACAACCGTTCGCGCAGGATGCGTTCGGCACGGAAATCCGAGCGCCTGTGGATGACGGTAACGCTCTTGGCGAGGTTGGACAGATAGAGCGCCTCCTCCACCGCCGAATTGCCGCCGCCGACCACCGCGACATCCTTGCCGCGATAGAAGAAGCCGTCGCAGGTGGCGCAGGCGGAAACGCCGAAGCCCATGAAGTCCTGCTCGGTCGGAATGCCCAGCCACTTGGCTTGCGCGCCGGTGGCGATGATCAGCGCATCGGCCGTGTAGGTCGTGCCGGAATCGCCCTTGGCGCGGAACGGCCGCACGTTGAGGTCAACCTCGGTGATGATGTCGTTGATGATGTCGGTGCCGACATGCTCGGCCTGCTTGAGCATCTGCTCCATCAGCCACGGTCCCTGGATCGGATCGGCGAAGCCGGGGTAGTTCTCGACATCCGTGGTGATCATCAATTGGCCGCCCTGCTGCAGACCGGCGACCAGCATCGGCTTCAGCATGGCCCGCGCGGCATAGACCGCCGCCGTATAGCCGGCCGGACCGGAACCGATGATGAGAACGGGCGCGTGCTTGGTGGTCATTTGGAGCCTCTGCGGGGGCGGACAGCGAGTGTGCCTTGGAAAAAGACGTGGAGTATCGCTCTTAATGTAAGGGCTGCCAACCACGCCAGCAAGACGAACGGACCGTCGTCCCCGGAAAGCTTCGGCCCCTATGGATATTCGCGCGATGGCCGCTTTCGTTACCTGTCCACAATCGCGTCGACGAGGGCTGGCTTCGACGCAAAAGTCGTTTAATTACAAAATAGCGGAAGATTCTTGCGCCACACTGATCATCGAGAACCCTGATGCCCCTCAAGGCCGATCTTGACGCCATCGACTGGAAGATCCTGCGCGAGCTTCAGTCGGATGGGCGCATGACCAATGTCGAGCTCTCGAACCGCGTCGGCATTTCGGCACCGCCCTGCCTGCGCCGGGTCAAGCGGCTGGAAGAAGCCGGCATCATCCGCGGCTACCGCGCGCTGCTCAACGCCCCGGCGCTGGGCCTCGATGTCGTTGCCTTCTGCCTGGTCGGGCTGCATCACCAGGCCGATGCCGAACTGCGCATCTTCGCCGAGCGTACGCGCGGTTGGCCGGTCGTGCGCGATGCCTGGATGGTATCGGGCGAATCCGACTTTCTGCTGCATTGCGTGGCGAGCGACCTCGGCGCCTTCCAGACCTTCGTCATCGAGGAACTGACCTCGACGCCGAACGTCGACACGGTCCGCACCGCGCTCACCATCCGCCGCGTCAAGGATGAGGGCCTGGTGTCGTTCGAGCGATCCTGAGCCGGGCGAACGCCTGCGCGATGGCCGAATTCCCGACATTCGCCATACAGGTGCCGCGTTGGTATTCGAAAGACGCTGATGTACAAGGCTGGACGGCTCTGCCGGATTCGCCGCTCGACTGACGCTTCATTGGTTTCCCGAGCATTCCAGCATGTGTAACGGTTTTCCGCCCGGAATTGCTTGAGAACAGATGGCGCCAGCAGCGTATATTCCGGGAAGAATCCGCCATGGGAAGGGGACCATGACCCGTTTTGCAAGCCCGGTCTCGGCGCTGATCATCTGCGTGAACGAGGCCGATATGATCGGCCCGTGCCTGGAAAGCATCGATTTCTGTGCCGAGATCATCATCGTCGATTCCGGCTCGACGGACGGCACCGTCGAATGCGTTGAAAGCTATATCGCCAGGGGCTATCCGATAACGCTGCTGCACAATGACTGGCCGGGCTTCCCCCGCCAGCGGCAATTCGCGCTCGACCACGCCAACCAGCCTTGGTGCCTTTCGATCGACCCGGACGAGCGCGTCGACGACCGATTGCGGCAGTCGATCGTGGCCATCACCCAGGCGGCCGGCGGCAAGGCCAGCGGATGGTACATGCGCCGCCGCGACTGGCTGAAGGGCTACGGTTATGCCCATCGCTGGGTGCTGCACAACAGGCTGCTCAGGCTTTTCCGCAGGGAAGGCGCCAGCATGGATCTAACGGCACGGGTGCATGAATCCGTTCACGTGCCGGGCGAGACCGACACGATCGAAGAGGGTCTCTTGCTGCATCGCCGTGAAATATCGGTCGAGGAGGATCTTGCCCGAGCCAACACCTATTCCAGCCTCAAGGCGGTGACGCTGGTCGAGAGAGGCAAGAAGCCCGGCCTGGTGCGGCTGGTGCTGTCGCCGTTCGGCAACTTCCTCAAATTCTACCTGGCCAAGCGCTACTTCCTGTGCGGCCGGCACGGCTTCGTCTACTCGATGTCTGTGATGATCTATTCCTTCGCCACCGAAGCCAAGCTCTACGAAGCCTCGCAGCAAAACGACCAGGCGTAGGCCCTACGATCCGAGCGCGTCGATGGCGGCGAGCAGGCCGCCGAGATCGTGGTCGTCATGCAAGCGCCTGATGGCGAAGCCAGGCTGAAGCGCCGCCTCACCGTCGACCAGCCAGCCCTGTGCCAGCCCTGCGCGTTGGGCCGCCTGCATGTCGGCCAGCTTGTCGCCGACCATCAGGGAGCGCTGGAGGTCAAGATCAAGGCGCCTGCCCGCCTCGATCAGCATGCCCGGATTGGGCTTGCGCATCGGATGGTCCGTTATGGCGAGCGGCCCGACGCCCGCCTCGTGATAGGCGCAGGCCAGCACCATGTCGACGAACGCGCCCTGCCTGTCCAGCAAATGGAGCACGCGGTCGTTTACCGCGGCAAAGACGCCCCAGTCGAAATAGCCGCGCGCGATGCCGGACTGATTGGTGACCACGACCACCGGAATGCCGATCCGGTTGGCGGCGGCGATCGCCGGCAGCATCTGCGGCCTGAGTTCTATCTCGTCCGGGTCGCTGGGATAGTCGGTGTCGACATTGATGGTGCCGTCACGGTCCAGGAACAGCGCCGGCGAGCGCGCGGGGAAAACCCGCCCGCCGATCCGCTGGACCCACAAGCCCGGCTCGGCCAGCGGAAACGGCGCTGTTTCGTCAGCCATTCGACAGGCGCGCTTCGACCACCTCGCACAGATAGTGATAGAGGCACAGATGCCCCTGCTGGATGATCGGCGTCGAGGTCGAGGGGACGTTGAGCAGGATGTCGGTGAGCGGCTTGAGCTTGCCGCCGGTATCGCCGGTCAGGCTGATCACCGTCATGTCCATCATGCGCGCCTGTTCGGCCGCGGCGAGAATGCTCGGCGAATTGCCGCTGGTCGAGATTGCCAAAAGCACGCCGCCCGCGGCGCCATGCGCTTCGACCTGGCGCGAAAACACCGTGTCGAAGCCGTAATCATTGCCCCAGGCGGTCAGCATCCCGGCGTTGGCCGGCAGAGCGATCACATTGTAGGCCTTGCGTTCCTTCAGGAAGCGACCGACCAGTTCGGTGGCGATATGGATGGCGTCGCTGGCCGAGCCGCCATTGCCGCAGACCAGCAAGGCCTTTCCCTGGGAAAGCGCCGCCACGACAGCATTCACCGCAAGGTCCATTTCGCCGGTCAGATCTCGCTCTACCGTGGCGGTGATGGCGGCCGCCGAGCGGACCAGGTAGTCGTTCAATTCGGACATGAATTCCCTCAGTTGGTGGCGCCGCCGGCGCGCAGTTTGCCGATGGTGCCAGTGGTGCTCTTGCCGGCGACGAGATCGACCAGAACGACGCGCCCGCCCGCCTTTTGCACCACATCGGCGCCGACCACGGTGTCGACCGTGTAGTCGGCGCCCTTGACCAGTATGTCGGGCAGAAGCGCCTCGATCAGAGCCAGCGGCGTATCCTCATCGAAGACAATGACGGCATCGACCGAAGCGAGCGCGGCAAGCACGCAGGCGCGGTCATGCTGGTCGTTGACCGGTCGGCCCGGCCCTTTCAGCCGTCGCACCGAGGCGTCGCTGTTGAGGCCGAGCACCAGCCGGTCGCACTGGCTGCGCGCCGCGTGTAGCAGGCTGACATGGCCGGCATGCAGGATGTCGAAGCAGCCATTGGTGAAGCCGACGCTCAGGCCCTCCGCCTTCCATCCCGCCACCATGCGCGCGGCCGAAGTGGCGTCCAGGATAGCGTCCTTGTGCGCGGTCGGTCCGTGCGAGCGGAACAGCGCGCCGGTGAGTTCCTCGACGCTCAGTCGCGCGGTGCCGCGTTTTCCGACCACGACGCCGCCGGCGGCGTTGGCGATGGAGGCAGCGGCGACAGGATCGGCACCGGCGGCAAGCGCCAGCGCGAAGCTCGCGATCACCGTATCGCCAGCGCCCGAGACATCGAACACCTCACGTGCCTGGGTGGCGATGTGGCTCGCCTCGTCGGGACCGACCACGCTCATGCCCTTCTCGCTGCGCGTGGCGACGACGAAGTCGAAGCCATGCGCCGCAATCAGTTCCCGTGCCGCCGCAACGATCTCGTCATCGGCGAACACCGCATGGCCGACGGCCTCGCCAAGCTCCTTGCGGTTGGGGGTGACGGCGGTCGCCCCGGCGTAGCGCGCGTAGTCGCGGCCCTTCGGGTCGACCAGCACCGGCTTACCCGCTTCACGGCAGATGGCGATCAATTCGGCGGCGACGCCGTCCAGCAATATGCCCTTGCCGTAATCGGACAGGATAACGATGTCGGCCTGCTGCAATGCGTTCCGGAAACGGCGGATCAGTTCCGCCCGTTCCGCTTCGCCGAGCGGCTTGATCTCTTCCTCGTCGAAACGCAGCACCTGCTGGTTGAGCGCGCTGAAGCGGCTCTTTGACGAGGTCATGCGGCCGCGCTGCTGTGAAAGGCCCACTGTCTCGGCGCCAAGCTCGCCCAGCATCCGCACCAGACTGTCACCGGCGGGATCGGTGCCGATCACCGAGACCGGAATGGCGCGCGCGCCAAGCGAGACGATGTTGGCCACGACGTTGCCGGCGCCGCCCATCGCTGAGCTTTCGCCACGCCCATGCAGCACCGGAATCGGCGCTTCCGGCGAGATCCGCTCGATGACGCCATTGACGAAGCGGTCGAGGATGATATCGCCGACCACCAGCACGGCGACGTCGCCGAAGCGCGCAATGGCGCGGTGCAGGGGTTCGGGTGAAGGCGGATTGTGCTTGATCATGTCATCTGCCACGCGCGGGTAACGCCGATCTCAGATAGGTCGAAACACCAGATTTGCGAGGCCGGCCGGTCATGCCTGCCGATATACCGCAATTGGGCACCAACGCAACGCCGGGGCGGAGGCAAACCCGGACAGGTCAGGCCTTCTGCAAGGCGACGTGGACGCCCAGCCCGACCAGCACCGCGCCGCCGGCCTTCTGCATCAGCCGCTGCGCACGGCTCGAACGCCGCAGCCGGCCGATCACGAGGCCGGCCAGGAACACGCACACGACATCGGCCGACGAGAACATCAGGTTGACGATGGTGCCCAGCACCACGAATTGCACCCAGACCGGCAACCCCGCCGAGGCATTGATGAACTGCGGCAGGAACGCCATGAAGAAGATCGCGGTCTTGGGATTGAGTACCTCGACGGTGATGCTCTCGAAAAACGCCCGGCGGGCCGATTTGCGGGTGATCGCCGGCAGCGCCACGTCGCCCTCCACGCGCTTGCGAAACAGCGAGATACCCAACCAGATCAGGTACAGCGCGCCGACCAGCTTGACGGCCATGTAGAGCGGCGGCACGGCGTGGAACAGCACCGACAGGCCAGCGGCGGCGGCAAAGACATGGACATAGCCGCCCAGATGAATGCCGAGTGCCGCCGTCAGCCCCGACCAGCGCCCCCGCGCCATCGTCTGCGCGGCGGCATAAAGCATGGCGGGGCCCGGAATGTAGGCGAAGATCGCCGTAGTGGCGAAAAACGCGATCAGCAGTTCGGTCGGCGGCATTTCTTGTCCTTCATGCTCCTGCCCTGTCCGATTGCAGGCCTTTCAGTCAGCCCGTGGGATGGCTTTGGATTGGCCTGCGCGAACAGTTGCCATGAAAGCCGACATGACTTTTTTGTGGAATGACGGACTGAATGCGCCGATACGCGCACCCGGTTCGAAATAAGCCGACGATTCCAGAATATCGTGGTTGTACTCGTCGACTATGATCCAAAGCGGGATAGCGTCAAGGCCGGCGCCGCGGCGTTCAATTTCAGGAACGCCAACCGCGACGCGATCACGGCCCGGCTGGGGGGAGGTGATTGCAAGGATGAAAAGGTTCGTCCCTTCGGCTTTTCCGGGAAGAACGGCGACGAAGGCGACAGGCCTCGCCTTGCGGCCTTCGGTGTCGCCGTCTCCATGTTGGCAATGCCACAGATATGGATATCGCCAGACGTCCGCGGCCACTGGTTTAATCACGGTCCAATTCCGCGGCGTACTCCTCCAGCATCTCGACATGTTGCAGCGGTGCATCCTCGGCCGCGTAGACGCGACGGCTATCGTTGCCGAAGCGCGCTTCGTAGGCCTCGATGCTCATCAGGACATATCTCGGCTTGTTGTGACGAGTGATGGAGACCGGCTGCTGGCTGGCAGCCGCGAGCACATCGCCGAGATTCTGTTTCAGATCAGTGGATGGATAGTGTTTCACTGGAAATTCCGTTTGCCCATAATAGACAAGATGGACAAAACAGACAAGCCTGAGCGGGCGAGCTCCGAGCGACCGCCTGCTTTGTCGACAGCCCGGCCAGCCTCCCTTATAAGGACCGGAATCGCACGCAACCAGAGGCCTTCATGATCATCGTCACGGGCGGCGCCGGCATGATCGGCTCCAACATCGTCGCCGCGCTCAATGCGGAAGGCCATGACGACATCCTGGTCGTCGACGACCTCACCGACGGCCACAAGATCGCCAACTTGGCCGACCTCGGCATCGCCGACTATCTCGACAAGGATGATTTCCTGTCGGGCATGGAGGCCGGCTTGCTTGGCCGTGTCGAGGCCGTCTTCCATCAGGGGGCCTGCTCGACCACCACCGAGTGGAACGGCAAGTTCATGATGGAGGTGAATTACGCCTATTCGAAACGGCTGCTGCATGCGTGCCAGGCGCTGCGCGTGCCCTTCCTCTACGCCTCCTCCGCTTCGGTCTATGGCGGCGGCGCCGAATTTCGCGAGGAGCCGGCGCTGGAGCGGCCGCTCAACGTCTATGCCTATTCCAAGAAACTCTTCGACGATTATGTCAGGCGCACGGTCTTCGACAGCGATCATTCCCAGGTCGCCGGCTTGCGCTACTTCAATGTCTATGGCCCGCGCGAGGCGCATAAGGGGGCCATGGCCTCGGTCGCCTTCCATCTGTTCAATCAGGTCGAGCGCGGCGAAAACCCGAAGCTGTTCGGCGCTTACGATGGCTTCGGGCCGGGCGAACAGAGCCGCGACTTCATCCATGTCGGCGATGTCGCCGACGTCAATTTGTGGCTGTGGAAGCGCGGCGCCAGCGGCATCTTCAACTGCGGCACCGGCCGCGCGCAGCCGTTCCGTGCGATCGCCGAAACGGTCATCGACACGCTGGGCAAGGGCGAGATTGAGTTCATCCCCTTCCCCGACCACCTTAAGGGCAGCTATCAGAGTTTTACCCAGGCTGATATGTCCCGCTTGCGCGCGGCCGGCTATAACGGGCAATTCCGCACTGTAGAAACCGGCGTCAGAGACTATGTCGAATGGCTGAAAGCCCAACGATCCTCGTGATCGGCCCACGCTGGGTGGGCGATATGGTGATGGCGCAGTGCCTGTTCTCGGCGCTGAAGGAACTCCATCCCGATGCCGCGATCGATGTGCTGGCGCCCGCCTGGGCGGCACCTCTGGTCAAGCGCATGCCCGAAATCCGACAGCAGATCGACTTTCCGCTGAAGCCTGGCGCACTCGAATTCAGCCATCGCCGCCGTTTCGGCCGTCTGCTGCGCGGCCGCTACGACATGGCCTATGTCCTGCCGGGCAGCTGGAAGTCGGCGCTGATCCCGTTCTTTGCCCGCATTCCGCGCCGTTTCGGCCATCTGCGTGAAATGCGCTACGGCCTCTTGACCGACATCGTGCCGTTGCCCGATGCCGTGAAACGACGCACCGCACAGGCCTATTTCGGCCTCGCCCAGGGCGGCAGTTTCCGCGCGCCCCGGCTGACCGTGGACGCGAAAAACCAGGCCGCCCTGCTCGATCGTTTCGGCCTGGCGCCGCGGAAATTCGTGGCCCTCATGCCCGGGGCCGAGTTCGGCCCGGCCAAGCGCTGGCCAAGCGAGAGCTATGCCGGCCTTGCCCGCGAATTCTTGGCCAAGGGCCTGGAGGTCGCGCTGTTTGGTTCGAAGAACGACCGCGACGTGACGGCGGAGATCGCAGCCCTTGCCCCCGGCGTCGTCGACCTCGCTGGCCAGACGCGGCTGGAGGACGCCATCGACCTGATCGCGGCGGCAAGGCTCGCGGTCTCCAACGACAGCGGGCTGATGCATGTCGCGGCCGCCGTCGGTACATCCATCGTTGCCGTCTATGGCTCGACCTCGCCTGAAAACACGCCGCCGCTGGCGGAGCGTCGCGAACTGGTCTGGCTCGGCCTGTCCTGCTCGCCCTGCCACCGGAAAATCTGTCCGCTCGGTCATCTCAACTGTCTGAAGACATTGGAAGTCGCGCAGGTCGCTGCGGCAGCGGACCGCCTGCTGGAAGTGCCGGCCGCGGCATGAAGGTACTGATCGTCAAGACTTCGTCGATGGGCGATGTCATCCACACTTTTCCGGCACTTCAGGATGCCTGCCGCGCACGGCCCGATATCGCTTTCGACTGGTGCGTGGAAGAGGCGTTTGCCGGCATCCTCGCGCTGCATCCGGCTATCGGCACCATCCACACTGTGGCGATAAGGCGCTGGCGAAAGAACCTCTTCGACGCGAACACCTGGCGCGAGGCGGCGGCCTTGCGCCGAACCTTGCGCAAATGCCGCTACGACCTCGTCATCGATGCGCAAGGCCTGCTGAAGTCGGCCCTGGTGGCACGCCAGGCGCGCGCGCCGATCGCCGGCTTCGACCGGTCGAGCGTGCGCGAGCCCTCGGCGACGCTGTTCTATGATATCACCTATGCGGTGCCGCGCGACCTGCACGCCATCGAGCGGACACGGCGGCTGTTCGGGCTGGCGCTCGGCTATCGGCCGGACCTTTTGACGCTCGACTCCGGCATCGTGGCGCCAGCGGGCATGATCGCCGGCGTCGACGGCAGGACCGCGTTCCTGCTGCACGGCACCAGCCGCGAGGACAAGAAATGGCCGGTCGAGGACTGGATCGGAACCGCCCGCCTGCTGGTCGAGCGCGGCATGATTCCGGTCACAACCTGGTCGAACGAACGGGAGAAGGTGGTAGCCGAAGCGATCGCCAAGGCCGTGCCAGCCACGGTCGTGATGCCAAAGTCGCCGCTGGACGCCATCGCCGCCATCCTCGGCCGCTCGACCCTGGTCATCGGCGCCGATACCGGGCTGACCCATCTCGCCAGCGCCTTCGGCCTGCCGACGGTCGCCGTGTTCCTGGCGACGGAGCCGGGTTTGACCGGACCGCGCGGGCCGTATGCGTCGACGTTGCTGGCGCCTGGTGGCAGACGCGTGACGCCCTCGGACGTGATGGCGGAGGCTGAACGACTTTTAGAGCTTAGGCGGACAACTACCGGGAAAGACTGAACGATTGGCAGGGTTGGCGCTGCCCCTCATCTGCCTGCCGGCAGGGGCGGCGCCAACCTCGCGCGAATAGCACCTGTCAGCGCGGAGCTGCGCCCAGCCGACGCCCTCAGATGAACTGCACCTGGACGATCTCGTAACCCCTGGCGCCGCCCGGCGCATTCACCTCGATGGCGTCGCCGACTTCCTTGCCGATGAGCGCGCGCGCGATGGGCGAGGAGATCGAGATGCGGCCGGATTTCACGTCGGCTTCCTGGTCGCCGACGATCTGGTAGGTCTTCTTCTCCTCGGTGTCCTCGTCGACCAGCACCACGGTGGCGCCGAACTTGACCTTTTCGCCGCTAAGCTTGGTCACGTCGATCACTTCGGCGCGCGCGATATAATCCTCGAGCTCGTTGATGCGGCCTTCATTGAGGCTCTGCGCCTCTTTGGCGGCATGGTATTCGGCATTTTCGGACAGGTCGCCATGCGAGCGCGCCTCGGAGATCGCCTCGATGATGCGAGGCCGCTCTTCCTGCTGGCGCCAACGCAGTTCTTCCTTCAATGACGCGAACCCCTCGCCTGTCATCGGGACCTTGTTCATAGTGCCTGACCTTTCCTGCTGCCGCCCCCGCGTTTCGGGGGAAGCCTTGTCGTTGGGGTACAAAAAGAAAACGGTCCGGCAGCCTCGGGCTAACGGAACCGTTTCACCGCAATTTCCTTGAATATAGCAATCTTTGCGGGCTTTTCACGCCCAAAAATCGGTTTTGTAAAAATCATCCCTTCTTTTGTAGCAGGGGCGGCCGTGGGACGGAGCCGAACAAAAACGGCCGCGATCGCTCGCAGCCGCTTTGAGACATCAGGAGGGCCCGATCAGCTCCTCATGAAATGGTCGATCTGCTCGGACAGCATGCCGTATTCGCGCGAACCCTTGCCGGTGCGCTTTTCGATTTCCATCAGCTGCTGCTGGGCGCCGGCCAGATCGCCGATCTGCAGATGCGCCTCGCCGAGATATTCGCGCACCAGCGTGTAATCGGGATCGATGCGCAGCGCTTCCTCGTAATAGCCAAGGCCGACGTTGACGCGGCCGGAATGGCGGTGCGAATAGCCGAGATAGTTGAGGATGCGCGGATCCTGCTTGTTGGCGGCAAGAACGAGAACCGAGATCGCCTCGTCATAGCGGCCGGCCATCGCCAGCGCATGGCCTGCATCGTAGATGCTGTCGTCGTCCAGCATGCCTTCCTTCGGCGGTACGCATTTCTGCTTCTTCTTGTCCCAGACCTCGCCTTTCTTGCACTGGGTGACAGTCTGGTCGCTACCACCACTGCTGCCGGCGGCGAACGCCGGAACGGCAAGGAACTGCAGAGCGATAAGCGCGCTCGCCGCCTGGATCAGCACTCTTTTATGCATGGAAACCTCCTGAGGGTGTGACAATGCAACACTAACGCCGAGCGGTCCGCGTTTCATCCCGGAAAAAGATCGCCTGGAGAACATGAGGTGACGGATGCCGCAAATCCGGTATCATCCGGCAAACGACTGACGGAGAGGGCCCGTGCAGCGACGGCTCGAAAAGGACTGAGATCTCACGATCGGCCCCGATACCGTGCGGCTGTTCATTCTCAAGGCCAAGGCGCTGAGCGCGGCCGTCAACGAGGACTATGCCGACGGTGCCGAACACGAGGTCGAGTTCGACGGTGACACGCATGACAACCACCACCATGACGGCCTTGCCGAGGAAAGCTCGGAAAACCTCACCGAGGAAGAGCTGCGCGAGCTGATCAACGACCTCAATATCGACGAGGCCGCCGAGCTGATCGCGCTGGCCTGGGTCGGCCGCGGCGACTACGACGCCTCGGAATGGGCTGACGCCGTAACCGCGGCACGCGAGCGCGCCAACAAGCGCACGGCAAAATACCTGCTCGGCATGCCGTTGCTCGCCGACTGGCTGGAAGAGGGACTGGAAGCGATCGGCGCGTAACGCGGAGGTAACCGATTGTGATCGGGTCTAAGCGCCTGTCCAGGCAACTTCAGCCGACCGGTGCCGTTTTGTGGATGATGGCAAAGCTGAGCTTTTCTCGAGGGTACAGGATTGCATTGGCCTTGGTCGTCACGGCTCTGCTGGTCATGCCGGCCCACGCCAGACATCGTCACAAACACCATAGGCCGCTGAGCCCGCGCGTGGAGCAGCCGCTGACACAGCGGGCCGATCAGCCGCTGAAACCGCGAGGCAAGCGGCAGTCGAGAGCGCGAGCCAGGCAGCATCTCGCGCCCAATCCGGCACCGCCGGCAACGCAGGATGCTCGGCCGTCCGCCGATGTTCCGGTGCCCGAGCCACGTCCAGTGGACACTCCGAAGGTGGACGCCCCGAAGTCGCAAGACCAGAACGCTGAAAATCCAAGGAGCGGCGCGGCGCCCAACCCGCCCAAGGACCCCGATCTACCCAGCGACGAAGAGTCCCATCAGAAAAGCCCGAAACCACCGGAACCACCAGCCGAAACCGAAAGCGAGCCGGAGCCGCCTGCCGTGGCGCCGACGCCGACGCCAAAGCCCGCCACCACGACGCCCGAACCTCAACCGCCGGCCGTCGCCCCGCAGCCAACGCCAAAGCCGGCGGAAGCAGGTGACGAGGAGAAGATGCTGCCCGATCCACGCTCGGCCGATCTTCCCGCCGACAAGATGCCGGCTGAGGAAGTCGCCTGCCGCGAGCGCCTGAAGACACTCGGGGTCGAATTCGAGGAGCACAAGGTCGAAAGCAACCCCGAAATCGGCTGCTCGATCCCCTACCCCATCGTGCTGAAGTCGCTTGGCAAATCGATCGCGATTGCTCCGGGCACCGAGCTCAACTGCCCGATGGCCGAGGCGGCGGCGCGTTTTGCCGCCGACGTCATCCAGCCGGCGGCTAAAGCCGAATTCGGCGCTGACCTGAAATCGATCGGCCAGGCGTCGGCCTTCGTCTGCCGGCCGCGCAATGGCACACGCAAACTGTCGGAACATGCTTTCGGCAACGCGCTCGACATTGCCAGCTTTACGCTGTCCGATGGCAGGACGATCGAGGTCGGGCCGGCGCCGCCGGAAAAAGACGGCAAATTCCTCGACGCCGTGCGCAAGGCCGCCTGCGGCCCGTTCAAGACCGTGCTCGGCCCAGGCGCCGACGCCGACCACGCGTTGCACTTCCATCTCGACCTTGAGCCCCGGCGGCATGGCGGCACGTTCTGCCAATAAACGCGGTTGACGCAGGATCGCCGCCGCAATTCCGCCGCAGGCATGAACGCGGACGCTGAGTTTTCCTTTACCCTTGATCGTTAAAATGCCGGATATCCAGAAGTAGGATTCCGCCAATGGCCGGCAAATTTCGCGCCGTTTTCCTCGCCGCCGCGCACCAATTGAAACCTGCGGCGCTTATGGCCGCCGGTCTTGCATTGGCCGCGGTTTCCGCCTGCAACACCGGCAGCGTGCTGTCGCTGCAGCCTGCCGTCGATGTCGGCTCGCAGACCGCGGCCGTGCCGCAATATCAGGGCATGCAGAAGCTTGTTCCGTCCAATCCCTACATGACGCAGGCCGCCTATCCGCGCATGGACGAGCCGATGTCGCCGGTGGAGCAGATTCCAGCCAGCGAAACCGATTGCCGCCAGCAGCTGAAGCGCCTCGATGTCGCCTACACCGATCTGGCACCGATCCATGAGGGCCAGTGCGGCATCGACTATCCGGTCAAGGTCACGGCTATCGGCAGCATCGAGATGAAACCCGCCGCGACCCTGACCTGCGACATGGCCGCCACCTTCGCCGCCTGGACCAAGAACGAACTCGTTCCCTCCGCCCGCTGGCGCTATTTCTCCGGCGTCAGGACCATCCACCAGGGCTCAAGCTACTCCTGCCGCAACATTGCCGGCGAAGGCGTGCTGTCGGAGCACGGCAAGGGCAACGCGCTCGATGTCATGAGCATCGAACTCAACAATGGCGACGACATCGACGTGCGCAAACCCGGCCTGTTCGCCTTCCGCACCCGCGGCTTCCTCAACAATGTGCGCGCCGACGGCTGCCAGTATTTCACCACCGTGCTCGGCCCCGGCTACAATTACGACCACCGCAACCATTTCCATTTCGACATCAAGAACCGCAGGAACGGTTACCGCGCCTGCCGGTAGGAAAAGATCATGCGTCACCGGTGGACGCGATAATTTGCCGAGCCACGAGATCCTGGATGCGCCAGAGATTCTTGTCCCGAATACCGCTTTCTTCCAGCTTGCTGACGGTCCGGAACAGATACTGCGCCGACGACCCCCAGTGTCCGGCGGCTCGCGCCAGCGTGTCCGCAACCTGCTCCAACGGCAACCGTCCGGCATAGGCCTTGCCACCCGGCGCGGCGACGAAAGCCAGAGCGCGCAGCGGACCCTCCTTGGTCTTGACCTTGATCCAGCAGGGCACGTTGGTTGGTGGGTTGGCATCGATTTCTCGGCGCATCAGCTGGCCGAGCTGCCCGAAATGATCTTCATCGGGAAGCCGGTAGACGATCCCGTTGCAGCTGCCGCCGCGGTCCAGCGCCAGCATCAGGGCAGGCAATTCGCGCGTGCCCCGCCAACGCGTCAGCTTCAGGCAGAACGAACGGTGCCATCCAGGCGCCGTCGCCGGGCGCTGCTCGACAGGAACGAATTCGGGATTCCAGATCAACGAACCATAGGCGAAGACCCATAGCATTTCGGGCCGATATTCGGCGAGCAGTCGAGCGACCAACTCATCGAACTCCGCGTTGGTGTGCTCGGCCGTTCCAGGCTCAGGCCCGGGATCCAGTTCGACGCGCTCGACCCGGGCGACAAGATCCGCGGTCAACGCCATCGTTCTCGGGCCCGTCGGCTTCCGTTTCATTCCCGCCCCCACGAAAAAATGATGGCTGACGATAAACCGTCCGCTCATCTCTGGCCATTGATTTCCAGGGAACCGTCAGGCAACAGATAGCGCTCGGATCGAGCCGCCTTTATGAGCCAACGAAGCCTCCAGCGACGCATTGCGATCTGGGTAGTGGCCGTGCTGGGCGGCTATCTGGCGCTCGCCTATGTCGCGGCGCCGGAATTCTGGACATTCCGTGATCGCGGCTTTCGCGATCGGCATTTCGAGATGGTCACCCACACGTCGCAAGGCATTCCCGGCGACCCCATCAATGTCGGCCTGATCGGCACGGAGAAGGAGCTGGTGCACGCTTTCGCCGTCGCCGGCTGGGACACCGCCGACGCCGTCACCTTGAGAACCGCCATCGACATCGGCGAAAGTGTCCTGTTTTCCCGCCCCTATCCCGACGCACCGATAAGCCGTCTGCTGTTCGAAGGCCGCGCCCAGGACTCGCTTTCGAAAAGCCGGTCGGCGACAGTGCCGACCGGCGCCATCACGTCCGTTTTTGGCGAACGGATACGGTTGGCGACGATGGCAGGCCGCTCTGGCTGGGTGCCGCCAGCTTCGATCGCGGCGTCGGTCTGAGCCATGACACGGGCGCCATCACCCATCACATCGGTCCCGACCTCGATGCCGAGCGCGACTTTATGGTCGGCGATCTCAATGCCGCCGGCCTGTTGGCCTCGACCAGCGGCCTGGCGGGCATCGGCCCCACCCGGAGCGGCCGCAATGGCGGCGGCGACCCTTATTTCACCGACGGCAAGGCGGTCGTCGGCGTGCTGAAGCAGTTGCCGTGACGGCAGGTCAGGTCGTCGCGATGACGATCTTGCCGAACGGCCCCTTCTCGAAGGCGCGCCGCCCTGGGATGCTGTCTGATCCACCCGCATCCGCTGTCATCTTTCTAAAATGGCCGCCGACTATTTTCGAAAGCCGTGCGGCAATGCTATTGAGCCCTCATGCTATACGTTGAAATCGCCACCGTGGTCGTCCTCATCTGCGTGAACGGCCTTCTGTCGATGTCCGAACTCGCCATCGTCTCATCGCGGCCGGCTCGCCTGAAGGCGATGATCGACCGCAACGTCAAGGGTGCCGGCCGCGCTTTGGCGCTTGGCTCCAATCCCGGCAAATTCCTGTCCTCCGTGCAGATCGGCATCACGCTGGTCGGCGTGCTCTCGGGTGCCTTTTCCGGCGCCACGCTCGGCCAGAGGCTGGCGCAATATCTGGCTACGGCAGGCATCCGCGAGAACATAGCCGATCCGCTCGGCGTCGGCATCGTCGTGGCCATCATCACCTATGCCTCGCTGATCATCGGCGAACTCGTGCCCAAGCAGATCGCGTTGCGCGATCCCGAGCGGGTCGCGGCACGGGCGGCGCCGGCAATGACCATCCTGGCCACCATCTCGGCCCCTCTGGTCTTCCTGCTCGATATTTCGGGCCGTGCCGTGCTCTGGCTGCTCGGCCAGCGCGGCGAAAGCGAGGAAAAGGTCACTGATGAGGAGATCAAGATGCTGGTCGCCGAGGCCGAGCATCACGGCACTATCGAATCCGACGAGCGGCGCATGATCGCCGGCGTCATGCGGCTTGGCGACCGCGCCGTGCGCGCCGTCATGTCACCGCGCACCGATGTCGACTGGATCAACCTGCAGTCCGATGACGCCACGATCCGCAAGCTTCTGATGGACACCCAGCATTCGCGCCTGCCCGCCGGCGACGGCGGGGTGGACGCCATGATCGGCGTCATCCAGACGCGCGACGTGCTGGCCGCTCTGCTCGGCGGCCGCGCGCTCGACCCGCGCAAATATGTGCGCGCGGCACCGATCGTGCACGATCAGGCCGATGCGCTTGATGTGTTGCAGAAGCTGAAGGAGAGCGACGTGCCGATGGCGCTGGTGCATGACGAATACGGCCACTTCGAAGGCATCGTCACCCCCGCCGACATCCTAGAAGCCATCACCGGCGTCTTCCGCTCGGATCTTGAGGCCGGCGAGGAAGAAAACGCCGTCCAGCGCGACGACGGCTCATGGCTTCTCGCCGGCTACATGCAGGCCGACGAGATGGCCGAGGTGCTCGGCATCGACCTGCCGGAGAACCGCGACTACGAGACCGTCGCCGGCTACGTGCTGTCGCACATGCACCATCTGCCGGCGACCGGCGAATGTGTCGACGCGCAGGGCTGGCGTTTCGAGGTCGTCGACCTCGATGGCCGCCGCATCGATAAGCTGATCGCCACCCGCCTGCCCAGCGGCCACCGCGAGATGGTGCGCTGACGGCATATGCCTGGTTTCGGTCCGGCGGCCCTCGACGGCGGCCAATATACTGCGCGGACCGCGAGCTCTACCGCTCGGTGAAGGCGCGGGCGAAGGAATCGAGCATCGGCCGTGCCAGATACTCCAGGAAAGTCCGATCACCGGTGTTGATGAACGCCTCGACTGGCGTTCCGGGATAAAGCTGATCGGGCTTTACGCCGGGCGGCAGGTCGGCCGCGATCCTCAGCTTGGCTCGGAAATAGGGCTCATGCGTTGCCTCGTCGACGAGCCGGTCCGCTGAGATTTGCGCCACCGTGGCTGAGACCTCGGGAGTGAGCCGCGCATTCAAGGCCGACAGCCGCAGCTTCGCCGGCTGGCCGACACGGACCTGATCGAGGTCTTTCGGCCGCAGCCTTGCATCGACGACGAGGCCCGATGCCGTGGGCAGGATCTCCATGATCTTTTCGCCTGGGGCGATCACGCTTCCCTTGGAATTATAGGCCGACGACACCACGATGCCTGCCTCCGGCGCCTTGATCGTCGTGCGCCGCAGCACCGCCTCCGCCGCCCTGGTCTGCTCCTCGACATCGGCCAGATTGGAGCGAACGTCGTCCAGCTTCGTCAGCGCCTCTTCGACGCGTTGCGTGGTCTGGCGCTCGATCTGCTCCTGGGCCTCGACGATCTGGGTGTTGGCCGTCGCCAGATTGGCCTCCAACGCCCCGGCCTGCCCGACGAGATCGGCCTCGCTGCGCAATAGCTGGGAGTACTCGGTGCGATTGGTGAGGCCCTTGTCCAGCAGGCCGGTCTTGATGCCGAGTTCGTTCTTCACGACGTCGGCTTGTTGCTGAATGGCCTGTTGCTGGGCCTGCAACCCCACCACCGACTGCCGATGCATGGCGACGCGTTGTGCCAGGATCGATTTTTCCGACCGGAACCGGGCCAGCCTGGCGTCGAATTCCTTTTGCTGTTCGCGAACCAGGATCTCGAAATCGTGCTGGAAAGGTGCCGGCGCCGCTTCGGTGATGGGCGCCATCCTGTCCAATCCGTCGCGTTCCGCCTCCAGCCGCGCCGCACTTGCCCTGAGCGCGATCGACTGCCTCACCAGCCGGTTGAGCTCGGCCTGCGCGGCCGTTGGGTCCAGCACGACCAGGTCCTGGCCCTGTTGCACGCGATCGCCTTCATGGACCGGTAATTCCCTGATGATCCCGCCCTCGCGATGCTGGATGCGGATGTTTCCGCCGGTCGCCGAGATCGTGCCTTGCGTGATCACCGCTCCCGACAAGGGAGCGCTGACGGCCCAATAGCCGAAGCCGCCCGCCAGCACCGCTATGGCGACGTAGCCGGTGAGGGCCACGCGTCTTATGTCGGTGCGCGGCTGGCTATCCCAGGCGAGGCTCTGTGTCGTCATCTCACGATCCGAAACTGCCACCCGCGCGGATTGTCGGGACGAATGACCCGGTCACCACCGTGCTCTGCTGGGGGGCCTTGCCGATGACCGAGCGCCGCAGCACCTCGTCGGCAGGGCCGAAGGCTTCGACCATGCCGCCGCGCAAAAGCATCACGCGGTCGCAAGCGGCGGCGATCGAAGGGCGATGGGTGATCACGATCACCGTGACGCCCGCCGCCCGCGCGGCCGAAAGCACCGCCTCGAGCGCGGCCTCGCCGCTGCCGTCGAGATGGGAGCTGGGCTCGTCGAGCACCAGGAGCCGCGGATTGCCGTAGAAGGCGCGCGCCAGGCCGATTCGCTGGCGCTCGCCCCCCGACAGCGCCCTGTCCGACGGGCCGATCATGGTCTGGTAGCCGTCGCGCTGCGCCAGGATCAGCTCGTGCACCTGGGCGCGCCTTGCCGCCTCGACGATTGCGGCGTCGTCCGCTTGCGGGTCGAAGCGGGCGACGTTTTGCGCGATCGATCCAGGAAAGAGCTCAACCTCCTGCGCAAGGTAGCCGACATGCTTTCCAAGCTGGCTCTCGTCCCAGGTCCTGAGGTCGGCGCCGTCGATCCTGATTGAGCCGCCGGTCGGTTGGGCGGCCCCCACGAGCAACCGCGCCAGTGTCGATTTGCCGGCCCCGCTCGGGCCGACGACGGCCAGCGCTTCGCCCGCGCCGATCGCAAAGTTGAGCCGCTTGAGGATGGGTTCCGTGCCGGGTTGGGCGTTCGGCGCCATGAAGAAGACGTCCTGCACGGAAATCGCGCCGGCCGGATCGGGCAGGATCAGTTTTCGCGGCTCCGTCGGACGCATTGCGAGCGCTTTTTCCAGCCGCGTCCACGCCCGCCGCGCGTCGGCGATCTGCCGCCAGGCGCCGATCAGCTGGTCGAGCGGCTGCAGCGCGCGCGACGACACCAGCGAGGAGGCGAAGATCATGCCAGCCGTCATCTGCCCCTGCAGCACCAGCCATGCGCCGGCGCCGAGGATCGCCAGTTGCAGCATCATGCGCAGCGCCCGCGAGGCGCCGCTGAAGATCGCGTTGGCGCTCGAGGAACGGTCATGGAAAGTGAGCGCCGCCGCCACGTGCCGTCCCCAGACCAGCGAGGCATTCCGCACCATGCCCATGGCGCGCAGCGTCTCGGCATTGCGGGCAAAGGCCTGTTCCGCCTGGCTGGCCAACGCCGAACGCTCCGCGGACAAGGCATCGTTCCTGCCGATCGCAAGCTGGTTGGCCACGACGAGGAATAGCAGAAGCACCGCGCCGGCGACCGTCACCCAGAACAGCACCGGATGGATGAGATAGAGCAAGGCGAGGAAGACAGGGGCGAAAGGCAGGTCGAACAGCACCGCCACGCCGCGTGACCTGATGAAGGCGCAGACCGAAGCGAGATCGCGCAGCGGCGACAGGCCGCCGGCATATCTCGCGCCGAGCGAAACGGCGAAGGTGCTGGCACCCAGCTTGCGGTCGACGGTCGCCGCGACGCGCTGCGTGTAGACGGCGCGGATCGCGTCCAGCAGCCCGAGGAAGGCGAGCGCGAGCACCGCGATAGCTGACAGATAGACAAGCGTCTCGACGCTGGAGGACGGCAGCACGCGGTCATACACCTGCAGCAGGTAGAGCGGAATCACCAACAGCAGAATGTTGATCAGCAGCGAGAAGACGCCGACATCGGCGATAGCGCGCAGGAAGACCGGACGCAGGCCGGACGGTCCAGTCATTTCCGCATTTCCCGCCGCTGCATGATCCCGGCCCTTACGCGTGGCCCCCGAATTCGGAACCGCCGTGCAGCGTGCTGCTGGCGATGCTATGCGTGGCGGTGCTGGTGGTGGTGTGCAAAGCGCTCGCCGGCGCGTTGTCCAGCGTATAGGCGCGGATATAGTCGATCTTCATCTCGGCAGGCGTCGCCAGATGATCGGGAGGCGCGCCGGCAAGACCGCCGACCGCGAGATCGGCCAGCATGTACATGGGCTTGTGCATATCGGATGGCGTCGCCGCTTCCGCGACCTGGACACCGTCATAAGTCCAGACGAGCTTGTCCGGCGTCCACAGCAGCCCATAGGTGTGGAAGCCGGCGGTATCCATGGTGTTTACCGTCGACGTCACCTTGGTGTGAGTTCCCGTTTCATTCGAATGCGCCGTCATGATCAACGAGTTCGGGTCCTGCCCGCGCGTTTCCACCACATCCAGTTCCGGCGGCCACGAGCCGTCTGCCGGCAGCAGCCAGAAGGCGGGCCAGGCGCCGGCGTTCTCGGGCAGGTCGGCGCGCATTTCGAAATAGCCGTAGGTTTGTGAGAAGGTGCTGTGCGTATTGAGGATACCTGACGTGTATTCGTAGTTGTTGATCAGGGGCTTGATGTCGGCCGGCGCCTGCGCGGCGGTGATGGTGAGCACGCCGTTATTCACGCTGAACGGGTGGACGGAACTCGTCGGCCCGTAATTGGCGTCGATGTACCATTGCAGCTCGCCATTGCTGGTCAATGTGCTGCCGTTCGGCGCTCCCCATGAGAAGTTGGTATCCCACGTGCCGCCCTGAGCGTTGTGAAGATTGAGCGCGTTGAAATCGTCGCTGAAGGACAGCTTCATGCCGGACATGTCGATCGGCAATTCGAACTGGTTGGGCTGCAGCTTGTCGATGGTCGTGTCCTTGAACTCGAGGATCTCGCCGGATCCGAGGTTCAGCAGCACGTTCGATCCCGCCTGGATCAGGTTCGAGTGAACGGCATCGAACGACGTGAAACCATAGCCATTGAGGCGGACGGTGTCGGTGGCGGCGAAATTGGCGATCAGGTCGCTGCCGTTGCCTTTCGAGATGACGAACGTGTCGTAGCCACCGCCGCCATCGATCAGAACATCGTTTCCCGCGCCGCCGTCCAGCGTCTGGTGCCCAGCCTTGGCGGTGATGATGTTGTCCAAGCCGTTTCCGAAAGCGTAGTTGTTGGGGTTTGTGACGATGAGGTTCTCGACATTGGCGGGGAGCTTGTAGCTCATCCACGTGCTGATCGTGTCGATGCCTGCCCCGGCGCCCTCGGCCACCTTGTTGCCCGCCCCATAGAGGTAATAGATGTCATCGCCCGTGCCGCCATGCATGGTGACGTTGAGATTGCCCGCTCCGTAAAACGAGTCATTTCCCGCGCTGCCATACAAGTCCGGCCCGGCACCAGGCGCCGAGAACCAGTGGTTGGACGTACCGCTATAGGGAAGAGGAACACCCACGGCGTTGACGAAGAAGCTCATCGGATACATCCTCCTCGTGAGGCATGGCCGCCTCGAACCGTTCGCTTACGGACTTCCGGATGGCCACGTCGGATCAATGCTGAAAGGAACGATTTCGTTCCGGGGAATCATTACACAATCCACCATAACATCGATCTTTCGGAAGACATATACTTATTGTCCGGGAAAAGAGCGGCGCTTAAGCAAAGATATTTAGTAAAATGGTGTATAAACTAGAAATTGCAAAGGATCTACTTAGATGAATGATCTACTTAGATGACGGCTACCCCTCCGAGCCCATCAGCCTCCCTCCTCGGCGCATGGTGGGCGGGAAGCTTAGGCCATCAGAGAGCGGCTTCGATCGGCTCGGCAAGCCTGGGATTTGAGCGTGCCGCGATCAGGCAACTGGTGACGATGAGACCCGCTCCCGCCAGCGTGGTCCAGGTCACCGCCTCGTCGAAGAAAAACCAGCCAAGTGCGATCGCCCAGATGAAGGCGGAGTATTCCGTCGGAATCAGATACTGCGCTTCGGCACGCGCATAGGCCCAGCTCATCAGGAATTGGCCGGCGAGCGACAGCGCCGTCACCCCGGCGAGCGGAAGCCAGAGCTCGCGCGGCAGGGCAATGGCCAGCCAGGGTGCAGCGAGACCAAGGAAGACCGCCACGCAAAGGTTCTGGAACAGCATGATCTCGATCGGCTTGGCCACCAGCGCCTGCTGCCGCGCAAGGATCAAATTGTAGGCATAGAACCCTGTCGACACCAGCACCGCCGCCGTGCCGAGCAAGGCATCCCTGGCATGGCTTGTCTGCCCGAACTGTCCGCCGACGATGATTGCGACGCCCGCAATGCCGGCCAGCGAAGCCCAGATCGCCTGACGCTGTATGCGTTCGCCGAGCAGCAACGCCGCCAGCAGCAGGGCGAACAGCGGCGCCACGAAACTGAGCCCGATCGCCTCCGCCAGCGGCAGCCTGGCAAGCCCCCAGAAGAAGGACAGCAGGACAAAGCCGACGACCGCGGCACGCAGCGCATGCAGCCTGAGCACGGAAGGCTTGGGCAGCGTGCGCGGTCCCGCCGACCAGCCGGCGCCGGCAACCACGGTCGCGAGCATGCTGCGCCACAGCACCGTGTTGTAGACGCCGACGGCAAGGACCAGGACCTTCATCGCCGCGTCCATCCCCGACAGCAGGAAGATGCCAAGCGCGCAGACAAGCACCGGGATCATGGGAGAAACGGCGCCTGCCAGGCTGGATGACTTCACGAGGCCCCTCATGTGACGGATCGCAGCCGGATATATCAGGGCGGACCGGCGGGGCCAGATGGCAGCCCCGCCGATATGGCGGTCCAACCATGGCGACTTGTGGAATGGCTGGGAAAGCTCGCAGCGAGCCCGCCAACCATTGCCGGCTTGTCTAGCGGCGCGTGACCGCGAAAGCGGATATCTGAGCATCGAGTTTCGGCCATGGCATGACGGACCGGCTTTTGCGCTATTCTGGCAAGTCCGCCTTCCGAAGGCCCTCGATATAGTTGTCGCGGTCTTCCACCCGTTGAAACGGGGCAGCACCTCCGCGAGGTCCGAAAGCCGCAATGTGGGATCGAGTTCGCGCAGGCGCGCATCTTCTCCGCTTCAGAAAGCTGTCCCGCCAAGGCATGACTTGCCATCGCGACACGCATCGCGCTCGCGTAGTTTGGCTGCGAGCGCAAAGATCTCGGTTTGCGCTTGGCACGTTCGATTTCAGCCTCCTCGATCTTCGGCGTGATTGCGCCGACTATGTTTGAGGCGATCTGATCCTGGAGATCAAAGATCTCCGCCAGAGTGCCGTCAAAAACAGTCGGCCCATAAATGGAGGCCGGTGGAAGAGTCGAGGAGCTGTCCTGTACGGCCAACGTTTTGGCGGCAAGAGATTTGAGTTAGGATGACGCAGCACTGGCGCGCTATAGAGCACCCTTATGAACGAATCTGCCAATAGAGCAGACAGCAACACAGCAGTCGCGAGCGACCTTGCCGACGGCGATCCCCGCCTTGCCTTCATTTATCAGGAGGCAGTGAGAGGCCTCAATCACCAGCAGAACCTCGTCGAGAACATGAACGCCCGCGCTGGCAGCCTCATCTTCGCCACTGCGTTCGCCAACTCGCTGCTTGGCGGAAGGGCGCTTTCCGACGGGCTTGGGCTTTGGGACTGGATCGCGGTGGTTCTGCTGTTCGTCATCGGCGGGCTGATCGTCTTCTTGCTTTGGCCCTACCACAAATACACGTTCCGCTTCGACCCAGAAGAGCTGCTCCATCAATATGTCGACGGCGACAGGCCAGCAAACATGTCGGCCATGCAGCGCGCGCTCGCCCTTCGCATCAAGGCGGACATGGTCAGCAACTGGCGCATTATCCAGCGGCTTCGGGTGGCATTGCAGATTGCGCTGGTCCTTCTGTTGTTCGACATCCTGGCCTGGCTTTTCGCGATCGCGGGTATTTGAGCCGTTCGATATTCGGAGCCGACCCGACCTGGACCGACGACCGCCCTTTGAGGTGGCAGTCTGCCGACGAGCAGCTTCGGGAACTAAGGCATCAGCACGACCTTGCCGGTCGAGCCGCCCTCTTCGGGCAAAGGACGAGCACGTGGCTCCCGGGACGGGCGCCTTCGCAAGAGCGCTGTGTCTGCGGCACCCTCACCTGCTTGCGAGGCGCTGAGGGGCGGCGCGGCGTTGCATGCAGATCTTTCGCGCAGCCGCAACTCCTTGCAGGAACGCGAAAAAAGGGCGACGCAAGCGCCGCCCCATATCCCTTGGGAGGACAATCCGATCCGGCGGATCAGGCCGCCTGGGCTTCTCCGGCGACGGCATCGGCGGCGCGGGCGGCCTTCAGCACCTTGGCCCACCAGGCGACGTCGTTGACCAGCGCGGTGGCGGCCTGGTTCAGGTGCTCGAGATCTTCGAGCTTCTTCTCGCCCTGGCGCACGGCCAGGAAATCGCCCCAGGCGATATGGACCGCGGACTTGACCGGCGCCATCTGCAATTCGACGGCGTGGAGACGAAGCTGTTCGACGGCGCGGGCGCCACCGACGCTGCCATAGCCGACAAAGCCGGCCGGCTTCTTGTTCCACTCGTTGGCGGCGTAGTCGATCGCATTCTTCAGCACGGCCGTCGGGCCGTGATTGTATTCGGCGGCGGTGAAGATGAAGCCGTCGAATCCGGCGACCTTCTTCTGCCAGCGCTGTGCGACTTCGTTCTGCGACGGCGCCCAGGCGGAAGACGCGACCTCATCGAAGAAGGGCAGCGGAAAGTCGCGCAGATCGACAATTTCGACATCGATGTCGGCATGTGCCTTGGCGATCTTGGCGATCCACTGCGTCGGCACGTCGGCGAAGCGGGCAGCGCGCGTCGAACCGATGACAATGGCGATTTTGGGCTTGGACATAAGGGGCTCTCCTTGCGGGAATTTTTGGTATCGTTTGGATACCGGCGCTATATGTGATACTGACAATTTGATGCGCAAGGAGGCACGTTTTTGTTACTGAGGCACCCGCATAACACCGAGGACTGCCGCGCCGTGTCGGAAATCCTGCAGCGCGTCGGCGACAAATGGACCGTGCTCGTGGTCGGCAAGCTGGGCGGCGGACCGCTGCGTTTCAACGAATTGCGCGCCGCCGTCGGCGGCATCTCCCAGAAGATGCTGACCACCACCTTGCGCGGCCTGGAGCGTGACGGCTTCATCACCCGCAAGGTGTTTCCAACCATTCCGCCGCGCGTCGATTACGAGCTGACGGAGCTCGGTCACGAGTTGCTGGTGCCGGTCGGCGCGCTCGGCGAATGGGCCCGCAAGAACACCCAGCGTGTCCAGTCGGCACGCGCCAGATTCGACGACATGCACGCCTGAAGCCCATGCGCGGCAAGGGATTCGGGACCTGCACTGAGCGGCTCTAGCTGCCCAAGCGAAGTCACGGCTCCTTGAAAGCGACTGGACCTAAAGGCGACTTGGAAACAGTCCATGGCGCTCGATGCCGGCCCGACGCGCCCGGCCCCCTCTCGACGGTAACACACATTCCAACGGCAGCCAGTCAGGCCCTTCGCGCCAAGCAAGGCGTCTGGCTGCAGATCGTGCACGTCGCTGTTCGCTGCTTCGCATCCGTCGTGTCATGCAGGCAGGCGGTGCGCCCAAGGTCCTGTTTGACTTCGGCGTAAGCGGTTATGCCGAGCAGGCAGACAAGGGCCACGAGAGCCGCCGCAAGCCAGCCGTTCAACAGGTGTTGACGCATTGTCTTCCTCCGGTGTCCGGGAGAATTGCGCGTGGAAGGCAACGGCAGCATGTCGCTGAACGCATCGCTTCACTCGGGCGATGTTACAAATGCCCCCGGCTTGGCGGTGTCGAATCAGCTCTCGGCCGGAACCGCCTTCGGCTTGCCCTCGCCGTCGAGCGCCACCATGACGAAATCGGCGTGCGTCACCTTTTCCATCAGGTCGGAAAGATAGCGCTGCGCCCAGGCCTCGACCTTGAGCGTCATCGAGGTGCGGCCGACGCGTTCGACATGGGTGTAGATGCACAGCGTGTCGCCGATCTTCATCGGCTTGGCGAAGGACATTTCCTTGACCGCCGCCGTCACCACGCGGCCCCTGGCCCGCTCGGCGGCGCGGATGCCGCAGGCAAGATCCATCTGCGCCATCACCCAGCCACCGAAAATGTCGCCTGCGGCATTGGCGTCCGAAGGCATGGCCAGGGTGCGCAGCGTCAGGTCTCCGATCGGCCGTCCGTCCGCGTACTGCACCATGGGCAGAATCCTCAAGCAGTGATGGTCATCGATCCCGTATCGCCGCTACGGGAATAGGTCAACGCGCCGCCGCTGCTGTTTCCTCGCCCCAAGGCCATAGGCTAACCCTGCATTCGCCCGGTTGTGCCTGATTTTCAGCGGCTTCGGGTTCTGGAACGGGCTTCCCCACTCCGTCGCTGCTTCGCAGCGCTACCTCTCCCCCTCCGGAGGGAGAGGAAGGAGCCAGGCCGGGCAAGGCTAGCGTCCCTTCCTCTACCCCGTCGATCGGGGGAGAGGTGGCGCCGCAAAGCGGCGACGGAGTGGGGTCGACGGCTCGGCGTGGAATTGGCATTCCCCGGTTGTGCCTGATTTTCAGCGGCTTCGGGTGTCAGGGAGGTCCTCCCAATCGCCGAGGAACGCGGTTCCTGGAGATCGCACCTCTCAGAAATAACGTGCAAGGTTGGCGCGGATGCGGTCGAGAACCGTATGCCCGGAAATGTCTGGAACGAATGCCTTGCCGGTGATCGCCTCGTAAGCCTGGGCATACACCCCAGAGGCCTGTTCGACGATCTCGTCCGGAATGCTCGGGATCGGGTCCTTGTAGGGATCGCAGCGCGCCGTCACCCATGAGCGGATGAAATCCTTGTCGAAGCTCTCCGGCCGCGTGCCATCAGCCAGCGCCTGTTGGTAGCTCGCCGCGATCCAGTACCGGCTGCTGTCGGGCGTGTGGATTTCGTCGGCGAGAATGATCGTCCCGTCCTTGTCTGTGCCGAATTCGTATTTCGTGTCGGCCAGGATCAGGCCGCGTTCGGCTGCGCGCGCCTGGCCGCGGGCGAACAGCTTCAAGGCATAATCCGAAACCGTGTCCCACTGCTCCTGCGTGAGCAGGCCCTGCTCCAGGATCTCGGCCCTGGACAGCGGCTCGTCATGGCCGCCGTCGGCCGCCTTGCTGGTCGGCGTGATGACCGGCTCGGCCAGCCTCTCATTGTCGCGCAGGCCGTCTGGCAGGCGCATTCCATACATGTCCCGTTCGCCGCGTCGGTAGCGGGTCAGGATCGAGGTGCTGGTGGTCCCCGCCAGATAGCCGCGCACGACGATCTCGACCGGCAGTATGTCGAGCCTTGTGCCGACGACGACGTTGGGGTCGGGATATTCCAGCACATGGTTCGGGCAGATGTCGGCGGTTTCCTCGAACCAGTACCGCGCCGTCCGGGTGAGGATCTCTCCCTTGAACGGGATCGAGGTCAGGATGATGTCGAAGGCGCTGAGACGGTCGGTGGCGATGATGATACGCCTGCCGTCGGCCAGGTCGTAATTCTCGCGGACCTTGCCTTTGTAATAGCCCGGCAGTTCGGGAATGAAAGCATCCGACAGGACACGCATGGGTTCTCCTGCCTTTGCGCGGAGTGGCCAGGGGCATGATTCCGAAAAGTTGCAGACTTATCGGAAAAAATCATGCCGAAATGATGCTATCCGCATAGTCCGTCGACCCCATGCATATCAAGCGCGATTGTCGGCATTCCCCGAAAGCCGGCCGGTATACCAGTCGCTTTTTTCACAACCGATGCCGGAAGGCGCGGCGACGCGGCGAACCCATGGCGTCTAGGCTGCGCCAGATTTCCGGAGCCGCCATTTTCATCATGCAGACCTATGACTTCATCATCGTCGGCTCCGGCTCGGCCGGCTCGGTTCTGGCCGACAAACTGTCCGCTTCGGGCCGCTTCTCGGTGCTGGTGCTGGAAGCCGGCGGCAGCGACCGGCGCTTCTACGTGCAGATGCCGCTCGGCTACGGCAAGACCTTCTTCGATCCCACGGTGAACTGGAACTACAAGACCGAGCCGGATCCCGGCCTTGGCGGCAATATCGACCACTGGCCGCGCGGCAAGCTGCTTGGCGGGTCGAGCTCGATCAACGCCATGGTCTGGATCAGAGGCGCGCGCGAAGACTTCGATGACTGGCGCGCCGCCGGCAATCCCGGCTGGGGCTATGACGATCTGTTGCCGGCCTTCAAGGCACTCGAGGACAATGAAGCCGGCGCCGACGCATGGCGCGGCAGCGGCGGTCCCCTGCACATCAGCGACACCACCGATGCCGTCCACCCGCTGACGAAGCGCTATCTCACCGCAGGCCAGCAGGCCGGCCTGCCGCTCAACCCCGATTTCAATGGTGCTGCCCAGGAAGGCGTCGGCATCTACCAGATCTCGACCAAGAACGGCCGCCGCATGTCGGCCGCCCGTGCCTTCCTGCGCCCGGCGATGAAGCGCGCCAATGTGCGCGTGGAGACCAACGCGCTGGCAAGCCGCATCCTGTTCGAAGGCAAGCGTGCCGTCGGCGTCGAGTATCTGCAGAACGGTCAGACCAGGACAGCCCGCGCCGGCCGCGAAATCATCCTGTCCGCGGGTTCGATCAACTCGCCGCAGCTCATGCAGCTCTCCGGGGTCGGCCCGGCGGCGCTGCTTGAAGGCTTGGGCATCCCGGTCGTGCATGCCAACGAGAATGTCGGCGCCAATCTGCAGGACCATGTCGGCATCAACTACACCTTCAAGGGCAAGCTGCCGACGCTGAACCAGATCCTGCGTCCCTGGTGGGGCAAGCTTTTGGTCGGCATGCAGTACATCCTGACCCGCTCCGGGCCGCTGTCGCTGTCGATGAACCATGGCGGCGGCTTCTTCCGCACCGATCCGGCCTTCTCCCGCCCCAACATGCAGCTCTATTTCCAGGCCTTCTCGACCCTCATCCCGAAGAACGGCGAGCGTCCGATCCTGACGCCGGATCCGTGGCCGGGCTTCTCCATCGGCCTGTCCAACTGCCGGCCATCGAGCCGGGGCGAGATCATGATCCGCTCCAGCAATCCGCTCGACTATCCCAAGATCGTCGCCAACGCCTATTCGACCAATGCGGATGTCGAGGAAATGCTGTCGGCGGTGAAATTCGTGCGCAAGATCGCCTCGATGCCCGCCATGGCCGAGATCATCGCCGAAGAGGTGCTGCCCGGTCCGTCGATCCGGTCCGACGCCGACTTGATCACCGATTTCAGGAAACGCTCCGGCACCGTCTATCACCCGGTCTCGACCTGCCGCATGGGACCCGATCCCTCGCGCTCCGTCGTCGATCCGCGCCTCACGGTGCACGGGCTCGAAGGCTTGCGCATCATCGACGCCTCGATCTTTCCCGACAACATCACCGGCAACACCAACGCCGCCTCGGTCATGACCGGGTGGAAGGGCGCCGAACTGGTTCTGGAGGACCACACATGAAGATCACCGACGTCAAGACCTGGGTTGTCGGCAACCCGCCACCCGGCATCGGCGGCAAGTATTTCATCTTCGTCAAGCTCACCACCGACGGCGGCGTGGTCGGCTATGGCGAGGCCTACAACGCCACCTTCTCCGCCCATGTCACGGCCAAGCTCGTCGAGGACATGGCCGAGCGCTATCTGATCGGCCACGATCCGCACGACATCGAGAACTTCTTCCGCCGCGCCTATTCCTCCGGCTTTACCCAGCGCCCCGACGTGACCGGCATGGGCTGTTTTTCCGCACTCGAAATGGCTTGTTGGGACATCGTCGGCAAGGAAGCCAACAAGCCGGTCTACAAGCTCCTTGGCGGCCAAGTTCACGAGACGCTGCGCTCCTACACCTATCTCTATCCGCACACCGGCAGCGTCCATTCCGAGGACGCGCCGGATGGCAGGAATGTCTACAACGACCCGGAGATGGCGGCGGCCTGCGCGCTCGAATATGTCGAGCAGGGGTTCAATGCCGTCAAGCTCGACCCGGCCGGCCCCTACACCGCCTTCGACGGCCACCAACCGCGCCTCGTGGACATCGATGTCTCGACCCGCATGATCAAGGCGATCCGCGAGGCGGTCGGCACCCGCGCCGATATCCTGTTCGGCACGCACGGCCAGTTCACGGCATCGGGCGCGCTGCGCATGGCGCGCGCCATCGAGCCTTATGATCCGCTGTGGTTCGAGGAGCCGGTGCCGCCCGACATGCCCGAAGTGATGGCGCAGGTCGCCCGCGCGACTTCGATCCCGATCGCCACCGGCGAGCGGCTGACGACCAAATCCGAATTCGCCCGTGTCATCGAGAACCGCGCCGCCACCATCCTGCAGCCGGACCTCGGCCGCTCCGGCGGCATTCTGGAAACCAAGAAGATCGCGGCCATGGCCGAGGCCTATCACATCCAGGTCGCGCCGCACTGCTATTGCGGGCCGATCGTCGGTGCCGCCAACATCCAGCTCGCGGTGACGCTGCCCAACTTCCTGATCCTGGAATCGCTGAAGCAGTGGGACGGTTTCCACGCCACGCTGTTGAAGAAGAAGATCGAATGGCAGGACGGCAACGTCATCCCGTCGAAGGAGCCGGGCCTCGGCGTCGAGTTGAACGAGGCGGTCTGCGACGCCCATCCCTACACCGGCAAGGACCTGCATCTGCAGATGATGCAGACGCCGCTGATGCCGTGAGCGAAAGCTACGCCTTCATCGGCCTTGGCCATCTCGGCGGCAATCTTGCCGCCAGCCTGATCCGCAACGGCTTTGACGTCACCGTCGTCGACCGCGACCCCGCCGCCGTCGAGCGCCTTGTCGCGCTCGGCGCGACGGCCGCCAATAGCCCGGCCGAAGCCGCGGCGCGGGCCGGCAATGCCATCACGTGCCTGCCTTCGCCAAAAGTCAGCGAGGCGGTGCTGGGCGGCCCGGGCGGATTGCTGGAAGGGCTGCCCAGGGGCGGCACCTGGATCGAGATGTCGACCAACGGCCGCGACGAGATTTTGCGGCTGGCCGCCCTCGCCTCGGCCAAGGGGATCGAGACGCTGGAATGCCCGGTCACCGGCGGTGTGCATCTGGCGGCGGCCGGCAAGATCACCGCGCTGGTCGGCGGCGACGTCCCCCTCTACGAGCGTCACCGCCCGGCCATCGAAGCGATGTGCGCCAAGTCGTTCCTGATGGGCCCGATCGGCTCGGCGGCGGTGATCAAGGTTATCACCAACATGCTGGCCTTCATCCATCTGGTCGCCGCCGGCGAGGCGCTGATGCTGGCCAAGCAAGGCGGGCTCGACCTCGCGCAATCCTACCACGCCATCGTCGCGTCTTCAGGCAACAGCTTCGTCCACGAGACCGAAAGCCAGTTGGTGCTGAACGGCTCCTACGACATCGGCTTCACCATGGACCTTGCGCTGAAGGACCTTGGCTTTGCGCTGACCATGGCCGAACAATCCGGCGTGCCGCTCGATCTGGCGTCGCGCGTCAACGCGATCTTCGAGCAAGGCAAGGCGGCTTATGGCGGCGATGCCTGGTCGACCCAGATCGTCAAATTGCTTGAAGATACCGTCGGCACCGACCTGCGCGCGCCGGGCTTTCCGGCCAGGCTGGAAATATGAACTAGCAAATAAAATCAAGATGTTGGGCGAGCATCTAGAATCATAGCGGCAACAACTTGAATCAGAGCTGCAACATCTCGACCGGTTTCTCGGGCGAGAGTTTCGATCGGACTGCATGGCTCGGCGATTGGCGGGAGACACCCCTTCCTTTCGTCATCCTCGGGCTTGACCCGAGGATCCATCCCGTAACATCAAGGCGCTGCAACGGTGCTGATTTCGGCTCCGCCGCACTCTTCGGCCAATATCACGGCATGGATCCCAGTGTCTCCGCGACGGAGCTTCGCTCCTGCTTCGCCCTGGGATGACGACGTTGAGACGCTCCACCGCCGGGCTGTGCCTTGATTCAATATCTCACCAGCAACGCACCAGGCAGGATCTCGAAGGTGGCGGGTATGCGCCCCGGTGACTCGCCGTCTATGTCGACCAGCGCGCCATTCTTCTCGACGTCGCCGAGCGGTTCGACAACCACTTTCCTGCCGCGCAGGATGGTGATCGCTGGATGGTTGCGGTGCCGCCCACCATAGAGCAGGCGGATGTCCCAGATCAGCTTCAGCTTGCCCGCCGCGCGCAGGATGACGATGTCGAACCGTCCATCGGTCAGTTCGGCATCGGGCGCGATCATCATGCCGCCGCCGAAGAATTTGCCATTGGCCACCGCCACCAGCGCCATGCGCGCCTCGACCGGCGTGCCGTCGTCGACTGTGATCCGCACGTCCTGGAAGCGGTAGCGGATGAACTCGACCACGGTGCGCCACAGGAACAGCGCCTTGGCCGACATCCTGCCCTTGCGCTTGTCGGCATTGACGGCGCGATCAGTGGCGCCCGACAGGCCAAGGCTGGCGATGTTGATGAAGTGGCGGCTGGCCAGCGCGCCATGGTCGTCGATATAGCAGATGCGGCCGGCATCGACCGCCCTGGCCTTCGCCCCGGCAATCCGTTCCAGCGTCGCGCCGATCTCCTTCGGCAGGCCGAGCCCGCGCGCGAAGTCGATGCCGGTGCCGCACGGCAGCAGGCCAAGCTCGGTCGTCCTGCCGCCCTCCTCGCGGGCCTGCAGCAAGCCGTCGGCCACCTCGCTCGCCGTGCCGTCGCCGCCGGCCGCGATCACCAGGTCGAAGCCGTTTGCCGCGAGATCGAGCGCCAGCCGCTCGGCGTCGCCTTCGGCCTGCGTCTCGCGCAGTTCGAAATCGCCGAAGTGTTTTTTCAGCGCGGCGGCGACGTCAGGCCAATGCCGTTTCAGCCGGCCGCCGCCGGCAATCGGATTGAGCACCACCCCGACCTTCAAGTTTCGCCCTCCCCGGCGCCGGACCTGGATGCCCGATCCTTTGCCGGCATTCAAACTCGTACCGGCCGGCGGAGCAAGGGCGCTTTCGGCCCAAAAAGCGCGGGGGCAGGCTGTCTAAGGCCTTCGCGCTTGAACTTCCCTGGTTTCTGGCATTGGTCCCCGATAATCCCGCTATCCACAGGGGCGCGGCCATTCCCCAAACCCCTTACCCGGCGTAAATTGAACCCATCTCAGGCGGCTACCGATCATCAAGCCGAAAGGCGAAGTGAAAGGCGGATTTCCTGAGGCCCGTACGGCCCGGAACGAGAGCAGGCTTGCTTGTTCAAGGGACGGAAGCCGAGACCTACGGGGCCGCGGAAAGCGTGCCAACGCCGACGGCGGACCGATGCTGCCATGAAGGACGGCAAAAACCTTCGATGGCACGCAGGGCAAAGGCCCGCGAGGGCCAAGACCGGCGTGGTCTGGAACGGATGCTGCTCTCGGGTGGCTTCTGGCAGGACCGTCAAAATCAAGGCCGGCATGGCGCGACGACTTTACGGAAGTTGCTGCCGCGACCGTGTCCTGATCTGACAGGGAGGCGCTGGGAGAAATCCCGGCGCCGACTGTCTTTTGGCTCTCCCACGCAATTTTTACGGTGTTTCCGGTTGGGGCTGCAACCGGCGGCAAAATCAGCTAACGTTCGACGTCGTCAGAGCCCGTTTGAAAACGCGCTCTGCCGAGTCGGATGGCGTGGTTTTCGAGAACCGAAGCACAGCGGACCTTTGGGTCCGTGAGCACAGTTCTACTGCGGTGCAGTAGAACGCGGAAGCGCAGAAAACCGCGTCAGGCGGCTGGCAGAGTAGCGTTTACAAATGGGCTCGTAGAAGGGGGATACTTCATGACGCTGATCCAGAAGCTTGCAGTCGCCTACGCGTTCTTGTTCTTCGGCGTCGTGGCCATCGGCTACATTCCGGCCTTCAACGATGCAGACGGCAATCTGTTCGGCCTGTTCTCATTGCAATGGTACGACGACCTGCTGCACGCCTTCTCCGGCGTCTGGGCGTTGGCCGCCGCCTTCATCTCGCATCGCCAGGCGGTGTTCTATTTCAAGCTGTTCGGCTCGGTCTACCTGTTCGACGGCGTGCTCGGGCTGATCACCGGCTCAGGCTGCCTCGATGCCGGTATCTTCATCAACGGCTTCCACTCCCTCAACGACATCGAATTCCCTGCCCGCTTCTTCGCCAACCTGCCGCACATCGTCATTGGCGGCATCGCCGTCTATATCGGCTTCTGGCTGTCGAAGCGCATCTACGACCACTTCGCCACGGCCTGACGGGCCATGTTCCTGTTCCGCTTGATAAAGCGCATCGTCAAGGCGATCCTCTGGCTGATCGTCATCGTCATCCTGATCCCGATCGCCGGGCTGGCCTATGGCTTCCTGACGACGCCGGCGCTCGACAGGACGCCGCTGCCCGGCATTGCCGACGGCGCGCCGCCCAAGGCGCTGGCCGACAAGGTGCGCGCCGAAATCCCCGGTTACCAGCGGCCGGAGGAGTCGACCTTCCTCACCTACCCGGAATGGGCGATCGTCTACGCCGCGCGCGAATATGCCGGTTTCGTCGCCAAGGACCAGCCGAGCGGCTTTCCCTATTGGTCCTATGTCGGCCGCTTCTGGCAAGACTATGCCACGGTGATCCGCGCCAGTTCTCCCTACAGGTTCAACTACGCCAACCACCAGATGCTGGTCATCATCGGCACCAGCCATTCGATCGAGCATATCCTGCAATGGGCCTATGAGAACACGGTCGGTCGCATCACCGAGGCGACGTCAGCCAAGCGCACGGCGGCCGACATCTACCAGGCCAAGATGGCCGCGGAGTATGCCTCTTTCCTCGATCAGGTGCCGTGGTACCAGTTCCCTTATGCCGAGAAGCGCGCCGGGCTGTTCGCGGTGCAGCCGGCGCCTGATGACAGTTCCGTCCGCACCAGCGAACGCAAGCTTGCCTTCGGTCTCGCCGACACCATCAAGCAAGGCTATGCCGACCTGATCACCAAGGCGCTTGCCGCGACCTCCGACCCAGCCTTCCTCGATGTCCATGTCTGGGCCAGGGGGCCGGTCGGCGAAGCCACCCGCAACGAGCCCGACACCTTGCTGGAACGCGATTACGGCGCGGACGGCACCGTCTTCGTCACCAGGCGCTACCAGGTGTTCACCGACATGATCCCGCGGCTGATCGACAAGGGTGTCTCCTTTGTCGAGATCGGCGGCAATGACGAGATCATGGTCACGGTGCTGTCGACCGATACGATCGCCATTCCCGAAGGCATGCGCATCCTGTTCAGCTATCCGCTGCCGGCGGACCCCTCGACACGCCGCACCGGCATGGTCGTGGCCGTGCGCAAGCTGCATCTGGTGCTGCCGTCGCTGATCAAGGCCGGCGCCAGGCTCGAACACGTCTACGACTACTGAGGCTTTTCAGCCACGCCTGGCCAGGATCGGCGAGCCGTCATGCTCATTCCACAATCGCGGCAAAATCCCGCCTTGTTCGCGCGCAATGGAAGATCGCATGTCGGCCTGAAGGCGCGACATGCCTGACTGGGCTGCCGGGGGGCATCTCGAAGGGACGAGACCGTGATCAAGACCGCCCTTGTCGCCATGACCATTGTCGGCTGCGACTGCGACGCCAAGCTGTGCGAATATATCGGCGAGACGCCGGCCAAGTGGTCGACCATCGCCGATTGCGAAGCGGCGATGAAGAGCCAGATCCTGCACGAGCGCAATTTCAATTATCCGCTGGTGTCCGGCATCTGCCGCGCGAAGGGCTCGGCGTCCTCCCTGCACCTGGCCGCGATCGCGTCGGGCCCGGAACTGAAGCCCGCCAGCCGGACCGTCAGGACGGAAAGCCCGCTGCCGCCGGAACTCAGCCATCGGCCGAGCGTCCCGGTCGGTTCGCCCACGACGGCCCTGGACGCGGCCGCTGCCCGGCCCGTCGCCTATGAACAGGTGGTCGACGGCGGAACCGGCGTGCTCTATCGCACGAAGAACGGCTACGCCGTGGTCAAGACCGATCTCGGCCGCGCCGCCTCGGCAACCGCCGACGCGGCAAAGCGCTCCGTGAACTGGCTGGCGGGGCTGATGCCGACGGGCCTGTAGGACGGCCCGCGTGCCGTCTACACCGTCCCGCTCAGCGCCTTGATGGCACGGTAGAAGGTCGAGGAAAACAATTCCGCCGGGTCATAGTGCCGCTTTGCCGTCAGGAAGGCCGGCAGTTCGGGATAGGACGCCAGCAATTCCTTGGCCGTGTAGTGCAGCTGGTAGGGCAGGAAGAAGCGCCCGCCATGCTTGATCGTCACGTCGATCAGCGCCCGCGTCAGCGCCCGCATCCTGGCATTGCCATCGGCATCGGCCGGCTGGTTGATGTAGAGCACCAGCGAATAGGCCGGCTCCGGCGCGTAGGTCAGCGCCACGTCCTCCTTGTGGACGATGCGCACCGAGGCGTTGAGCACCGGCAGATCCTGGTTGCGCAGGATCTCGCGCGCTTCCGCGATGAATGGATTATAGCTCGCGCGTGGAATAAAATATTCGTGCAGTATGTCGGTCTCATTCACGAGGTCGTTGAACAGATACGGCACCGAATCGTGCATCGGGTTGTTGCGGGTGACGAGACAGGCCTCGCCCTGGGCAAGCGCCGAGCTACGCGGCACCGTACAACTCTCGAATTTCGGCTCCAGCGTCTTTTCGGTGAACCATTTCAGTTCCTGGAACGCGCTGCCCCATTTGGCCATGTTCATGATCACCCGCTTCAGGCCGACGCCATCGGGTTCGCCAAGCGCCGGCTGGTCGGCCGGCGGCTGCTCCGCCACTCTATCGTAGCGGTAGACGATCATGTCCTCGAGGAAATTGCCCGGCGCCGTCGACAGGTGCCCGTAGAACAGGCCAATGTCCTTGTTCGGCTCCAGCACCTCGGCGAAGAATTTCGGGAAATCGTCGGATTTGATGATCTCGCGCGAGGTGCGGTAGACGGCATTGTCGACGATATCGAGCGTCGCCTCCAGCACCACGCCGAACAGACCGTAGCCGCCGACGACATGTCGGAACAGCTCGATGTTTTCGGTTGGCGAGCAGATGGTCACCGACCCGTCCGCCAGCATCACCCGCATCGAGCGGATGGAGCCGGCTACCGAGCCCGCCTGATGGTCCATGCCATGCGCGTTCACCGACAGCGAGCCGCCGACTGAAAAGATATCGGTCGACTGCATCGCCTTCACCGCGAAGCGCGGATGCAGCATGGTCTGGATGTCGTGCCAGCACGCGCCCGGCTGCAAGGTCATGGTCTTGGCCGCGGCGTCCACCGTAACCTTGTTGAACTTTCTCATATCCAGGACCAGCGCATTGTCGTCGAAAGCATGCCCGCCCATCGAATGGCGGATGGCCGCCAGCGACACTTTCAGCCCGTTGGCGCGCGCGAAGGCGAGCGCCTTGGCGATATGCTCTTCCTCGCTGACCTCGACGACGCCATAGATCGGCGTCCTCGACAGACCGCTGGCATCGTTGATGTCGCCGCCCTTGGCCAGCCAGGGCAGCGACGGATCGAAGGCGGGCGGGCTCCCGATCGGCTTCAGCGGCAGTGCGATGCCGTCTACATCGGCGATGCGTCCGCTGTTCTTCGGCCCTGACGGGCCTCGCGCCAGCCGCGCCACGGTGGTGCCGCCCCACAGCACGGCGCCGCCAAAAACAGCCGCCCCCAGCAGCAGCCGCCGCGACAGGCGCAATCCCTTTTGTTCCTCGGCCATCGGATCCCCCCGCAGCCAAGGAATAGCGCGGCCTTTTGGCAAAAACCATAGCGGCGCTGCCGCAACGGCGTTCCGCCACCGTCGTCGCCTGGCGGTGAGTGTCCAACCCAATGAAAATGGCCGGTTCCCAAGGAACCGGCCAGATTGGATCAAGGGTCTCAAAGTCCGGTCGGCAGTCTCTATGAGGCCTTCTTGATCGACGTCACCATGCCGGTCTTGTCGTCGACGGTCACCGCCACCTTGGCGCCGACCTTCAGTTTCCCGACCGACGCATCGGGCGACAACTGGTAGATCTTGCCGTCGTCGAGGGTGACCGACTTGGTTGTCGGATCGACCGCCTGGATGGTGCCCTGAACGGTCGCGGCATAGGCCGTGCCGAGGAAGGCGAGCAAAGCGGCGGTGGTTGCGAGGGTCTTCTTCATGGATATCACTCCGTGCTGTTTCGGTTTTCCGGTACCGCTTGGGAGAGGGCAGCACCGAACGGCCCGAAACTGGAACGAAACAGCTATCATCGGCAAATCACGTTGGGTGAATTTTCGCAAAGGATATCATAAGCTTAATTCCGACATATTGTCTGCGGCCGACATCATTCCGGGCCGCTTCGGTTCCCCCGGCGAGCGCATTTCCGTTCGCGAAAAGAGTCGTTTAGAGGGATTGTGGCGAGCGGTTGCGATCACGGCGAGGCCGCCGCAATCCGTCTCGAGCAGCATCACGAAACAGACCGCCGAGCGGTTGTCGATACACATTTTGTGTCATGGATCAGTTCAGATCGCCAATTGAAATGGAGAAAACTCGCGCTCCGGTTGCAAATCTGGAACGGATGCCGGATGGTGCGCCGTTACCATGAGGGGGCCTTTCCATGAAGCTTGCAGTCCGGTCCATGATGTCCTTGATGATGTTGGCGTGTGCTCCGGGATCGGCCGGCGCGCAAGCCGCGATTCCGAACGATGACAAAGCGCTTATGTTTGCTACGGACGACCCCGAGATGGCGACGGCGACTGCAAAGGCTCTTGCCAGCCTGGATGAGTTCCTGGCCCTGGCCGGAACGCCGCCCTCTGGGACGGACAGGTTCAAATTGAAGGTCGAGGTGCGCGATGGGGATATCAGCGAGCACTTCTGGGTCATCCCGTTCCAGCGTACCGAAACGGGGTTCGTCGGCATATTGGCAAACGAACCGGCAGCTGTGCGCAATGTCGTCCTCGGCCAGGAGATAGAATTCACCAGGGACGATATTTCGGACTGGGGATATAGACACGACGGGCGGCAAGTAGGGAGCTTCACCGTGTGTGTGATGTTCAAGAGGATGTCGAAGGAAGAAGCGGACTACCTGCGCGACAAATCCGGTTACGATTGTTGATCGTTTGCCCAACCGGACTAGCTTGCGCCGATCTTGCGCACCAGTGCCGCGGTCGCCAGCATGGCACCCAGGTCCGAAATCATCGGTGCGACATGGCTGGCGTAGTCGAGCGGCACCGAAATATCAGGTAGCTCGAAAAAATTCTTCGGCTGCGGCAGGAGCAGAAAACCATCGCTGCCGTTGAGCGCGACGCGCGCGGGCTCGTCCGGCCAGGTTTCGCCGAGCCATTTCAGCGCTTGCGCCAGCCGGCCGGTCACCAGCGGCCGCGCCGCCTCGACATTGTTGGTGCGGAACTCGTAGGCGGCGTCGAGCTCCGGCACGCCGGACGGCAGTTCCTGCATCCTGGGCGCGAACATGCCGCGGAAAAAGCCGATCACGCCACTGGCACGTCGCGCCGCGACCAGTATTCCTGGAAACGGCTCGATGGTTTCGAAGGCGACGACGACGCCCTTGAATGTGGTGGCCTTGTTCTTGGTGGCGCCCCCGTCCCATAGGTCGGCTTCGTACAGTTCGAACGCAAATCCGTCATATCGTCCGGAGATGATATCGTCGAAGCGGCTCATGGTGAAACCGCCGACGGTCTCGCGCGGCAATCGGTCAAAAGAATGCGGCGTCACGTCATGCTGGTAGCGCATATCCCCAATGAAGCCGAAGATGATCGGCATCAGCGTCTGGCGAAACGATTGCTGCAGCCTCGCCGCCGGCCTGATCGCCCGGAAATAAAGCACGACCGCCACCACGAAGCCGACCACGTACAGAAATACGTGCGGCGTTGAGAACCATTGCTCGTTGGGATCGGCGACCTTGTTGAACAGCCACGCAATGAGCGCCACGAAGACGACCACCAGGCCAACGAACAACGGTGCGCGCCACTTGGCCGCGCGTGCCACCGAGGCCCTTTTCGCTTCGTAGACCTCGATGTCTTTCTTAATGGCTGCGATAGCAGCCGCGCCCGGCATGAAATCCGCTGTCTCCATCGCCAATCCCCGCCGCCAGTGTTGCCGCATGATAGCCATTTTCGCGGGAAAGTCGCCAGCGCTTACCCCTGCCCTGTCGTGGACCTGTCACGCGGTCAGGGCGACGCGTCCACAAGGGAAGCAGGAAAGATCGCGTCCAGGCGGCCCTCGATTTTTTGCCGCATGGGCTCGTCCAATGCCTCGACCGGCAGCAGCCGTTCGTGGTCTCCCGCACGCAAGCGCACAAAGGGATGAAACCAGTAGGACGCGACAGCGCCGCGCGTCTCCGCATCGGCGCTGACGTCCACGATGAAAATCCCACCAATCCGCCCCGGCCACGGCTGGCGGGCAAAAGCGGTGCCGAGGAAATCCCCGAGTCCATAGGCAATCACCGTCCCGCCGATCCGCTCCACCGGCTGAACGACATGCGCGTGATGGCCGGCGATCAGACCGACGCCCTGTCCGGACAGCCTCCGCGCCAGTGCCCGGGTTGCGGCGCGCGGAAAATGCCGGAACTCCCAATCCCAGTGCGGCACGGCACAGAGGAGATCGACCCCAGCACTAGCCTCGCGCGGCCAGCGCGCCGGATCGCCTTCCATCGAGACGCGGTCGGCAAACAGTCTCTCGTCGGCGTTGCGCCAGAGCGTGAAAGCGGCGAAGCCGAGAGCGAGCGGCCCGGCAGCGAAGCGTTCGACCGGACCCTTGGCGACGAGGCCGATGGTGCCGACACCGAGCCGCTTCAACGCCGCGACCGTCGCGTCGAAACCGGCGACGCCCTGGTCGAACACATGATTGTTGGCCAGCGACAGGACCAGTTTTTCGCGCCTGATGCCAACCGCCGCGAGTGCCTCGGCCAGAAAGCGTTCGCTCATCGCATGATGCGTACCGAGCTTTGTCCCCAGCACGGCGCTCGGCCTGTCGACGACAGGGCTTTCGCAATTGCCGATCACCAGGTCGGCCGTGCCCAGCAGCGCCTTGATCGCCGGATCGCAGTCCGGCGCGCTCCGGTTGGCTACCGCCGAGATGTCGCCGATGAAGGCCAGCCGCACCATCTGTCTCGGTAGCGGGTCCATCAGCGTCCCGGCCGCCGGCGCAAATCCGGTGACGTCACCGCCGAGCGACGGTTTCAGGAAACGCGGCAGCCAGGACAGTTCGTAGGAGAGCGGATAGTTCGACACGGCACGCCTCATCGTTGGCCTTCTGTAGACCGTCCGCCGGACCGGTTGAAGCGTGCCCGGCGACATTCATGCAACGATGTGGACAGCGTGCCGGCATCGACAGGCGCGGCGTCGTAAATCTGTGTATGGTCGCCGCGACAAATGGGAGGGAAAAGATGACACGAATAGCAAGCCTGCTGGCATCGGCTTTCATTGTGCTCGTGCCGCTGTCGTCCGCATCGGCGGCCATGCCCGAAGCGGCAACAGCTTTGTTCGAGGCAAGGACCGTGGCCGCGCGCGACGGCGCGCTGTCGACACTGGAAGCGGCCGCGCCGAAAGATCCAGCGTCAGCCTATGCCGCCGGCGCCGGCGAGTTCTTCACCGCGCTGGAACTGCTGGCCAGCGGCCTGCATCGCCATGGGTTCGAGAGCCCGCAATCCTTCATGCTGCCGCTGATGCGGCTGCCGGTACCGGCGAACCCCAATCCCGAGCCGCTGACCTACGAAGAGTTCCGCGCCATACTGGTGGCCTTCCGTGACCGGCTGGCAAAGTCCGCCACCACGCTTGGTTCGGTGCCGGCCGATGCCGATATCGGCATGGTCATCGACCTCACCCATGTCGGCATCGACCTCAACGAGGACGGCACCATCGCACCGGATGAAAGCATGGCGGCGATCATGGCGGCGCTGTCGCGCGGCGGCATCTCCCAGGGCGATACAGCCCCTGCGCTCACCTTCCGCTTCGACCGCGCCGACGGCTATTGGCTGCAAGGCTATGCCGAATTCCTGATGGCGCAGGCCGATTTCTGGCTGGCGCATGATTTCAAGGGCACGTTCGACGGCTCGTTCCACATGCTGTTTCCGCGCGCCAAGCTGCCGTTGCAGGACATCCTCGTGCCGCCGCCAAGCGAGATGGGCTCGAGCATCTTCTCCTCGGAATGGCGCATCGCCGACTTCATCTCGATGGTGCATCTCGTCAACTGGCCGGTTGTCGAACCGGAACGCCGCAAGGCGGCGCGCCAGGAGCTGCTCGAAATGATCCGGCTGTCGCGCGAGGACTGGAAGGCGATCCGCGCCGAGACCGACAATGACCGCGAATGGCTGCCCGGCCCGCAGCAAAAGGGCGAGAACCCGCTCACCGGCCTCGAAGTCGGCGAGGAGCAGGTGCAGGCCTGGCTCGCGACCCTGACGATGGCCGAGGACCTGCTCGAAGGCCGCGCGCTGCTGCCGCACTTCCGCATCACCGGCAAAGGCATCAACATGAAGCGCTTCTTCGACGAGCCTAAACCCTTCGACCTCGTACTCTCGATCACCGGTCCCGGCATCGCGCCTTATCTGGAGAGCGGCAAGATCCTGACCACCGAGGATTTCGACCAGATTCAGCGCGAGTTTGCAGGTGGCGGGTTTTTGACGTTCGCACTGTGGTTCAACTGAGCGGCGCGGACAGCCGAACTTCGACTAATCCAAAGTAGAGAATCACGGACAGCGCCTAGAAATAGCTCCCTGGCGACGGTGCTCATGGCGGCCGCCTGCACCGACATCAATGGTGCCCTGCCGTCATGGAGCCGTCGACAATAAGAACCGGCGTTGGGGCGCCCGGCCGACAGGCATTTGGCGTGCCTCACTGTCCCGGAAGCGCCGAATCGCCTTTTGCGAGGATTAGCGAAGGCTGTTTCGCTTGACTCGCCCGGCAAAAACAGGCAGCAAAAAAGCCTTGGAAGGGCTGCAATACCGCGTGCATGGTCGTGGACGAGCCTTTTTCGGCACAAAGTCCACGTCTCTCGATTGGTTTTGAGAGGGATTGGTTAACCAACTTTGTCCATATTTTGAAGCAATCGGCAACTAACGACAGGCGCGGCAAACGCGTCGGGGACCACCTGGGATCACTCACAGAATGGTCGTCGCGGCTATCACAGCCGCGGACGTGGGAGCCGATTGGAGCAAGATTGGTTGCATGGCGTTGTTGAGTCGTAAAATTGTCGGGGACAGGCGTTGCAGCGGCGAGACCGCCTTCGAAGCGCCACGTGCCTCATCCTTCACCCCTGAACGGGTTGTCCGCTGGATTGCGGTGCCGGGCGTCAGCGCCGCCGTCGGCCTATGGCTGATCGGCACCATGGCCGGCCTTAGCTCTGTCGGTGCCTCGCTTTCGGTCACGTCGGTCGGCCTGCCGCAGACGCTGTCCATGCCGGGCACGCTCGCTCTCGCCGATCCGCTGAAGCAGCATTTCCTCAGCTCTTCGGCGCCCTTCATGACAGCCAATGCGCATGGCGGCGCGCAGGCGCTGCACGACCATGCCGTACAGTGCGGTGCCAGTTGCTTCAAGCTGGCCGCGATAACCTCCAAGGCGGAGAAATCCGGGCGCCTGGTGGCGCAGGCCAAGCCAACGCCGGCGAAGTCGAAATCGCAGCAGCGCTTCGAACTGATGGAAGCGTCGCTGTCGCCGACAAAGCTCGCCGCTGCCTTCGCCGGCGCGGGAAAGCCTGCGACCGCGGCCAGCACCCATCCAGTGATTTCCAGCGCCACTCCACGGATCACCGAGGCGTCCCTCGTGCCGTCCGTCCAGGTCATGGCCAGCCTGTCCAACGACATGCCGGCTCCGGCGGCGGAACGCTTCGCCCGCGCCGAAACGGGTTCCGTCGTGCAGACCGCGCCGGCGCCGATGGGCTTTGCCCAGTCGGAAACGCCCGACAACGCGCAGCTGGCGCTTGCCCTGGTCGAGTCGATGCCGGTCGAGGACGAAGCTTTCGCCTCGCCGCTGCCGATGACCGAATCCTCCGCCGATGTCGCGGTGGCGCCTGTCGAGACCCAGCAGGAACAGCCGGGCGACGCCGCTTCGCTGCCGGATGCGCTCACCGACGACGTGCCGCTGCCGACCCGCCGCCCGCAATATGACGCGCCGCGGCAACCCCGGATCGTGGAAGAGGACAAGCCGGCCGCACAGCCCAGGACCTTGGAGCAGAAGCCGGCGCCCCAGCCGAAGCCCGTCCAGCAAGCCAGGCAGCCGGCCCGGCAAGGCCGGACCCGTGATGGTGGCGACGTGCTGGCCTATGCCAAGCCGGACACGCCTTCGGGCGGCCTCGGCCAGGCGTTCAGGAACCTGTTCAACGGCCCGAGCGCCGGAAGCGGCGCCGGCCATGGCGTCGCCGTCTACGACATCAGTGCCAAGACCGTCTACATGCCCGACGGCCAGCGGCTCGAGGCGCATTCCGGCCTCGGCGCAATGGTCGACCAGCCGCGCTATGTCCACGTCAAGGACCGTGGCCCGACGCCGCCCAACACCTACAATCTGTCGCTGCGCGAATCCCGCTTCCACGGCGTCGAGGCGATCCGCCTGACCCCGACGAGCGGCGGCAACAAATACAACCGCAACGGCCTGCTCGCGCATACCTACATGCTGCGGGGCGGTCGCGCCGAATCCAATGGCTGCGTCGTCTTCAGGGACTATTCCCGCTTCCTCGCCGCCTTCAAGAAGGGCAAGGTCACCCGCCTCGTCGTGGTGGATCGCCTGAACGGATCGGCGACCCGGGTCGCGTCGAACGGAAGCGGCGCTTGAGATAAGGCGAAACCGTCCGCCACCTCCTGACAGCCTTCTGTCAGGAGCCTGACGCGACCGCCGGCCCGTCCTCATCGCGCTCTTTCCATTTTGGCCGAGAAATCCCATATTCGGGACATGGCCAAATCCCCCGATAAAAGAACGCCGCCGACGGCGAATGAGGACCGCGCCGCGCCGAAGCGGCGCAGCCCGCTGACCGATTTCCTCGACGCCTCGGAACCGCTGCACAAAGGCGGCTTCGCCGAGATGCCGCAGGCCGAATTGTCGGGCACGCCGCTGACCGGCTCGATCGCCGATTGGGCCGAGCAGATCGAGCAGGAGGCTGAACGGGAAGGAAGCGCCGCGGGCAAAGGCGGCGGCGCCAAGCCGCCGAAGAAAATACCCGAGCGCTCCGCCGCGCCGGGCCGCACCGCGCGCGGCACCTCGATGGGCGGCGCCGCGTCGGCCCGCGAACGCACGGCGGCCGGCCTCAATCCGGTCGCCGGGCTCGACATCTCGCTGGAAGAAGCCGAGACGATGTCGTCCAGTGGCGTCACCGCCACGGTGGCCGCGCTCTCGGCGCTAATCGAATCCGGCAATCCGCTGCACAAGGACGGCGTGCTGTGGACGCCGCACCGCCCTGCCCGGCCGGAAAAATCCGAAGGCGGCATCGCCATCAAGATGGTGTCGGATTTCGAGCCCGCCGGCGACCAGCCGACCGCCATCAAGGATCTGGTCGAGGGCGTCGACAACAACGACCGCACCCAGGTGCTGCTCGGCGTCACCGGCTCCGGAAAAACCTTCACCATGGCCAAGGTGATCGAGGAGACGCAGCGCCCCGCTCTGATCCTGGCGCCCAACAAGACGCTGGCCGCGCAGCTCTATTCCGAGTTCAAGAAATTCTTCCCCGACAACGCGGTGGAGTATTTCGTCTCCTATTACGATTATTACCAGCCGGAAGCCTATGTTCCGCGCACCGACACCTTCATCGAGAAGGAATCCTCGATCAACGAGCAGATCGACCGCATGCGCCATTCGGCGACGCGTTCGCTGCTCGAGCGCGACGACGTCATCATCGTCGCCTCCGTATCCTGCATCTACGGTATCGGTTCGGTCGAGACCTACACGGCGATGACCTTCCAGATGCAGATCGGCGACCGGCTCGACCAGCGCGCTCTGCTCGCCGACCTCGTTGCCCAGCAGTACAAGCGCCAGGACATCAATTTCGTGCGCGGCTCGTTCCGCGTGCGCGGCGACACGATCGAGATCTTCCCGGCCCACCTTGAGGACCGCGCCTGGCGCATCTCGATGTTCGGCGACGAGATCGAGGCGATCACCGAGTTCGACCCGCTGACCGGCCAGAAGACCGGCGAGTTGAAGAGCGTCAAGATCTACGCCAACTCGCACTACGTGACGCCGCGCCCGACGCTCAACCAGGCGATCAAGTCGATCAAGGAAGAGCTCAAGCACCGGCTGGTGGAACTCGAGCGCGCCGGCCGCCTGCTCGAGGCGCAGCGGCTGGAGCAGCGCTGCCGCTTCGACCTCGAAATGCTGGAAGCCACCGGCTCCTGCGCCGGCATCGAGAACTATTCGCGCTACCTCACCGGCCGCCAGCCGGGCGATCCGCCGCCGACGCTGTTCGAGTACATTCCAGACAATGCGCTGGTCTTCATCGACGAGAGCCACGTCACCGTGCCGCAGATCGGCGGCATGTATCGCGGCGACTTCAGGCGCAAGGCGACGCTTGCCGAATACGGCTTCCGCCTGCCTTCCTGCATGGACAACCGGCCGCTGCGCTTCGAGGAATGGGACGCTATGCGCCCGCTTTCGGTCGCTGTCTCGGCAACGCCCGGCGGCTGGGAGATGGAGCAGTCCGGCGGCGTGTTCGCCGAGCAGGTCATCCGACCGACCGGCCTCATCGATCCGCCGGTCGAGGTGCGTCCGGCCAAGACCCAGGTCGACGACGTCGTCGGCGAGATCCGCGAGACGACCAAGGCCGGCTACCGCACGCTGGTCACCGTGCTGACTAAGCGCATGGCGGAGGACCTGACCGAATACCTGCACGAGCAGGGCGTGCGCGTGCGTTACATGCACTCCGACATCGACACGCTGGAGCGCATCGAGATCCTGCGCGACCTGCGCCTCGGCGCCTTCGACGTGCTGGTCGGCATCAACCTTTTGCGCGAAGGCCTCGATATTCCCGAATGCGGCTTCGTCGCCATTCTCGACGCTGACAAGGAAGGTTTCCTGCGTTCGGAAACCTCGCTGATCCAGACCATCGGCCGTGCCGCCCGCAATGTCGACGGCAAGGTCATCCTCTACGCGGACCAAGTCACCGGTTCGATGGAGCGGGCGATGGCCGAGACCAACCGGCGCCGCGAGAAGCAGATGGAGTGGAACACCGCCAACGGCATCACGCCGGAATCGGTCAAGTCGCGCATCTCCGATATTCTGGACTCGGTCTACGAGAAGGACCATGTTCGCGCCGACATCTCGCAGTTCACCGACAGCGCCGGCGCCATGATGGGCAACAATTTCAAGGCCCATCTCGACGCGCTGGACAAGCAGATGCGCGACGCCGCCGCCAATCTCGACTTCGAAAAGGCGGCCCGCATCCGCGACGAGATCAAGCGGCTGCACGAGATGGAATTGTCGATCTCCGACGATCCGCTGGCGCGCGAGGTGGAAGGCCAAAGTCCGGCCTCTGGCCGCGAAAAGGGCAAGCACAACAAGGGCGTGGCCAAGCATCGGACATTGGAGGAACAGGAACGGTTCCGCAAGCTCGATCAGGCACGCGCCGCCGAAGAGGCAGCCAAGGCCGCCAGGCCGAACCTCTTCCGCAAGCCCGATCTCGACGAGATGGGCGCCGACGGCGCCGTGCCGGTGAAGAAGCCACTGTTCGCCAAGCCGTCACTGGACGACATGGGGCCTGGCACCGACATGCCGACGCCGTCAGGCGCGGTGTCGCGGTCGCTGTTCAAGAAGCAGTCGGCGGAAGAAGCGCATGGCTCCGACTTCGGCATCCCCGGCGATGCGACCAAGCCGCTGTTCAAGAAGAACTCGCTCGACGAGATGACGGTGCGCCGCACCGAAAAACCGGTAGAAGGAAAAGTGCCGGCGAAGCCACAGCCAATCTCCCCCGTGGAGGAGATGTCCGGCAGGACAGAGAGGGGCGCGAAGGATCGCGGCGATGCCGACAAGCCTATCGTCCGTCAACGCTCCGGCATCGGCTCCTACAAGGACCAAGGCGACGCCCGCCGCGAAAAGCGCCGGCCGGGCAAGACAGGCAGGCCCGGACGGTAGCAATTCTTCGCGCCCCCGCTGTCCCTCCAATATAGATCAGCTTTTCTTGCCGCCTTGCCAGTCGTGGGACGAACCTATACGGGCCTTTCAATTCTGCTCTTCCGCTCCGAAAACCATCAGCCAACTCCCCCATGAAACCCAGAGACATCGCCGCCTACGTCTTCCTGGCTGTCACCTGGGGACTGTCGTTCCTGGTGCTGCTCAAGGTGGTACATGCCTTTGGCTGGGTCGGCGCGGTCACCTTGCGCGCGCTGATCGCCGGCATCACGCTCTTTCTGCTTGCCGCCGCGACGCGGCGACGGCTGGATTTCAGCGCCGGCTGGCGGCATTTCGCCATGGTCGGCGCGACGACGGTGGCGGCGCAGCTGATCGGCCTGTCCTATGCCACGCCGCGCATCGGCACGGCGATGGCGGCCATCCTGGTTGCCGCCATCCCGCTGTTCTCGATGATCATCGGCCAGCTCTGGGGGCTTGAGCGCATCGCTGTTCGCGGCCTGGCCGGACTGCTGCTCGGCGCTGCCGGCATCATCGTCCTGGTCGGTTTCCCCGCCGTTCCGGTCACCGCATCCTTTGCGATCGGCTGTGCCGCCTCGCTGTTCAGTTCCTTCTCGGCGGCATTCGGCAGCAACTACGCCAATCGCCATTTGCGCTCGGCCGGCTCGCTGGAACTCACCAGCGCCGCCTTCCTGTTCGGCGGCCTGATGACGCTGCCGCTGCTGCTCGCCGTGCCGGTGCCGGCCATGCCGCGCCCTGTCGACTTCCTCTACCTGGCCATACTGGCCTGCGTGATGAGCGCATTGACCTATGTCGTGTATTTCCGGCTGGTGGCCAGCATCGGAGCCACCAGGACCATCAGCGTCGAATTCGCCGTGACCACGATCGCGGTGCTGGCTGGAACGATTGTGCTCGGCGAGTCGCTGACCCTGATCCAGGGCTTCGGCGCGGTGGCAATCATCGGCGGCTGCATACTGGTGCTGGACCCCTTCCCGCGCCGCTTGAAAGCGGCGGCCTTGCCATCAGCCTCGCCTTTGATGTAGCCAGTCGTCACACTTGAACGTCTCGAAAGGAGGGCTCACGTGTTTACGTTCTATCGTCACCATCGTCAGCGTGGCCCGATTTCCGCCCTGCGAGCCAGCTTGCAGGGCTGACCAGGGACGGTCCGGGTTTTCCCGCTTCGATTTTTGGTCTGCCCTTCGTGGTGTGCAACGCCTGGCCTGATGGCCGGCACGCGCACCGTCAAAGTGCATGAGCCGGCATTCCGGCAAGACCAGAGAAATCAAAATGGCCCTGATCAGCTTCAAATCCCTCGGCGTCACCATGAGTGCGCCGCTCTTTTCCAATCTCGACCTCAGCATCGGCAACGGCGACCGGCTCGGCATCGTCGCCGCCAACGGCCGCGGCAAGTCGACCTTGCTCAAATGCCTGACCGGCGAACTGGAACCGACGACAGGCGACATCAGCCGCACGCGCGGTCTGCGTGTCGGCCATGTCGAGCAGTCCGTTGCCCCTGCCCTGCTTGGCCGCACTTTTTACGAGGTTGTGGCTGAGGCGTTACCGCCCGAACAGGCCGACAGCGAGATGTGGCGCGTCGATGTGGTTCTCGATTCGCTTGACGTGCCCGAGCCGATGCGCGGGCGAGAAATGCAGGCACTGAGCGGCGGCTGGCAGCGGCTGGCGCTGATCGCCCGCGTCTGGGTCACCGATCCCGACATGCTTTTGCTCGACGAGCCGACCAACCATCTCGACCTTGCCCGCATCAGCCAATTGGAAACCTGGCTCAACGCGCTGCCGCGCGAGGTGCCCGTCATCATCGCCAGCCATGACCGCGCCTTCCTAGACGCCACCACCAACCGGACGCTGTTCCTGCGCCCGGAACAGTCGCCGGTGTTCTCCCTCCCCTATTCCCGCGCCAGGGAGGCGCTGGACGAGGTTGACGCGTCGACCGAACGAAAGTTCCAGCGCGACATGAAGGTGGCGCAGCAATTGCGCCGGCAGGCGGCCAAGCTCAACAATATCGGCATCAATTCCGGCAGCGACCTGCTGACGGTCAAGACCAAGCAACTCAACCAGCGCGCGGAAAAATTGGAAGAGGCCGCCAATCCGGCTCATCGCGAGAAATCGGCGGGCGCGATCAAACTCGCCAATCGCGGCACCCACGCCAAGGTGCTGATCACGCTTGACGACGTGGCGGTCGAAACGCCCGACGGCACGCTGCTGTTCAGGACCGGCAAGCGCCACATCTGCCAGGGCGACCGCATCGTGCTGCTCGGCCGCAACGGCGTCGGCAAGTCGCGCTTCGTCACCATGATCCGCAACGCCATCCTCGAGCCGGACACGGTGCGGAATGTGAAGGTGACGCCGTCCACCGTGCTCGGCTACAGCGACCAGGCGCTGTCGGGCATCAGCGGCGACGACACGCCGCTGGCGATGGTCTCGCGCCGTTACGATGTCGGCGAACAGCGCGCCCGCTCGCTGCTTGCCGGCGCCGGCGTGGTCATCGAGATGCAGGAGAAAAAGATCGGTGTTCTGTCGGGCGGCCAGAAGGCACGGCTGATGATGCTGGCGCTCAGGCTCGCCAATCCCAATTTCTATCTGCTCGACGAGCCCACCAACCATCTCGACATAGACGGCCAGGAAGCGCTGGAGGAAGAGTTGCTGAAGCACCAGGCAAGCTGTCTGCTCGCCTCGCACGACCGCTCCTTCATCCGCGCCATCGGCAACCGCTTCTGGCTGATCGAGAAGCGGAAGCTGACCGAAGTCGAGGATCCGGAGAGCTTCTTCCGCGAGGTGGCTGAGGGAACCGGCTGAGCGGCGGGAGATCGGCATGCCTGTAAATTATTTGCTTACAGGGTTCTTGATTTGTGTAAGCGATCTGTTTACATATGTCATGATCAAATCGTTCAAGAACAAGGCGCTGTCCGACCTTTTTCAAACCGGAAAAACCGGCAAGATCGATGCCAAGATGCACAAGCGCATCCTTGTTCGGCTTGACCGCCTGGAAGCATCGGAAAAGCCGGAGGAGATGAACCTTCCCGGCTTCGACTTCCATTCGCTGAAAGGCCTCGATCCCATCCGCTACACGGTCCACGTCAATGGTCCGTGGTGCATTACATTTGAATTCGACGGTAACGACGCCGCCCGCGTCGATTTCGAGCAATATCACTGAGGCGGCCAGATTGGAGAAGTTCGACGTATGACCGTGCACGAGCCGACGCGTCCGATCGAGCGTTGCCCCTCCCACCCGGGAGCGCTGCTTGAGGACATTATCCCGGCAACTGGAAAGACCAAGGTGGAAATTGCAAATCTGCTCGGGATATCCCGGCAGCAGCTCTATGACATTATCCGCGAAAGGAAGCCGGTTTCGCCGGCGGTGGCCGCTCGCCTTGGGAAGCTGTTCGGCGACGGCGCCGCGATCTGGCTTCGGATGCAGGCGGCTTTCGATGCCTGGCACGCCGAGCGTGAGGTCGATGTTTCGGCTATTCCCACGCTCAAGGTCGCATAGGCTCTCCTCGGCGACGCCTGAACGAGATGTAAATGCTGACAAAAAATTTTCCGGGCAATCTGTCGGATCGCCCGTTGCGGCCCCGTCCTTGGGATGCCGACACGATGATGCCGGCGCCAAACCAGGGAGAATTCGTCATGTCCGTCCTGTCATCCATCGGCCGCATCGCAACCCGGTATGCCGCGGCGCGCGCCCGTCACCGCAGCGAACGCATCCTGCTGTCGCTGCCTGCCGCGCTGCGCAAGGATATCGGCTTTCCGGAAATCCTCGACACGCGGAACAACCGTTGACGCTCGCCGCCTCTCAGGCGAGCGCGAATCAATCATGTGTATCGCCCGAAAGCGGCGTCGCACGCATCGACGCACGCCTTTCGAAAGCCTCGAACCAGCGCGTCAGCCGCGCCCGCGAACCAAACGACGGAAGATGACGGAACGCCATCCAGGACAGCGTGGTGGCTAGCGCAATATGTCCAACATGGAGCGGCGCCTCGTCGTCAAGGGCGCCCTCGGCCCAGTCGTAGGTCGCCTCGATCTTCTGCCGATATCCTTCGGCAAGAGCATCATAGCGCAGCTGTTCGGGTCTCCTTTCCGTCTCCCAGCGCAAGGCGATGCCCGTCTGCGCAAGGCCTTGGGCGGCCGATTGCAGCCGCAACGCCTGCCAGCGTGCCTCGCCGACCTGCGGCAGCAACTTCCGGTCATCATGCAACGTATCGAGATAGGCGCAGATGACGTCGGAATCGAAGATCGCCGGCGCACCCGGACGCAGCAGCACCGGCACTTGGCCTAGCGGGTTTTCGGCGTGGACACTGGCGTTGTGCAAGGTCGGGCTGGTTTCGTGATGAATGACCTGGAGCTGATCGGCGACGCCTGCCTCATGCGCGAAGACCAGCGCCTTGCGCGCGAAAGGTGAGTGGGTCTGATAATAGAGGATCATTGTCGTCTCCGGGCTGAGTAGGCGGCGCGCAATCCAACTCTTTTAGCTTGGGAGCCGAGAGAATTGCGCTCTGATTGGAAGCCGCCGACGCAAGTTCGTTGCACGCCTTCCCAACCCATCGGTTGTCGCCCGGCCAAAAATTTTCGGCGTCCTGTAGGATTGCCGTCGTCTCATCCGTCCTGTGGTGCGCAAGACCAAACAAACGTGAAGAGGAACATGCAATGACCGACCAGACCCGACCCCGGCCAAAAGTGCTTGGCGGATTGACCCCCTATCTTCAGGTCGACGGTGCCATCAAGGCGGCCGAGTTCTACAAGAAGGCTTTCGGGGCCGAGGAAGTCTTTGCCTACCCGGCGGACGAAAAAGGCCGCACCATGCATATCCATCTCTATATCAACGGCTCGACACTGATGCTAGGCGACGCCTATCCGGAACACGGCCATCCGCACCAGGCGGCACAGGGCTATACGCTGCAGCTCCATCTCGGCAAGGATGATATCGACGCTTGGTGGAAGCGCGCCGTCGACGCCGGCTGCGAGGCCGTCACGCCGCTGCAGGTGATGTTCTGGGGCGACCGCTGGGGCCAGGTGAAGGATCCCTTCGGCGTCGCATGGGCAATGAACGCACCGACGGAATAGGCTTTAGCGAGCGCGCCCCTCGCCGAGGGGATGCGCCCAATCGCGCCGGGTGTATTCCCGCCGACCCGGCGTTCGAATTCAGCAAAGAGGAGACCACCATGTCCTATGTCGATGGCTTCGTGCTTGCCGTGCCGAAGGCAAATCTCGATGACTATAAAAAGCTCGCCGACCTCGCAGGCCCCATATGGATGGAACATGGCGCGCTCGCCTATGTCGAATGCATCGGCGACGACGTGCCCTATGGCGAAATCACCTCGTTTCCGCGTGCCGTTCAGGCCAAGGATGATGAGATCGTCGTTTTCTCCTGGGCCGTATACAAATCCAGGCAGGATCGCGATGCGGTGATGGCCAAGGTGATGGCCGACCCTCGTCTGCAGCGCGATATGGCCACGATGCCGTTCGACGGCAAGCGCATGATCTTCGGCGGCTTCCAGCCCTTCATGGAACTTTGAGACGGCTCGACCGCCGTTCGCAGGCCGGCCTTACCGCGCTATCGGCCTATCCGAGCTTATCCAGCAGTGGTTTCAGCCTGTCGCCATAGCGCTTCCACAGATCGACCGAGCCCTGGTACATGGGCTGGCGCACCTGCGCGGCCGACGCCGTGCGCACCGGCCTGTCGGTCTCGTGGAACGACAGCACGGCATCGTCCCATGGCAGGCCGAGATAGTCGATCAGCGCCCGGCTCTGCCCATCCTGGTCGGCGACGAAATCCTCGTAGCGCACATCGTGCACGACGCCGGGCAGCACCTTGTGCCAATGCGCCATGATGTCGGTGTAGAGATTGTGGAAATCGGCGAGCTCACCGAGCTCATAGCCATAGCGGTGGCTGTCGCCGCGGAAATGCACCTTGTAGATCGACAGGCATGTCGCCGCCGCATCGCGGGCGCAATGGATGATCCTGGCCTTCGGCAGCATCATGTGGATGAAGCCGACAAGCAGGAAGTTGCCCGGCATCTTGTCGGTGACGTGGCGCATATGCGGATATCGGGCATGCAGCATGTCCAGATAGGCCTGCCCCGCCTCGGCGAAATCCCTATCGTCCGTGTCGGCCACGCCCCAGGGGAAGCCGCCCGGCATGTTCGACGGGAACTGCTTGCCGACCGCCGTCTTCAGGATGCTGAGCTCACCCGCGCCATAGACCTGGGGGTGACTGGCGATGATCTGTTCGACCAGCGTCGTACCCGAACGCGGCATGCCGACGACGAAGATCGGCGCGTCGTCGGCAATCGGGCTCGGTCTGTGCTTTTCGAAGAAACCGGCATCGAACACCGTCTTCATTGCCTCGAATTCGGCGCGCGTCTTCACCGGGTCGTAGTCGATGCCCTTGCGGCGGATGGCATTGCCCTCGGCGAAATAGTCGAAGGCCCTGCCATAATCCTTGAGATCGTCATTGGCCTTGCCGAGGCCAAACGACAGCTGCATGCGTGCCAGGCTGTCCTGAGGCGCCTTGGCGTGCTGCGCCTCCATGCCAGCCATTTCGGCATCGCGCTCCTTCTGGCGCTTGACCTGCGTCAGCATCAGCCACGCGCGGGCCATGCCGGGCTGGATCGCCACCGCCTGCCGGAACAGGCCGGTCGCCTCGTCGAGCTTGCCCTTTTCCATCAGCCCGACGCCCAGTCCGTGCAGCAGGTCGGCATCCCTAGGCCGGATGGTCAGTGCCTCCTGGAAGACAGCCAGCGCCTCGTCGAGGCGTCCGGCTTCCTGCAGGGTTTCGGCAAGCCCGATACGGGCGCGCACGTGGAATGGATTGCGCTGCACCGTGCCGCGATAGATGTCCTCGGCCTCGTCGAACCGGCCGATCTGCTTAAGCGACGAGCCGAGATTGTCGCGCGCCGCGAGCTGCTCCGGCCGCAGGTCCACCGCGCCGCGGAAGAAATCGATCGCCGCCGCGACACGGCCCAGATCGCGCATCACCGTGCCGAGATTGTTGAGGAAGTCGGGATTGGTCGGCTGCAGCTGAACCGACTGTTCGAGGAAATCCATGCCTTCTTCGCTGCGCCCCGTCTGGTGCAGCAGCAACCCCAGGAAATGCGCCGCGGCCGCGTGTTTGGGCTGACGCGTCAGCACCTGGCGGTAGATCGCCTCGGCCTCCTGCCGGCGCCCGGCCTGGTGCAGTTGCAATGCCTGCTGCACATACTGGTCGAGGCCCAGCGGCGGCTGTCCTCCCCCGCCAGACTTGGCCGCGCCAGGCTTGGTCCCCGCACCCGCCGCTCTTCTCTGATCTCTGTTGATGGGACACCTACCGTGTTCGTGCGCCTGCCGCGATCTAGGCCATCGGCGTTACAGGTTCAAGGCTTTGCTTGATTCTGCGCCTCACGTCGCGGCGAAAGCGATCAAATCAGGCGATTGGTCTCTGCAACCTGCCTGGCCCGCCTCACAGTTCCATCGGTATCGGAGATCGTTCGCCTTGCCGCCTCGTCCCTTCTGATGGTCAGCCGCGCCGACTGGACGGCCATCGGCTTTCCGGCAGCGCCAATGGGGTACGTGGCGATTGACCTGACGATCGGATTGATCGCCATGCTCTTCCCTTTCGAAGTTCTGATTGAATCCATGGCTTTATCCCCTTTGAAAAATAAAAACATAAGCGCCGAGGAAAAACTCGGAACGTCTCCAAGAAATTTTCGAAGATATCCGCAGCCATAGCAGATTTATTCTAAAATTAATATCCGTCTATTTTTCAAATCGAAGCAAGGAATTCCGTTATTATTCTTGAATAGAGCGCCGATTTCCGTTATATATCACATATGGTTTGGGCCAGAATTGGCATCTCGCGGCGTCAGAGGTTCTCGACCCGCCAATCTCATCCCAAAAGGCCAGGACAATGCCCGACCGCACCACCCGTTCCATCGCCCATTTCACCGCGCCATTCATGCTCGGTGGCCTGGAAGGACAACTGCCGGCCGGCGACTACGACATCGATCACGACGAGGAGTTGATCGAGGGCATGTCGCGGCTTGCCTGGCGCCGCGTCGCCACCTTCATCCATCTGCCGGCAAAGGCGGTGAACAACCCGCTCACCAGCCAGCTCGTCGCCATCGACCACCTGGACCTCGAAACCGCGCTGGTGCGCGACCGGGAGAATGCAGCATGATCCGTTTTCAACAGAATGCGCGACCGCGCACCGACACCCCCTCGCATCTCTTCGCCATCGGCCAGACCGTGCGGATGAAAAGCCGGACCGGCTTGGTCAACAAGGCCGCGGAACTGTTCGAGATCAAGAGCAGGCTGCCGGTCAAGGACGGTTCCCCGCAATACCGCATCCGCAGCGACCAGGAGACCCACGAACGGGTCACCACGGAAGACAATCTCGAACTGGCCGACAATCCGGCCAGCTGAGCGGAGGCCAGCCGACACACCGCGCAACCGCAAACGCCTCGCGGCGTTGAGCCTGCACACCAGATGCAGGAGTTTTGCGATGTCCCTCACCGCCTTTGCCCTCAACTGTTCGCTGAAAGCATCCGGCGACAAGGAAAAATCGTCCACCGACAAGATCATCGCCGATCTGCTCGCGGCGCTCAAACCGCATGGCGTGGAAGGCGAGGTCGTGCGCACGCTTGATCATGACATCAAGCCTGGCGTGCTCTCCGACATGGGCAGGGGCGACGACTGGCCTGGCCTGCGCGAAAAGATCCTGGCCGCCGATATCTTCATTCTCGGCTTGCCGATCTGGTTGGGCCAACCATCGAGCGTCGCCAAGCGCGTCATGGAGCGGATGGACGCCTTTCTCGAGGAGACCGACGACAAGGGCCGCATGCCGGCCGCCGGCAAGGTGGCCCTAGTGGCGATCGTCGGCAACGAGGACGGCGCGCATCATTGCCATGCGGAGTGCTTCCAGGCGCTGAACGATGTCGGCTTCACCATTCCCGCCAATGGCGGCGTCTACTGGGTCGGTGAAGCCATGCATGACGTCAATTACGTCGACCTGCCGAAAACCCCCGCCAAGGTTACCGAAGCCATCGAAATGGCGGCCTCAAACGCTGCTCATCTGGCCGGCCTGCTCAAGAGCAAAGCTTATGTTGGCGTGGACAAATAATGGCCTTCCCCTCATGCGGGAGACGGCAGAATCTCAGCACGGCCCCTCGCCGACGATGCGGTAGTCCGAGGCCCGCGCCTCGCAGGCGTTGGGGAAGGTGCGCATCTCTCCATGCCGGCGGGCGCACACCGGAGCATATTCGCGGGTGCAGAACGTCTTCTCGCCACCGCCATCACCGCCATCACCGCCGTGACAGGCGCCGTCACGCACGATGCGGTAACCCGCCCGATCGGCCAGACAGGCATTGGCGAAGGTCTGGCGATCTCCGCCGCGCCGGGCGCAGACCGGCTCGTATTGCTTGGTGCAGAATTGCGGTTCAGGGCGCGGCGGACGCGGTCGCGGCCCAGGTCCGTCATCGACGACGACCGTGCAGGCGGCAAGAATTGCCGACAGGAAAAGGACGGCAAAAACCTGCCGTGAAAAGATCGCCGCAAGAAACCTCATGATCGTCTCTCCCTCGATCCCCGTCCCGGTCCGTACCGCCCAAGACTGCGTGGCGGTTCGTTGATGATGATATCGATCAAAACAAGATTTGGATCAGTCACCCAATGGCGTGATCGTCGTCATTCCACCGCCAATTGCAACCCTTGTTTGCGGCTTCTGTAAGAGAACGACACCCGAACCGATGGGCCCCAGCCGCGTCCCCGGCAATCGTCGCTCCTGGCCCATCCATGACCGGTGCTGTGGGCCGATGACCCTTCCGCCAACGAAGCCTATTTGCGGCCGGTCGACGCTTTGATCGGTCGATTTTTGCGTCGGGATGCGCCAAGGGCGGCGGCCCGCGGCGCTATCTTGCAACCTTCACGTTTCCGTGCGATAAATTCTGTGTTCGGGCATTTGCGACCCGGAGAGCGGAACGTTTTGGACGACCTTTCCCCGATACTGTGAATCTCTGACGGCCCCGTTTTTCGGCGGGGGGTTTGACCATGCGCCAATGCATGACTGCCGAAAGCAACCACCAGGAACTGCCCTCGACGCCAGGTGGCGGGCAGGACCACCAAGACTGAACGGGTGAAGGAGTTTCCCCAATGGCCCAGACCGGCACCGTTAAATTCTTCAATGCGACCAAAGGCTTCGGTTTCATCACGCCCGACGGCGGCGCCAAGGACGTGTTCGTCCACATTTCAGCGATCGAGGCCTCGGGCCTGCGCACGCTCGTCGATGGCCAGAAGGTCACTTTCGACGTCGAGCCGGACCGCATGGGCAAGGGCCCGAAGGCGGTCAACCTGCGCGCAGCCTGAGCGATCGGCGCGCGCGCATCCCAGGCGGATGGGCGAACGAGGAGCTTGACCAGCACCTGGGCAGGCAGACGGGTTTTTGAAAGGCGCGGCGGTTTTCGGCGCGCCTTTTTCATGTCCGCCGCGCAGCGCAGACTCATCTCATCCGGAAGTTCATCCCGGGTCCGGGCCAATGACGCGCATCAAAACAAGCACTTAAAGCGACGTGCTTTAAGTGCCAGCAAAACTTTCTCTTGCCGATAGCGCTAAAATAAAGGACAAATTTGCATTCGGGCATTTGCCGGCCCGAGACTGGAGTTTATGGGATCAAAGGAGCTTCCCATGCCGCAGACCGGCACCGTCAAATTTTTCAACCATGCCAAGGGCTTCGGCTTCATCACACCGGATGATGGCGCGAAGGATGTCTTCGTCCATATTTCGGCCGTGCAGGCGTCGGGTCTCCCCGGTCTCGAAGATGGGCAGAAAGTGACATTCGACACCGAGCCGGACAAGCGCGGCAAGGGACCCAAGGCCGTCAACCTGTCGGTCGGCTGAGCCGGCTTCGGACCGGCTCCACAGTCAGGTCCGCGCCGAAAGGTGCGGTTTTGAGGCGGTGAAAGAATGCGTGCGGCCAAATTTTCGTTCAGCCCCCGTTCAGCCACGGTCCCATATTAGTCATTCGTAAAGCCGGACTGCATCCCCTGCAAGAAACTGCACGGTCCGGTACGAAGGAGACCAAGATGAACCGCATTTTCAAGACAGCCGTGCTGTCCGCAGCCGTGGTCGCCACCACGCTGGGGACCTTCTCGGCGGCCAATGCCGATGACTGGCGCCGTTGGCACCATCACGGCCATGGCCATGGCGATGCCGTGGCAGCCGGCGTTCTCGGCCTTGCCGCCGGCGCATTGATCGGTGGCGCATTGGCCAATGACCGGCCACCACCCGATTCCGACCGTTATTACGATGACGGTTACTACGATCGTGACGTGCGGGTGCGCCCTGCCCCGGTCCGCCGCTACTACGCGGAACCGCAGGTGGTCTATGCCGACCGTTACGCCGAACCGTGGACGCGCGGCTGGTACGAGTACTGCTCGGACCGCTACCGCACCTTCAATTCCCGTACCGGCACCTTCACCGGCAGCGACGGCGAACAGCATTTCTGCACCGCAAACTGAGGCTTCCCTGCCCCAAACAAAAAAGCGCTGACCCCGAGGCCAGCGCTTTTTTGTTGTCGGTTTGTTGGGCTTCCGGCAGCGGTCCTCATCTCATTCAGGTCAAAAACGGGTTGGTTCGCCGTTCCTCGCCAAAACGCCCGCCGGGGCCATGGCCGCAGATGAAGCCGATGTCGTCGCCGAGCGGCAACAGCTTGTTTTTGATCGAGGCGATGAGGGCCGCATGGTCGCCGCCGGGCAGGTCGGTGCGGCCGACCGAGCCGCGAAACAGAACATCGCCGACATGGGCGAATTTGGCGGCGCGGTTATAATAGACGACGTGGCCCGGTGCGTGGCCGGGACAATGCAGCACCTCGAACACATGGCCGCCGAACGACACCGTCTCGCCTTCGGCGAGGAACCGATCAGGCACGCAGTTTCGCACACCGCCGATGCCGTAGCGCCTGCCCTGGTTTTCCAGATTGTCGAGCAGCATCTTGTCGGCTTCATGCGGGCCGATGATCTCGACGCCGAGTGCTTCCTTCAGTTCCATGGCGCCGCCGGCATGATCGATATGACCGTGGGTGATCCAGATCGCCTCGGCCGCGATCGCGTTGTCCTTCAACGTTGCCAGCACCTTGTCGATGTCGCCGCCCGGATCCACGACGACGCCATGCTTGTCCTCCATGTCGAACAGGATGGTGCAGTTCTGCTGGAACGGTGTGACCGGCACGATGCCGGCATTGAGCTGACCCATGATCGTCCTTTCGCTGTGTCAGCGATCATGTAGAGGCATCGCTCAAAACCGTCCACAGCCGGAAGGCCAAACAGTGCGTCTCCAAAGGAATGGGCGGCCGAAGCCGCCCATTCTGCGAAGCCCGAGATCGGCAGGCTTATTTCTTCATGGCGCCCATGACCGCGCCGAGAATGCCGGTCAGGATCGCGCCACCGCCGGCGCCACCGACGATGTTCTGCAGGTTGAGCGCGCTGCCCAGGCCGCTGGTCGCCGCCGCGGCCGCGTCAGGACTGATCGCACCGCCGCCAAGCAGGCTGCCGAGGATCGCCGCGCCGCCGACACCGCCGATGGCTCCGCCCAGGATTTTGGGAAGCTGACCCATTGCCGCCGTCTTGATCGCCGCGCCGACCGCCTGACCACCAATGATGCCTGTGATGATCTGAATGATGATCGGAAGAAGCGTGTTCATGTCCATATGATTAGTCCCTCCATAGCTGCCAGCCTCCCGGGCCGACACCATCATGAGACGCCGAATTGGAGGAAAGTCAAATGCAGAAACGCTGAAATAAAAGGGGCGGCCCGAAAACCGCCCCTGCTTGCGCGAAAAGCTGTGACTATCGTTATTCTGCGGCGATAGCATGCTTGGGTTGAACGGCGATAGAATAGTCGTTCATGAGATTCTTGGCGATCTCGCCGACTTCGAATCGGTAAGGGCCGATCTCCGAAACCGGGGTTACTTCCGCTGCCGTTCCGGTCAGGAAGCACTGCTCGAACCCTTCCAGTTCTTCCGGCAGGATGGCGCGTTCGATGATCTCCAGGCCGCGATCCTTGGCGAGTCCAATGACCGTGCGGCGGGTAATGCCGTCGAGGAAGCAATCGGGCTTGGGCGTGTGGATCTTGCCGTCCTTGACGAAGAAGATGTTGGCGCCCGTCGCTTCGGCGACCTGGCCCCGCCAGTCGAGCATCATGGCGTCGGCATAGCCCTTGGCCTCGGCGGCATGCTTGGACATGGTGCAGATCATGTAGAGGCCGGCGGCCTTCGACCGCGACGGCGCCGTGCGCGGATCGGGCCGGCGCCATTCCGCCACATCGAGACGGATGCCCTTCAGCTTCTGCGCCGGGTCGAAATAGCTCGGCCATTGCCAAATGGCGATGGCGACGTTGATGCGGTTGTTTTGCGCCGAAACACCCATCTGCTCGCTGCCGCGCCAGGCGATCGGCCTGACATAGGCGTCCTGGAAGCCCTGCTTCTTCAGGAGCGTGGTCGACGCGTCGTTGAGCTCGGCCACCGAATAGGGAATCTTGAAGCCGAGCAGGCGTGCCGATTCATGCAGGCGTTCCGTATGCTCGTTGAGCTTGAAGATCTCGCCGCCATAGGCGCGCTCACCCTCGAAGACCGCGCTGGCGTAATGCAGGCCGTGGGTCAGCACATGAATCTTGGCGTCCCCCCACGGGACGAACGCGCCATTCATCCAGATGAAGCCGTCCAGTTGATCGAAGGGAACGGATGCCATGGTAACCTCCCGCGGGTCGCGACCCGCATATCCTAGTGTCGTTGCGTGTTCTTTTGGCAGCGCCATGTGGTTGGAGACGCCGGCCGGTGTCTGGAAGCGTAAGCGGATAATCGCGCCCTGGCAAACTCAGGAAGTTCCGGAAAAACCGGCTTGCCTCGCCTTTTCGTTCGCAATCCGCCCAAAAGCTTGTCAAAAATTACCATTGCAGGGAAATTACGTCAATAGTACTGACATAATCTCCTGTTCCCATGGAGAAATGATGACGGACAAAAGCCCAGCTGCCGGAAAACCGATCAGGACCGCAATCACCAGCGAGGACGGCATCGACTTCGCCATCATCGAACTCTTCTTCTTCGCCTATCGCGACTTCACTTCCGATCCCGATCAAATCCTGGCCGACTACGGCTTCGGCCGCGCCCACCACCGCGTGCTGCATTTCGTCAACCGCCGGCCGGGCCTGACCGTCGCCGAATTGCTCGACGTGCTGAAGATAACCAAGCAGAGCCTGGCGCGTGTGCTGAAGCAATTGATCGACACCGATCACGTCGTGCAGTTGCAGGGCCCGCGCGACCGTCGCCAGCGCGAACTCTATCCGACGGCCAAGGGCCGTGCGCTGGCGCTGGCGCTGGCGCGGCCACAGTCACGCCGCATCCGTGCTGCATTGGAAGATTCCGGCGCCACCGAACGGACCTTGGTGGAACGCTTCCTCGAAGCAATGGTCAATCCGGAACTGAGAGCTCAGATCGACGTTGGGTCCGCAAAAATGTCAGGGAAAAGCCATGGAGAGCACTGAGAGGGTCGACACCGCGGCCGCACCGGATGACGACGCACCACATCTGCTCGTGGTCGACGACGACACCCGCATTCGCAATCTTCTCAAGCAGTATCTGACCGAAAACGGCTTTCGCGTCACCGTCGCCGGCAATGCCGGCGAGGCCCGCCGCAAGCTCGCCGGCCTCGATTTCGACCTGCTCGTGCTTGACGTGATGATGCCGGGACAAAGTGGCGTCGATCTCACCAAGGCGCTGCGCGCCGAGAAGAACGTGCCGATCCTGATGCTGACGGCCTTGTCGGAGACCGACAGCCGCATCTCGGGGCTCGAAGCCGGCGCCGACGATTACCTGCCAAAACCCTTCGACCCGCGCGAGCTGATCCTGCGCATCAACAACATCCTGCGCCGTGGCGGCCCGGCGGCGACGCCCAAGGTCGAGCAGCTGGTGTTCGGCCCCTACACCTTCCAGATCGCCAGGCGCGAACTGAAGCGCGGCGGCGAGGCGCTGAAACTGACCGACCGCGAACAGGAGATCCTGGCGATCTTCGCCGCGCGCGCCGGCGAAACCATCCCCCGCCACGAACTCGTCGGCGACGATTCGGAAGTCGGCGAGCGCACCATCGACGTCCAGATCAACCGGCTGCGCCGCAAGATCGAGCGCGATCCGTCCAATCCGGTCTGGCTGCAGACCGTGCGCGGTATTGGGTATCGGCTCAGCGTGGAATAGAATGCCGGCGGCGGCCCAAGTGCATGGTCCCGAAAAGTGGGAACCGGTTTTCGGAAAAGATCATGCTCCAACAAAGAGTTGGATCAGGATGACGATTCAGCCAAACGTCATCCCGACCCAATACCGCCGACGGATGAAAAGAGCCAATGGCGACCACGGAACTGGAACAGCCGGACAATGACGGTTTGAGTGCACGCGCCACACGGTCGCTCAAGGCGGTGCCGCGCATCTGGAACCGGTTCTGGCGCCTGGTTTCGCTTTACATGCCCAAGCGCCTCTATGCGCGCTCGCTGATCATCGTCATCGCGCCGATGATCCTTTTGCAGTCGGTCGTCGCCTTCGATTTCATGGAACGCCACTGGGCAACCGTGACGCAACGCCTGTCGCAGGCCACCGTGCGCGACATCGCCGCCATCATCGACCTGATCGAGACTTATCCACACGACGCCGACTACGCCAACATCATCCGCATCGCGCAGGATCGCATGCAGCTGAAGGTCGATCTCCTGCCGCCCGATCCGCTGCCGCCGCCCGGTCCAAAGCCGTTCTTCTCTATCCTCGACGATGTTCTCTCCGCCGAAATCACCCGGCAGATCAACCGCCCCTTCTGGATCGACACTGTCGGCAATTCCAACATCATCGAAGTGCGCGTCCAGCTCGAGAACAAGGTGCTGCGCGTCTTCGTGCGCCGCAGCCAGGCCTATGCCTCCAACACCCACATTTTCCTGATCTGGATGGTCGGCACCTCGCTGGTGCTCCTGATGATCGCCATCCCCTTCCTGCGCAACCAGATCCGGCCGATCCTGGCGCTTGCCGAGGCCGCCGAAAGCTTCGGCAAGGGCCGGCCGATGCCGCGCGATTTCCGCCCGCGCGGGGCCGAAGAGGTGCGCCGCGCCGGCTTTGCCTTCATCCAGATGCGCGAGCGCATCGAGCGCCAGATCGAGCAGCGCACGGCCATGCTGACCGGTGTCAGCCATGATCTCAGGACCATCCTTACTCGCTTCAAGCTGCAGCTGGCGTTGGCCGGCGGCAAGGCCGAGACCAAGGCGGCGCTCGACCAGGACATCGAGGACATGCAGTCGATGCTGGAAGGCTATCTCGCCTTTGCCAAGGGCGAGGCCTCGGAGGACCCGGGACGTTTCGATCTGGAAGCCTATTTCCAGAAGCTTGGCGAAGAAGCGAACTTGCGCAAATGCAGGCTGTCGACGACGCTTTCCGGCGATCCGACCGTGCATGTCAGGCCGAATGCCTTCGCGCGGCTGCTGTCCAACGTCATCGGCAATGCCTTCCGCTATGCCCGCACCGTTGAGGTCACCGCCGACCACGGCCGCGGCTCGCTTCTGGTCACCGTCGACGATAATGGGCCAGGCATTCCGGCCGACAGGCGCGAAGACGTGTTCAAGCCCTTCGTGCGGCTCGACGAAGCCCGTAATCTCGACGCCAGCGGCACCGGGCTCGGTCTGTCGATCGCCCGCGACATCGCCCGCAGCCATGGCGGCGACATCACGCTCGACGACAGCCCGATGGGTGGCCTGCGCGCGGTGATCAAGGTTCCGGCCTGATTTCTATTTGGCATGATCTTGCCTGAAAACCGCTTTCGACTTTTCGGGATCACGGTCTGCTTCATCCGCCCGTCATGAAACCATGGTCAAGAGCGCGCATGAAGCGCGCGACCGCACTTGATTCGTCCTTGCCGCCTCACTTCGACCCCGTACCCGTCAGGGTGCGCTGGAGCGAAGCGAGGGCGGCCGCATGGTCGCCGTTCCGGCATCGTTTCAAGGCAACCGCCGACCTCCGGAGCAAAGGGCCGCCATGCGCATAGTGATGGTCACCGACGCCTGGCGCCCGCAGGTCAACGGCGTCGTCCACACGCTGGAGCGGCTCACCGAGACCCTGAAATCCTTCGACGTCGCGGTCGAGTTCCTGACCCCGAACATCTTTCGCACCCTGCCCCTGCCGACCTACCCCGACATCCGCCTGGCGCTGACCACGCCCGGCCATGTCGCGCGCCTGATCGACGGCTACAAGGCCGACCACATTCACATCGTCACCGAGGGACCGCTGGGTATCATGGCGCGGCGCCATTGCCGCAATGCCGGCCGGCCGTTCACCACCAGCTACCACACCCGCTTTCCCGAATATCTCAGCGCCCGCCTGCCGGTACCGGAGAGCTGGGCCTATCGCTGGCTGCGCGATTTCCACAATTCGGGCCAAGGCACGCTGGTCGCCACCCAGTCGCTCGCCGACGATCTCACGGCGCGCGGCTTCAACAAGCTGAGGCCCTGGACGCGTGGCGTCGACACCGAGCATTTCCGGCCCGACAAGCGCAAGGACCTCGGCTTCCCCAGCCCGGTCTTCCTCTGTGTCGGCCGCGTCGCCATCGAAAAGAACCTGTCGGCCTTCCTCGACCTAGACCTGCCCGGCAGCAAGGTGATCGTCGGTGAAGGGCCCGAGCTTGCCAAGCTGAAGGCGAAATATCCGAAGGCGCATTTCCTCGGCCATCGCCCCAATGACGAACTGGCCGAAATCTACGCCTCCGCCGACGTCTTCGTCTTTCCCAGCCGCACCGACACTTTCGGTAACGTCATCATCGAGGCGCTGGCCAGCGGCACGCCGGTCGCCGCCTACCCGGTGACCGGGCCGATCGACATCGTTGGTGATGGTGTCGGCGGTGCTGTTTCCACCGATTTGCGCGAGGCCGCGCTGGCCGCGCTCGACGTCAGCCGCGACCAGGCCCGCGAGCGCGCCATGCGCTACAGTTGGAAGGCCTGCGCGGAAATGTTTCTCGACGCGGTCGGGGAAGCACTGGGAACGACGCGCAAGCTGGCGGCCTGATCCGACAGGCCGGCGGGGACGCCAAGGAACGAGGCGGTATTCTGTTTGACCTCGGAAAGCCTAGAACAGCCTGCCGCCATCCGGCACCCTGCGCTCGATGGCGCCCAACACCACGGCGCCCTCTTCATCGGGAAAGCCGAGCGTCAGCACTTCCGACATGAACGGGCCGATCTGGCGCGGCGGGAAATTGACCACCGCGAACACCTGTCGGCCGATCAAGGTCTCGGGCGAATAGTATTTGGTGATCTGCGCCGAGGACTTCTTCACTCCGATCCCAGGCCCGAAATCGATCTTCAGCCTGAAGGCCGGCTTGCGCGCCTCCGGAAACGGTTCGGCCTCGACGATCGTGCCGGCACGGATGTCGACACGATCGAAATCGGCAAAGCTGATTTCAGGCTTGCGCTCGTTGTTTGAACTCATGTCGAACGCTTCTGCTCAGGCGTTGCCGAAGGTCTCGAACAGCACGCCGGCCAGCGCGTCCTTGGCCGAGGTTCCCGACCAGACGACGAACTGGAAAGCCTGGAAATAGCATTCGCAGGCTTCCAGCGCCGAGGACAAAAGCACCTCGACCTGCTGGCTCGAGGGTTCGACCCCGCCGGCGAGCAGCAGCGACTGGCGGAACATGATCGCGCCTTCCTGCTCCCAGAGGTCGAAATGGCCGAACAGCATCTGTTCGTTGATCAGCGACAACAGCCGCATCACTTCCAGCGTGCGGGCTTCCGGCACCTTGATGTCGAAGGCGCAGGCAAGGTGCAGCGCCTCGAAATCCTCCATCCACGAGAAGGAGACGTGATAGTCGGTCCAGCTGCCGGCAACCGAGATCGAGATTTCGTCATCGCCGGCCCGTTCGAAGGACCAGTCATTGTTGTGGGCCACCTGCTCGATCACATCCACCGGATGGATTTCGCGGGAAAATTCGAGTTCGAGAAGTTCCATGGAATGCTTCCTGTGTTCAGGGGGAGCGCCACACGCTCCGCGGGGCACACACGACGAACAATCTTGTCTAGAACTCGGACGGCCGGGACTTATCAACGCAAAGACCCCAGACCGAACCCCACCGCCCGGTTGCATGACCCTGCTCCGAATCATGCAACAAATTCAGTCTATTGATCGGGAGTCGCGTGAACAGCCCAATTTTTCGCACTGCGTCATTCGCATGTGGAAAGGTGCCTGTCACAAAGAGTCACGCAATGCCGGTAAGCGATTCACGGCAAAGCGATTTTCAGGCTGGTGCTTTGTGGAAAAGTTTAACGAATTATTTTTTCGGCTTGGGCTTCGCCGGCGCCGCAGGTGTGGCCTGACCGGTCAGCTCGGCGATCCTGGCCTCGAGCGTCTCGATGCGCGAGGCGAGCCTGCCGTTTTCTTCCCTCGCCTTGGCGGCCATCTCGCGCGCGGCCTCGAACTCCTCGCGCTGCACGACATCCATGGAGTTGAGGATGCGTTCCGCCTGGCCCTTGAAGGCCGTCTCCACCTCGCGCCGCACGCCTTGAGCGGCACCGGCGGCATCGGTCATCAGCTTGGCGAATTCATCGAGAATGCGGTTCGGTCCGGTCGACATGGCAAATCCTCGCTTGCTTGATTTGAATTAGTGAGGTGGCGCGAGGAATGCAAGAACGTTGGGGTCCGAGGCGGCCTCCGCGCTGCTATGGCGCACGGCCCGCATGATGGGCGCGGGTCCTGCAGGAGCCTCTCGAACGGCTCCCAAGCTGTACTTGGTAGCGGCAAGTCGCCTATTGTAAGGCCCTCGTCTCCCTTCACGCACGTTTCAATCAGGACAACCAATGGCAACGCCCCCGCGCAGACCGACAAATCCGATGGAAGCCGCCGAAGCAGTCTTCAAGCCGGTCAAGAAACCGGCCGCGGCCCCGCCTCGCGAACCCTCCGCCGCACCGAATGCCCGCGAGCTTGTCTCGATCAGGATCGACCGGGCCGTGCTCGATCATTTCCAGGAAGATGGTCCCGGCTGGCAGGACAGGATCAACGACGCCTTGCGCGAAGTGGTGGCCGCCAAGCCCAGGGGGTAAGCACGCCCACCCCGGCGACGGAGCTGGAAGCGAATCTGTTCCCGGACCCGAATCTGTTCCCGGACCATTGACCCCCGTGACCTTGCCTTGACCCTGCCAAAACCCTGCCGCATGGTCCGCGCCGATCGCAACCGAGAGCTCCCCGTTGAACGAATATTTCCTGCTGCCGCTGGCTTCGCTGCCTTTTCCCAATATCAATCCGATCCTCGTCCAGATCGGGCCGCTGGCGGTGCACTGGTACGGCATCGGTTACATCGTCGGCATCCTGTTTGCCTGGTGGTATGCCAAGCGGCTCACCGCCAATCCTAAACTCTGGCCCGACGGCGTCCTGCCGATGAAGCCTGAGGATCTCGACGATTTCATCGTCTGGGCGGCCATTGGCGTGGTTCTGGGCGGCCGCACCGGCTATGTCCTGTTCTACGACCTGGCGCGCTATATCGCCCATCCGCTCGACATCTTCGCTGTCTGGCAAGGCGGCATGTCCTTCCATGGCGGCCTGCTCGGCGTCATCCTCGCCATGACGCTGTTTTCCATGAAGCGCGGCATCCGCACCTGGTCGCTGTTCGATGTCGTGGCAGCTGGCGTGCCGGTCGGTCTCGGTCTCGTGCGCGTCGCCAACTTCATTAATTCCGAGCTCTGGGGGCGGCCCACCGATGTGCCCTGGGCGATCGAATTCCCCAACGGCGGTCCGTTCACCCGCCATCCGAGCCAGCTCTACGAGGCCTTGCTCGAAGGGCTGGTGCTGTTTGTCGTGCTGCGCATTCTTACCCATTCGCGCCTCAAGCTGAAGACACCGCGCTTTGTCGGCGGCGCCTTCATCTGCGGCTACGGCCTGTCACGAATTTTCGTGGAGTTCTTCCGCGAGCCCGACCAGCAGCTCGGCTATCTCCTCGGCACCAACTGGCTGACCATGGGCATGATCCTGTCGACGCCGATGGTGCTGGCCGGCATCTGGGCGATGGCGACGGCCAAGCCGGTGACGCAAGCGCAGCCGCAGGCGACATGACGCGGCTGAAGGCTCGCATCGTCGACCTGATCGAGGCGGTCGGTCCGATGCCCGTCAACGAATACATGGCGCTGTGCCTGTTCGATCCGCGCGATGGTTATTACACGACACGCGAGCCGTTCGGCGCGGCCGGCGATTTCATCACCGCACCGGAGATCAGCCAGATGTTCGGCGAACTCGTCGCTGTCTGGCTTTACCAGGCTTGGGCGGCGATCGGCCGGCCCATGCCGGTCACCGTCGCCGAGATCGGCCCCGGCCGCGGCACGCTGATGAAGGACATGCTGCGCACTCTGTCGCGGCTTGATCCGGCCTTGGCCAACGGCGCCGCCTTCGCCATGATCGAGACCAGTCCGCGCTTGGCCGAGATCCAGAAGCAGACGCTTGGAGCGACACCCTTCGCGATAGACTGGCATGAAGCGATCGAGACCCTGCCCCATCAACCGCTGTTGATCGTCGGCAACGAATTGTTCGACGCCGTGCCCATCCGCCAGTTCATCCGCGCCGGCGCCGACTGGCGCGAGCGCATGGTCGGCCTCGACGATGCCGACAATCTTTGCTTCTTCGCCGGCGCCGGCTCGGTCGACCCGACGCTGCTGCCCAGGGATGCGGCCGACGCGCCGCAAGGCGCGATCGTCGAAATCGCGCCCGCCCGCACCGCCTTAATGGCGGCGATCGCTGAGCGCATGGCGGCTCATGGCGGCGCCGGGCTATTCCTCGACTACGGCCATCTGCGGCCCGGTGTCGGCGACACGCTGCAGGCCTTGCGCCGGCACAGTCACGAAGATGTGCTGGCCAATCCCGGTGAGGCAGACCTTACGTCCCATGTCGATTTCGCCGCTCTTGCAGCGATCGTGCGCGCGCATGGTCTCGATGCCCATCTGTCGACGCAGGGCAATTTCCTGCTCGGCATGGGCATTCTGGAGCGCGCCGGCCAGCTGGGCGCCGATGCCGGCCAGGCGGCACGCGACAAGATATCGGATGCCGTCGAACGGCTCGCCGGGCCGCAAGCGATGGGCGAACTCTTCAAGGTCCTCGCCGTCGTTCCACGCGACGTCTCCGTCAGGCCCTTCGCAACGGCGGATTGACTTTTCGTCGCTACCCCTCCCAATCTCCCGTCCGGTAAAAGAGCCGCCGGACTGCCGGCCGCTTTTCCTTGACGAAACCGCCCACACGGACAACAACGCCCGCATGCTCAATCAGACCAAACCGGATCCCATTCGGTCGCTGCTGCTGGACAAGGCACAGACACAAGGCATCCGCCACGGCTATTTCACCCGCATCGGCGGTGTCTCCACGGGCATCTACCGGGGCCTCAACATCGGCACCGGGTCGGATGACGACCAGGCACTGGTGACCGAGAACCGCGCCCGTGTCGCCGCCTGGATGGGCGTGCCCGCAAATCATCTGCTGACCGCCTGGCAGGTCCATTCGCCCGACGTCATCGTCGCCAGGGAACCCTTTGCCGGCGAGCGGCCAAAGGCCGATGCCATCGTCACCGACCGGCCGGGCATCGCCATCGGCGCCTCTACCGCCGATTGCGGCCCGGTTCTGTTCGCGGATGCCGGCGCGCGCATCATCGGCGCGGCGCATGCCGGCTGGAAAGGCGCTTTGTCAGGCGTGCTCGAAAACACCATTGCCGCCATGGAGCGCCTCGGCGCCCGGCGCGAAAACATCGTCGCCGTGCTTGGCCCTTCAATCGGCCCTGCAAATTATGAGGTCGGGCCCGAATTCGTCGCCCGCTTCGTCGAGGCCGACAGCGAAAATGCCCGGTATTTCGTGCCTTCGGCCCATGCCGGCCATTCGATGTTCGACCTCAACCGCTACACGATCGACCGGCTGGCCAAGGCTGGTGTGACGGCCGATGGCCTTGGCCGCTGCACCTATGCCGAGGAAGATCTGTTTTACTCCTACCGGCGCACCACGCACCGCAGGGAGCCCGATTATGGCCGGCAGGTTTCGGCAATCGTTTTGGAGAAGGTATAATGGCGCTGCATTTTGAACGATCCGAATTCGACGCGCGGCGCGACCGGCTGATGATAGAGATGGCCGAGAAAAAGCTCGACGCCATCCTGCTGTTCGCCCAGGAAAGCATGTACTGGCTCACCGGCTACGACACGTTCGGCTTCTGCTTCTTCCAGTGCCTGGTGGTCAAGGCCGACGGCTCGATGGTGCTGCTGACCCGCTCGGCCGATCTGCGCCAGGCGCGCCAAACCTCGATCATCGACAACATCGTGCTGTGGACCGACCGCGACGGCGCCAATCCCGCGGTCGACCTGCGCAACCTGCTTAACGAACTCGACCTGCTCGGCGCCCGCATCGGCGTCGAATACGACACTCACGGCCTGACCGCCTATAATGGCCGCCGCCTGGACGAGCAGTTGCAGACCTTCGGCCAGATCGCCGACGCCTCCGGCATCGTCGGGCGGCTGCGCCTGTTCAAGAGCCCGGCCGAGGTCGCCAAGGCCGAAAAGGCAGCCAATCTCTCCGACGACGCGCTGGACGCGGCCCTGCCGCTGATCAAGCAGGGCGGCGACGAGGCGCTGATCCTGGCCGCCATGCAGGGCGCGATCTTCGCCGGCGGCGGCGACTATCCGGCCAACGAGTTCATCATCGGCTCCGGCGTCGATGCGCTGCTGTGCCGCTACAAGGCCGGCCGCCGCAAGCTCACCAAGAACGACCAGCTGACGCTCGAATGGGCCGGCGTCTTCCATCACTACCATGCGCCGATGATGCGCACGGTGCTGACCGGCAAGGTCTCCAAGCGCCATCAGGAGCTGTTCGACGCCGCACGCGCGGCACTTCTGGCCGTCGAAAAGGCGATGACGCCGGGCAACAGCTTCGGCGATGTGTTCGACGCCCATGCCCGCACCATGGAAGCGCACGGGCTGACCAAGCACCGGCTGAACGCCTGCGGCTATTCGGTCGGCGCCCGCTTCACGCCGTCCTGGATGGACATGCCGATGTTCTACCAGGGCAATCCCGAGCCGATCGCGCCGAACATGACGCTGTTTGCCCACATGATCATCATGGACTCCGAGACCGAGACGGCGATGACGCTTGGCCGCACCTACCTGACCACCGAATCCCAGCCGAAGCCGCTGTCCCGCCATGATCTCGACTTGATCGTGCAGTGAATCCATAATGGGAGGCGTTCTTCGCCAAGGAGTTAGAAGGCAAATGAGACGATCGCATGTGACGACCGTGTCATTGCTTGTGGCATTGGCTTTGACCGCCTGCACCAACGCAAAGGACGTCCTCGAACCTTCCGCCATCACCCCGCCGGCGGCCTCGGCGCAGCCCGCACCGGCCACGCAAGGCAGCGCTGCCGCCACCGTTCCCGCCCCGGCGCCATCCACGGCCGCGACGGCCACCACGACGGCGGGCGCGCCCGCGCCCATCACTTCGGCCCAGGCCGCCGCCATCCTGGCGAAGACCCGGCTGCAGATCGCGCCGATCGTCGGCGCTTCGGTGGAAGCCGCCACGCCGCTGACGGCGGAACTGCAGACACGCGCCAGGCAGCGCGGCATCACGCTGGCCGGCAGCCAGGACCAGACCGCGACCCATGTGCTCAAGGGCTACTTCTCGGCGATGACGGAGGGTAAGGACACCACGGTCATCTATGTCTGGGATGTCTACGACCCCTCCGGCAACCGGCTGCACCGCATCAACGGCCAGATGAAGGCGCCTTCCACCGGTTCCCGCGACAGCGCGGGCGCCGACAGCTGGAAGTCGGTCTCGCCAGCCACCATGCAGGCGATCGCCGACCAGACCATCGACCAGTTTGCGGCCTTTCTCAGCGGCAAGGCGAGTTGAGGTGTTGCCAGCCGGTGATGCCGAACAGCTTTCTTAGGCTTAGCCGGCGGATTCACGATCTCGGCGCTTGCAATAGCCGCGCGGGCCGCTAAAAGCCCGGTTAAAAGGTGCAGGAGAGTCCGCCAGGCTTCTCCGTCCTCCACCAGGAACGGTGCATGAAACTCTTCGCGGGCAATTCCAACAGGGTGCTGGCCGAAGCGGTCGCCCGCTATCTCAACGTCCCGCTGGGCAAGGCCAGTGTCAGGCGCTTCGCCGACCAGGAAATCTTCGTCGAGATCCAGGAAAACGTGCGCGGCGAGGATGTCTTCATCCTGCAGTCGACCTCGTTTCCGACCAACGATCACCTGATGGAACTGCTCATCATGATCGACGCCTTCATGCGCTCGTCGGCCAAGCGCATCACGGCGGTTATTCCCTATTTCGGCTATGCCAGGCAGGATCGCCGCGCTTCCGGGCGCACGCCGATCTCTGCCAAGCTGGTCGCCAACATGATCACCCGTGCAGGTGTCGACCGGGTTTTGACGCTGGATCTCCATGCCGGCCAGATCCAGGGCTTTTTCGACATCCCCACCGACAATCTGTTCTCGGTGCCGGTGATGGCCCGTGACGTCAAGGCGAAGTACAAGCAACTCGGCAATGTCGTCGTCGTGTCGCCCGATATTGGCGGCGTGGTGCGTGCGCGTGCGCTTGCCAAGCGTTTCGACGCGCAACTTGCCATCGTCGATAAGCGCCGTGAGCGTCCCGGCGAATCGGAAGTCATGAACATCATCGGCGCGGTCGCCGGCAAGGATTGCCTTTTGATCGACGACATCGTCGATTCCGGCGGCACGCTGTGCAATGCCGCCGACGCACTGCTAGCCAACGGCGCCACCAGCGTCACCGCCTATATCACCCACGGCGTGCTGTCGGGCGGCGCGGTCGCTCGCATCAGCGGCTCGAAGCTGCAGGAACTGGTGATCACCGATTCCATCCAGCCGACGCAAGGCGTGCTCGACGCACCCAACATCCGCGTCATCTCGATCGCCGACCTGATGGGCGAAGCCATTTCGCGCACAGCGACCGAGGAATCGGTCTCGAGCCTGTTCGACTGAAAACCAGTTATCCCTGCGGCCCAAGTTACCCCTGCGGCCCAAATTGCTCATGCGGCCCAAGTTACCCCTGCGGCCCAAGTTATTCCTGCGGCAAGGCCGATGGCGTCGGCGCCTCCAACCGGGCCGGGGCTCGCCGCATGCCTTCGCCGGCATCACGCGCGCCGCGCATATAGCCGCGCGGCGAGGAGCCAAGCATGCGCTTGAACATGGTGATGAAGGCCGGCACGCTGTCATAGCCGAGATCGAGCGCCACCCGCGTGATCGGCTCGCCATCGGCGAGCCTCGGCAGCGCCGCGAACAGGCAGGCCTGCTGGCGCCATGTCGACAGCGACAGGCCGGTCTGCCGCTGGAAGGCGCGCGTGAAGGAGCGCCGGCTCATGCCGACGGTATCGGCCCATTCGTCGATGGTCGCGTGCGGTGAGGGTGCGGCGACGAAACGCCGGCAGAGCGCCGCCAGTTTGGGATCCGACGGGAACGGCAGGCCGAGCGGCCGCTCCGGCAATTGCGGGATCTCATGCAGCAGCAGGCTCATGATCAGGCCACCGCGCCCTTCCAGTTCGCCGCCTTGCGGCAGCTTCTCGGATTCCACGATAAGACTGTGCATCAGGTCAGTGACGCCGACGACGCGCATGCCCTCCGGCAGGCCTGGGATCGCCTGCGGTATGACATAGACCGAGCGCATCGAGACGTCGCCGAGCATCTCGACGGAATGTTCGATGCCGGCTGGAATCCACATCGCATGGTCCGGCGGCACCATCCAGCGCCCATGCCGCGTCGTCACCAGCACGACGCCGACCAGCGCATGCAGCAACTGGCTGCGGCTGTGGTGGTGGTGCGGCACGTGGTAGCCATCCGGATATTCGGTCGGCAGCACCACCGCCGGCCCGACCGCCTGCTCGAGCCACTGCCAGCGCAGCCCGTGCAATTGCTCGAGGTCGGTGTGGCCGGCGCCGAAAATTTCCCTGGTTTTTGGCATTCGAGATGGCCCACTTGCGAAACTATTGGACCAAACCACGAAAGAAGTCGCCTGGCAACCGGACTATAAGGCTGCCTGCGGGAAGCGCCCGCCACGTCGCCTGCGGTAACAACCCGCCAAAAAGACTACGGAGCCTATCTTGACCGATACGACCGCCACCAGCGTCGCGCCGCCTGCGACCGCCAGTCACGCGTCAGCCCAGGCTACGGCCTTCACCGTTATCCTGGCGGTGAGCCTCTGCCACTCCATCAACGACATCATGCAGTCGCTGTTATCGGCCATCTATCCGCTTCTGAAAGACAATTACGGCCTCGACTTCTGGCAGATCGGGCTGTTGACCTTCACCTTCCAGGTAACGGCATCCCTGCTGCAGCCGATCATCGGCGCGGTCACCGACAAGCGGCCGATGCCTTACTCGCTGCCCTGGGGCATGGCATCGTCGCTGATCGGCCTGGTCGTGCTGGCCTATGCCGGGCACTACTACCTGCTGCTGATCGGCGCCTCGCTGATCGGCATCGGTTCGGCGATCTTCCATCCGGAATCCTCGCGCATCGCCCGCTTCGCATCCGGCGGCCGGTTTGGCCTGGCGCAGTCGCTGTTCCAGGTCGGCGGCAATTTCGGCCAGTCCATGGGTCCCTTGCTGGCCGCCTTCATCGTCGTGCCTTTCGGCCAGACCAGCATCGCCTGGTTCGCCGTCGGCTCGCTGATCGGCATCGTCATCCTGTGGCAGGTCGGCGGCTGGTACAGCCGCCTGCGCGCAGCGCAAGGCAATCGCAAGGCGGCAAGCTTCGTGTCGCCCTTCCCGCGCCGCAAGGTGATGTGGGCCCTGGCGGTGCTGACCTTGCTGGTGCTGACCAAGAACGCCTACATCGCCAGCCTGGCCAGCTACTACACCTTCTATTCCATCCATAAGTTCGGCGTTTCGGTGCAGATGTCGCAGGTCATGCTGTTCCTCTTCCTCGGCTCTTCGGCGCTGGGCATCCTGCTCGGCGGTCCCTTCGGCGACCGCTATGGACAAAAGGCGATGATCTGGTTCTCGATCGTCGGTGTCCTGCCCTTCACCCTGGCGCTGCCCTACGCCAACATGGAATGGACGATGGTGCTGACCGTGCTGATCGGCCTCATCCTGTCGTCGGCCTTCTCCAACATCGTCGTCTTCGCGCAGGAGCTGGTGCCGGGCCGCGTCGGCACGATCGCCGGCATCTTCTTCGGCTTCGCCTTCGGCGTCGGCGGCATCGCGGCCGCGGTGCTTGGCGTCGTCGCCGACATGAAGGGCATCGACTTTGTCTTCCAGATCTGCTCCTACCTGCCGTTCCTGGGGCTGCTGACGGTGTTCCTGCCCAACATGAAGGAAGCCCGGAAGGCGCAAGCGGCCGCTTGAATCATCTGTTCCAGGCAAAAGGCACCCGCCATATGGCGGATGCCTTTTTCTGTTCAGGCGGAGGGCTTCAGGCCTTGAAGAAAGCCAGCAGGTCGGCGTTGATGACATCGGCGTGGGTGGTGGCCATGCCGTGCGGAAAGCCCTTGTAGACCTTGAGCTCGCCCTTCTTGAGCAGCTTGATGCTCAGCAGCGCCGAGTCGGCGATCGGCACGATCTGGTCGTCGTCGCCATGCATGACCAGCACCGGCACGTCGATCTTCTCGAGGTCTTCGGTGAAGTCGGTCTCCGAGAAGGCTTTGATGCAGTCGTAATGCGCCTTGGTGCCGCCCATCATGCCCTGGCGGTACCAGTTGTCGATAATGCCCTGCGAGACCACGGCGCCCGGACGGTTGAACCCGTAGAACGGGCCAGCGGGAACATCCAGATATAGCTGCGCGCGGTTGGCGGCGACGCCGGAGCGGAAGCCGTCGAAGACCTCGATCGGCAGGCCGCCGGGATTGGCTGGGGTCTTGAGCATGATCGGCGGTACCGCGCCGAGCAACGCTGCCTTGGCGACACGGCCGCCCGCTCCATACTGGGAGACATAGCGCGCCACCTCGCCGCCACCCGTCGAATGGCCGACATGGATGGCGTCCTTGAGGTCGAGATGCGCGACAAGTTCAGCCACATCGGCGGCATAGGTGTCCATCTCGTTGCCGATATCCGTCTGCGTCGAACGGCCGTGGCCGCGGCGGTCGTGGGCGATGACCCGGTAGCCTTGGCCCAGGAAGAACAGCATCTGTGCATCCCAGTCGTCGCTGCTCAGCGGCCAGCCGTGATGGAACACGATGGGCTGACCGGTTCCCCAGTCCTTGTAATAGATCTGCGTGCCGTCCTTGGTGGTGATCGTGCCGCTGCCTGAGCCTGGTTTGGTCTGCGAGGTCATCTCAATCTCCGTTTGATTGCTGTCGCGATAAAAAATATCACGATACCAATATCGCTAACCCAGCTCGAGGTTCTTGTCCATGGAAATATGTATCGCGATATCTTTTTCCGTGGTACATAATGCGTGCGCTTAATCGGCAAAGGAATCCACCGTGCCTCTCCCGCTGGACAATCAGCTCTGCTTCACGCTCTACGCCACCAGCATGGCGATCAATCGCACCTACAAGCCGATGTTGGACGAGATGGGGATCACCTATCCGCAATATCTCGTGCTCAACGCGCTGGGAGAGGCCGACGGCATGTCTGTCGGCACGATCGCGCACAGGCTCGCTTTGGAATCGAGCACGGTCACGCCGCTGGTGAAGCGGATGGAGCAGGCCGGCCTGGTTACCCGCCAGCGCAGCCAGACCGACGAGCGCCAGGTACAGGTCGACCTGACACCGGCCGGCCGCAAGCTGCTCGTCCAGTGCAACTGCCTGAACGAGACCCTGGTCGAACGCTCGGGCATGACGCTGGCCGAACTCGACACGCTGAACCGGCAGGTCCAGGCGTTGCGCGACGCGTTGAGCGGCGACCGGTAGCAACGGCCTTCCCACCCGCCGCTTGCACGCCTGCCCGCCTTCCGCTATAGAGCCGCCACCCGCGTAGACACCCTTGGAGGCAACGCGGCGGAAGGCTGCCTTCCCCTTGTGATCCCGAACAAAGATCCGCTCGCTGCGGTTTCCGGCATTCGGACATCGAGGTCTGGCGGCTTTCGACGTTTACGGCCTGGTACATTGCCAACCGTAGGCGCTCCATAACACGCGAAAGGAAAAGCCATGAGCCACGATACTTACGAGCTCAAGGCCGAAGCGCGCGAACAGGTCGGTAAGGGGTCCGCCCGTGCAGTTCGCCGCAACGGTAAAGTGCCTGCAGTAATCTATGGTGACAGACAGCCTCCCCTGGCGATCGCGCTCACCTACAAGGACATCTACTACAAGATCCACGGCGGCGGGTTCCTGACCACGATCGCCACGATCGATGTCGACGGCAAGAAGATCCAGGTCCTGCCGAAGGACTTCCAGCTCGACCCGGTCAAGGATTTCCCTGTCCATGTCGACTTCCTGCGCATCGGCAAGGACACCGAAGTCAACGTCGATGTTCCCGTGCACTTCATCAATGAAGACAAGTCACCCGGCATCAAGCGGGGCGGCGTGCTCAACATCGTGCGTCACGAAGTCGAGTTCCACTGCCCGGCCAATGCGATCCCGGAATTCATCACCGTCGATCTCACCGGCGCCGACATTGGCGATTCGATCCACATCTCGTCGGTCAAGCTGCCGGCCGGCGTCAAGCCCGTCATCTCCGACCGCGACTTCACCATCGCGACCGTTGCCGGTTCGTCGGCGATGAAGCCGGAGACCGAAGAGACAGCTGAGGCCGCGGCTCCCGAAGCGGCTCCCGCCGCCGAAGAGAAGTAACTCTTTTCACGCCCGGAGGCGACGATGCCAGAAAAGACAGCGCTTGTCTTTGCCGGCCTCGGCAATCCGGGCGCGAAATACGCTGAAAACCGGCACAATGTCGGCTTCATGGCGGCGGACGCTATCGCCCGCCGCCATTCCTTTTCACCCTGGTCGAAGAAGTTCCAGGGCCTGATTTCCGAGGGCACGCTCGGCGGCGAAAAGATCATCCTGATCAAGCCGCAGACCTTCATGAACCTGTCCGGCCAGTCGGTCGGCGAAGCGCTGCGCTTCTACAAGCTCGACCTTTCCGCCCTCACCGTCTTCTATGACGAGATCGACCTTGCCGAAGGCAAGCTGCGCATCAAGACCGGCGGCGGCGCCGGCGGCCACAACGGCATCCGCTCGATCGACGGCCATGTCGGCAATGCGTACCGCCGTGTGCGCATCGGCGTCGGCCATCCCGGCGTCAAGGAAATGGTCCAGCATCATGTGCTCGGTGATTTCGCCAAGGCCGAGCGCGACTGGCTCGACCCGCTGCTCGACGCGATCGCCGACAATGCGGCGATGATCGTCAAGGGCGACGAATCCGGTTTCATGAACAAGGTCGCCCTCGCCGTCCAGGGCAAGACCGGCGCCGAACCGGAAAACCCGGCGCGGAAGCAGTCGAGCCCGAAACAGCAAAGTCATGTCCGCCAGGCCCGCCCTCAGCAGCCGGTCGCCAAGCTGCCGGAAAGCGGCCCCATGGCCGCCATGCTGAAGAAACTGTTCGGCAACAAGGACTGAAGCGTAGAGGCATGCGGCGTCACGGGACTTGACGTTCCCAACCCCTATCGCCCATAGCCTCATCGAATTTCGCTTTTCCCGATAGGACCGGACAAAATGGGTTTCAAATGCGGCATCGTCGGCTTGCCCAATGTCGGCAAGTCGACGCTCTTCAACGCGCTGACGAGGACGGCCGCCGCGCAGGCCGCCAACTACCCGTTCTGCACCATCGAACCGAACACCGGCGAGGTGGCGGTGCCCGATCCGCGCCTGCAGAAGATCGCGGCGATCGGCAAGTCGAAGGAGATCATCCCGACCCGCATCTCCTTTGTCGACATCGCCGGCCTGGTGCGCGGCGCCTCCAAGGGCGAAGGCCTGGGCAACCAGTTCCTCGCCAACATCCGCGAGGTCGACGCCATCGTGCATGTGCTGCGCTGCTTCGAGGATGACGACATCACCCATGTCGAGGGCCGCATCGACCCCGTCGCCGACGCCGAGACGGTCGAGACCGAGCTGATGCTCGCCGACCTCGACAGCCTCGAGCGCCGCATCGTCCAGTTCCGCAAGCGCGCCGGCAGCAAGGACAAGGAAGCGACGACCGTGCTGCCGATGATGGAGGCCGCGCTCGAGCTGCTGCAGGCAGGCAAGCCGACCCGCATCCTGCTCGACGGCATCTCGGCGGAAGATCTGCACATCTTGCAGGGCTTGAACCTTCTGACCTCACATCCCGTGCTCTACGTCTGCAACGTCGCCGAGGCGGACGCGGCCACCGGCAACGAGCACACCAGGGCCGTGGAGCAGATGGCCGCAGCGCAGGGCGCCCGCACTGTCGTCATTTCGGCCGCGATCGAAGCCGAGGTTGCGCAGCTCTCCGACGAGGAAGAGATGGAATTCCTGTCCTCGCTCGGCCTCGACGAGCCAGGCCTGAACAAGGTGATCCGTGCCGGCTACGAATTGTTGCAGCTCATCACCTATTTCACCGTTGGGCCGAAGGAGACGCGCGCCTGGACCGTGCACAAGGGCGCCAAGGCGCCGCAGGCGGCCGGCGTCATCCACACCGATTTCGAGCGCGGCTTCATCCGCGCCCAGACCATCGCCTACAACGACTTCGTCACGCTGGGCGGCGAAGTGGCGGCCAAGGAAGCCGGCAAGGCACGCGACGAAGGCAAGGAGTACGTCGTCCAGGACGGCGACATCATGCTGTTCAAGTTCAATACCTGAGGAGGTCGCGGCGGAGCGACCCAACCGTCAGTCGGACAGCACCATCCCTGCCGCAGAGTTTCGCGGGGGTATTGAAGACCATAAGTCGCCTTACTCCGATCAGCACCCGGTGGAGACCGATGAAAGCCATGTCCCATTATTTGCTAACGCAAATTTCTAGCTTGCGCGCGGATGCCCGCCAACACGGCTCGGCTGATCACTGCTAAAATCGGCCAATATGCAGCCGAACCGGCCAGCTTGGCGAAAAATGTCAAACGGCTGAAAGGCCGGCCAGGCTTCAGGCTTAGGGTCGGGGACTACCGTATTATCTTCGATCAGGAAGGCACGGTAATGGACATTCTGGAGATCGGACCGCGCGGTAGCATCTACGAGGACTGAGGACATGAACAAGCCCACCATCATTACCACGCCGAATGGCGACCGTATGGCTATTCTGCCACTCGCTGATTACGAGAGCCTTGTTGAAGCGGCGGAGGACGTGGCCGACATTCAAACCTACGATCAGATCAAGCAAAAGATCACTGCCGGCGAGGAGGAGCTTATTCCGGTCGCCGTCGTCAACCGCATCCTGGACGGCGAGAATAAGATCCGCGTCTGGCGCGAGCATCGCGGGATTTCGGCTCGCGACCTCGCTGAAAAGACTGAGATCAGCGCAGGCTATCTCTCGCAGATCGAGACAGGCACCCGCGACGGTAGCTTCGACACGATCAAGCGCATCGCCGCCGCCCTCAATGTCTCGGTTGACGATCTCGTATAGCGCCCGTTGCGAAAGACGAAAACGGGCTGTCGTATTCCATGCTCGCAGGCGCTGCCGACGTCGGCACAGGGCCATGTTTATTCGCGCAGGCGAGGCCACTACAAGTGAGCGTAGCTTAGCTACAGCCGACCACCGCCCGGCCTCCGACCCAAACAGTGGCAATATTGGCCCGTGCCGCATTGAGCACGATCTTCTGAAAGACGTCGTCGAGCGTATCGTCGGCGCCGTTGACATGGATGTTCGAGGCGCTCGCTTTGGTGTCGATCAGCAGCGCGTCGAATTCGTGTCCGACGCGAAAACTGCCGGTCGGCAGGTCGAGCGCTTCCGCGCCTCCCGCGGTCGCCAGCCAGAACGCTTCCTGATGCGTGATCGGCTCGCCGGGCGCGCCGCGCTCCTTTGCCGGCAGGCCGGCATGCACGCCGCTCTGCAATGTTCTCGAGGCCGACAGCGCGTTCCGGCAACCGTCGAACAGCGATGGGCTGTAGCCGCCTGAAATATCGGTGCCGAGCCCGACATGCATGTGCCGGTCGAGCGCCTCGCGAAGCGGAAACACTGCATTGGCGAAGTAGACGTTGGACAGCGGGCAATGAGCGACGCCGGCGCCCTTCTCCTTGATCAGGTCCATGTCCTGCCCATCGATGAAGTTCGAATGCGCCAGGATCGTATGACGGGTGAGCAGGCCGAAACCATCGAGGCTTGCCGCATCCGTTTGGCCGAAGCGCGCTTCCACGAACTGCTTTGCCCAATCGCTTTCGGAGCAATGGGTCTGCACGTGGCAGCCGAACTCTTCCGCGAGTTCGCCCAGCCCCTGCAAGGCCGCGTCGGTGCAGCTTGGAATGAAGCGCGGCGTGATCACCGGCTGGACAAGCGGCCTCTCGCCCGGATCCAATGACATGACGGCCTCGATGAAGCGCCTGGTATCCGAAACAGCGCTTGCCGCATCGGCATCGCGATAGAAGGGCGGACACTGTTCGGGGTCGTCCATCACCACCTTGCCGACCAGGGCACGCTGGCCTTTCTCAAGACATGTCTCGGCGAGCGCCACGCTCGCCTCGACATGGACGGTGGCGAAATAGAGCGCGGTGGTGGTGCCGTTGGCGAGCAGATTGTCGACCAGATCAGCATAGACCGCACGAGCATAGTCCAAATCCGCATAGCGGGCCTCGAGCGGGAAAGTGTATTTCCGCAGCCAGACTTCGAGCGGCACGTCCAGCGCCTTGCCCATCTGCGGCCATTGCGGCGCATGGATGTGCAGGTCGACGAGCCCCGGCAGCAGGAACTGCCCCTCGCCAAGTTCCACCAGCCTGCCCGCCCGGCGAGCATCGCTTATCGTGGCCGTGTATTCCGGGTGGCCGGGCGCCTGGATCTCGGCGATGCGCCCCTGTGCGTCGACGCAGAACAGGTGCTCCTCCAGCACCTCCAGCCTGCCGCGCTCAGGCGTATGGAAGGCGGTGCCGAGCAGCGTGAAAGGATCTGCCGTCATATCGTCGCTCCGGTGCTGCTGGCGGGCGGGGCTGCCAATGCGTGGCCTAGAAGAAAACAGTTGGCAAACATTTCCGCCGCTGTCCTTTGCCGCCGACTGATCCCATGATCGGCCGGGGATTTCCAGAGGGGACATCATGGAACGCGTTGCGCCAGAAATCAGTTTGATCGCCCAGCCGGACGATCCGTTGCCCCTGGGCAAGGCCGCCCTGCTCGGCCTCCAGCACGTGCTGGCGATGGACGTCTATATCGTGCCGTTCATCATCGCGTCGGTGCTTGCCTTCAGCGTCGGCGACGCCGGCGCCTTCATCCAGTCGGCCTTCGTGGCGGCAGGCATCGCAACCCTGATCCAGTCGCAGTTGCTGATGCGGCTGCCCGTCGTCCAGGGACCGTCCTTCGTCCCGATCGGCGCGGTGCTGGCGATTGCCTTTGGCGCCGGCGGCGGCCTGCCGGGCCTGTCGGCCGTGATCGGCGCACTCATTCCGGGCGCCATACTGGTCATGCTTCTGGGATCGCCGACAAAGCTCTTCCACCGCCTCGTCAACCGCTTCGTGCCGTCCATCGTCGGCGGCGCCATCATCATCGTCGTCGGCGTCGCACTGATGCCGGTGGCACTGAAGGAGAGCGTCTTCGCCGTCCACGGCACCGCCACCGTCGGCGGCAACATCGTCCTCGCCTTCGTCGCCGCGGCGGTGCTTGTCGGCTGCATGCTGATCGGCATGGCGCTTGGCGCGAAAGGCGCATGGCTGCGCCTGCTGTCCGTGATCATCGCGCTTGTGGCTGGCAGCGTGGCCGCCGCCTTCATGGGCCAGCTCGACATGACGGGCGTTTCCGCCGCGACCTGGTTTTCCATGCCGCGCATCGCCTTCCTCAATCTCGATGTCACCTTCTCCTGGTCGGCGACGCTGACCATGCTGATCGTCTACATCGTCGTCCTGGCCGAAACCACCGGCACCTGGTTCGCGGTCGGTGCCGTCATCGACAAGCCGCTCTCGGACGAGCAGCTCGACCGGGGCGCCACGGGCGAAGGCCTTGGCTGTCTGATCAGCGCGCTGCTGTGCAGCACGCCGGTCACCGGCTATTCGTCCAACGCCGGCATCATCGCCATCACCGGCATCGCCAGCCGTGCCGCCTTCGGGGCGGCCGGCATCTTCCTGGTGCTGTTCGGGCTGATCGGCAAGCTTTCGGCGGTCATCGCCTCAATCCCGGGGCCGGTCATCGGCGGCGTCTTCGGAGTGCTTTGCGTCGTCATCGCCATGAACGGTTTTCGGGTGGTGCGCGGGACGCCGCTGACCGAACGCAACATGCTGGTCATCGGCCTGCCCATCCTGATGGCGCTGTTCGCCACGCTGGTACCGCCGGATTTCGTCAAGACGCTGCCCGATATCGTGCAGTACATTCTGGGCTCATCCATTGCCTTCGGCGCCGTCTGGGCGATCGTCCTGCACCAGATCCTGCCGAACGCCCGCTAGCCGATCGGAGGCGCCGCAGCTGGCCCCTACGGCCGCCGCGGGCCCGATCGCGCCGGCTGGCTCACCAGAAAGGACTTGACCAAATCGCCCGCGGCCTGCATCCGGGTTCGCCGATCCATGCGGATCGCGCGTTCTGCAGGGATGCCAGACCATGACCGGCAAGACATGGGCCTATGAGGACTTCGTCGAGGGCGCCTCGTTCGACCTCGGCACGAAAGAGGTGAGCGCGGCCGAAATCATCGAGTTCGCCAGCGAGTTCGATGCCCAGCCGATGCATCTCGACGAGGGGGCCGGCAAGGCGAGTATCCTGGGCGGCCTCTCGGCTTCAGGCTGGCACACCTGCGCCATGTTCATGCGCATGCTGTGCGATGCCTTCCTGCTGGACTCCACCTGCCAGGGCGCACCAGGAGTCGATCAGGTCAAATGGAAGAAGCCGGTGCTCGCCGGCGATACGCTGCGGGGCAGCCTGGTGGTTCTGGCCAGGCGCCTGTCGAAATCGAAGCCGCAACTCGGCTTCGTGACCATGCGCAGCGAACTGGTCAACCAGCGCGGCGAAAGCGTCTTCGAGCTCGAGAACTCCGTCATGTTCCTGACGCGCGACGCGGGGAATGCGGCATGACGCTCGACGAATTCTTCCGCATCGGCACCACGGTGACGCTGGGCTCGCACAGATTCGAGCCCGAGGCGATCAAGGCGTTCGCCCGCAAATACGACCCGCAGATCTTTCACATCGACGAAGAGGCCGCGAAGAAGAGCGTGCTCGGCGGCCTCTGCGCCTCCGGCTGGCATACCGCCGCCACCTGGATGAAGCTGAACCTGGAGAGCCGCCTGGACGCCGAAGGCTGGGACGGCCCGGTGCCCGAATTCGGCCCCTCGCCCGGATTCAAGAACCTGAAGTGGCTGAAGCCCGTCTTTGCCGGGCAAACCATCACCTTCACGCGCACGGCGCTGTCCCACCGCCCCATCGCGTCCCGCCCCGGCTGGCGGTTGCTGGCGCTCCTCTGCGAGGCCACTGATTCGACCGGCGGCAAGGTGCTGGAGTTCGAAAGCGCGGTGCTGGTGAAGGTGGAGTAGTCTCTTCCTTCGCCCCGTTTATGGCGTGGCCGAAGGCGGATGAGGGCGGCACCCGCGCTGGTTGTCGTGTTGCCTCCCTGCCCTTCGCTATCGCTCCGGGCGTTCGAGATCTTTGAAAGGTCCACTGGACCTTTCAATTTGCCTTCGGCAAACCGGTCTCAAACCCCCTCGAACCCGATCAGCGTTCGCACCGGCACGCCGAGCGCTTCGAGCTTGGCGCGCCCGCCTAAATCCGGCAGGTCGATGACGAAACAGGCGGCGAGAATGTCGGCGCCGATCTGGCGCAGCAGCTTGACCGCCGCTTCAGCCGTGCCGCCGGTGGCGATCAGATCGTCGACCAGGATCACCTTCTCGCCGGGCGCGACGCCGTCCTTGTGCATCTCCATCTCGTCCAGCCCGTATTCCAGGCTGTAGGCGACGCGCACGGTCTCATAAGGCAGCTTGCCCTTCTTGCGGATCGGCACGAAGCCGGCCGAGAGCTGGTGGGCAACGGCGCCGCCCAAGATGAAGCCGCGCGCTTCGATGCCGGCGATCTTGTCGATCTTCTGCCCGGCATAGGGATGCACCAGCTCGTCGATGGCGCGGCGGAAGGCGCGCGCATTGCCGAGCAGCGTGGTGATGTCGCGAAACAGGATGCCGGGCTTGGGATAGTCCGGGATGGTACGGATCGAGGCCAGCAGCGTGTCTTCGAGAGAAGGTTTCATGAAGCGGCTCCGAATGATCCGGCTGACAAAGTGAAACGGCGCGGGGCCGATCGTAACCCGGCGCGACCGACAACGGCTAGCGCGATGTGGCGACCGAGACAAGCGCATCCGGCAAAGGAATTGACTACGGGCTGGGAGCCAGGCGATTTTCCTCCTGTTGGGCGCAGCCACGAAAAAGGGGCGCCCGAAGGCGCCCCGCTCGAACGGATGGCTATCGGCCAAATCCTACATGCCGAGATCGGAACGAAGCTCCGCCCTGGCCACATCGTACTCGGCCTTGAAGTCATCCCGGTTGAGCAGGACGGCGGCGATGACGCTGCCGGAAATCTTGCCCATCTCGACGTCGGACGGATAGTGGATGCCGCCGACGATGCGGTTGTGGGCGAACTCGGCCGCGCGCGCCATGATCTCAGCACGCCTTTCCGGAACCATGTCGGACAGGATGATGCCCATCATCGTGCCGACGGTCGCATGGCCGGACGGCCAGGAACCGGAGCTCGACAGCTTGACCACCGGCTTGACGAGATCGCTGAGCTGGTGCGGACGCGGGCGCTTCCAGACATCCTTGGCCGGATCGACGACGGCGCCTTCGGTCTCCACCACGCGATCGAAGAAGGCGCTGAATTTCGGCAGCTTGTCCTTGTTGAAATTCGGCCCCATGACATCGGCGAAACGCCAGACGTTTTCCTCGGCGTCGGCGATGGCGCGGGCTTCCATCTCGGGTGTGCGCGTGACCTGCATGGTCAGCACTTCGCCAAGCTCGGCCTTGGTCTCAGCCGAATCATTGGCCGGCGGCGGCGGCAGGATCATCGTCAGGTCGACATCCTTGTTGGTGATGAATGGTTTTGCGTCTTCGGCGCGGGCCGCGGAACCAACGACGAGCAGCAGCAGGCCTGCCGCAAGCGATGCGTATCTTTTCATGGGCGTGATCCTTTGATGAGAGCGCCGCAGGATCGCGATGTGTGGTGACGGCCATGTGACACCGCCGAGACGTGGAGGCGCAATCCACTCAAAAAGCAGATAGGGCACCTCGCGGCGCCCCATGTTGTGCACTGAACGGTCCAAGGCCTTTTGAGATTCAGGTCAGGCCGAATCGAAAACGGGTTTCCGAGAACCGGAGCGGAGCGTACTTGAAGTACGTGAGCACCGGAAGCGCAGGAAGCCATTGTTTGCAGACCGGCCTCACCTGAAGATCAACAGGCCTAGTGCGCGACGGCTTCCCACACCTTGCGCTTGGTCAGGTAGACCAGGGCGCCGAACAGAAGCAGGAATACCAGCACGCGGAAGCCCATCTTCTTGCGGTCTTCCATGTGCGGCTCGGCAGCCCATGTCAGGAAGGCAGCCACGTCGCGGGAATACTGGTCGATGGTCTGCGGCGAACCGTCGTCATAGGTGACCTGGCCGTCGGAGAGCGGCTTGGGCATCTTCAGCGACACGCCGGACATGAAGTACGGGTTGTAGTGTGTGCCTTCGGGGATGACCATGCCGGCGGGCGGGGTCTGGTCGTAGCCGGTCAAGAGCGAATGGATGTAGTCGGGACCACCGGCATCATACTGGGTGAAGATATCGAAGACGAACTGCGGGAAGCCGCGTTCGACGCCGCGCGCCTTGGCCAGCAACGACATATCCGGCGGCGCCGCACCGCCATTGGAGGCAGCGGCGGCTTCCTCATTGGCGAATGGGGCCGGGAAATGGTCGGACGGCTTGCCGGGACGGTCGAACATGTCGCCGGCATCGTTGGGGCCATCATGGATGGTGTATTCGGCTGACAGCGTCTTGATCTGCGCGTCGCTATAACCGAGGTCCGAAAGCGTGCGGAACGCCACCAGGTTCATCGAATGGCAGGCCGAGCAGACTTCCTTGTAGACCTTCAGCCCGCGCTGCAACTGCGCCTTGTCATAGGTGCCGAACGGGCCGGTGAAGCTCCAGCTCATTTCCTTCGGCTCGTTGATCGGGAAATGCGTCGGTGCCGCCGCGTTGTGCGCCTCTTCGGCCGCGAACGCCCAAGTGCCTGCAACTCCGGTGCCGGCGGCCACGAGGCCGACCAGCGCAAGCGAGGTGAGAATCTTTTTCATGCCAAATCCCCTTAGATTCTCTACCGCTCAGCCCTTGGTCTCAGGTGCTGCCGTGGCGCCCGCCGGATGCCCGCTGCCACCCTTGTTCTTTTCGAGCACCGCCTCGGTGATCGAGTTCGGCAGCCTGCGGGGTGTCTCGATCAAGCCGAGCACCGGCAGCGCGATCAGGAAGAAGGCGAAGTAGAACAGCGTCGCCATCTGCGCCATGAACACATAGCTGCCTTCCGCCGGCTGCGAGCCCAGCCAGCCCAGCAGGATGGCATCGGCCACGAACAGCCAGAAAAACAGCTTGTACCAGGGCCGGTAGACCGCCGAGCGCACCTTGGAGGTGTCGAGCCACGGCACCAGGAACAGCATGACGATGGCGCCGAACATGCACAGCACGCCGCCGAGCTTGGAATTGATCGGCCCGATGTTGAACGTGATGGCGCGCAGGATTGCGTAGAACGGCAGGAAGTACCATTCCGGGACGATATGGGCCGGCGTCTTAAGCGGGTTGGCGACCGTGTAGTTGTCCGGATGGCCGAGATAGTTCGGCAGGTAGAAGACGAAGTAGGCGAAGACGAACAGGAACACGATCATGCCGAACGCGTCCTTGATGGTCGCGTAGGGCGTGAAGGCCACGGTATCTGTCTTCGACTTGACCTCGATGCCGGTCGGGTTCGACTGGCCGACGACATGCAGCGCCCAGACATGCAGAACGACGACGCCGGCAATCATGAACGGCAGCAGGTAATGCAGGGCGAAGAAGCGGTTCAGCGTCGGATTGTCGACGGCGAAGCCGCCGAGCAGGAGCTGCTGGATCCAGTCGCCAACCAGCGGAATGGCGCTGAAGAAGCCGGTGATGACAGTGGCGCCCCAGAAGCTCATCTGCCCCCATGGCAGCACATAGCCCATGAAGCCGGTCGCCATCATCAGCAGGTAGATGATGCAGCCGAGGATCCACAGCAGCTCGCGCGGCGCCTTGTAGGAGCCGTAATAGAGGCCGCGGAAGATATGCAAATAGACGGCGATGAAGAAGAACGAGGCGCCGTTGGCGTGCATGTAGCGCAGCAGCCATCCGGAATTCACGTCGCGCATGATCTTTTCGACCGAACCGAAGGCGAGATTGGTGTCGGCCGTATAGTGCATGGCCAGCACGATGCCGGTCAGGATCTGCGCCACCAGCATGATCGCCAGAATGCCGCCGAAGGTCCACATATAGTTCAGGTTGCGCGGCACCGGATAGGCGATGAAGCTGTCATAGACCATCCTGGGCAGCGGCATGCGGGCGTCGAACCAGCGTTCGATACCGGTCTTCGGCGTGTAGGTCGAGTGTCCCTCGCTCATCGAAATATCCCCTGCCTCAACCGATAAGGAGTTTGGTGTCGGAAACGAATTTGAATACCGGAATCGCCATGTTCTCCGGCGCCGGGCCTTTGCGGATGCGGCCGGCCGTGTCGTATTGCGAACCGTGGCACGGGCAGAACCAGCCGCCGAAATCGCCTTCCTGGCCGAGCGGGATGCAGCCCAGATGGGTGCAGACCTGAACCATCACCATCCAGGCTTCCTTGCCTGGCGTGGTGCGGTTGGCGTCGGTCGCCGGCGCATCGGACGGCAAATTGGCGTTGCGGGCGATCGGATCCTTGAGATCGGAGAGGCTGACGGCCTCGCCGTCCTTCATTTCCTTCTCGGTCCGGTTGCGCACCACGACCGGCTTGCCGCGCCACTTGACGATCAGCGAGCTGCCAGGCGTCAGCGAGGAGACATCGACCTCGACCGAAGCGAGCGCCAGCGTCGAGGCGTCGGGGCGCATCTGGTCGATGAACGGCCAGGCCACGGCACCGGCGCCGACCACGGCGGCCATGCCGGTGGCGACGTAGAGAAAATCTCGACGATTGGGATCGTGGATGTCGGTTGCGCTCACGGGTGCCTGATCCTTTCGCCTCTTCCGCGCCGGTGGCCGAGCCTTGTTCCCCGCTCAATCACGCCAACCCGACAGCGCATGGCGAACAGGCTAGCGAATTCCTCCGGCATTTGGACTTCGGTTTATGCGTGAAGCCCGTTTTTGTCCAGACGGGTGAAGGCACAAGGGCAGATTGTCGCGGGGACAAAATCCCCTCGTGTCCGGCGGGACGGCGAATGGCTGCAAAAGGCGGCTAAACAACCGGGAAATATCAGCAAAATCCAAGGCTCCAGCTTGCCTCGACACAGGGCGCCGGTGTGATCTATCCTCCTTCGCATGGCGCACGTCATCGATCGCGAGCAATGGGCTGTTCGTTCCGACCACTGGAAGGGCGAACTGCAATGCGGTGCCTACGGCTCAAACTCCTGCCTGATCTTCAATCACCTGCCCGACGTCGGCGGTGGCCCGCGGCTGCACGCCCATCCCTATGCGGAGATCTTCATCATCCGTGAGGGAACCGGCCTCTTCACGGTCGGCGACCAGGAATTCGAGGCTTCGGCGGGACAGATCCTGATCGTGCCGCCCAACACGCCGCATAAATTCACCAATCTCGGTCCCGGTCCGCTGGAAACGACCGACATTCACGAAAACGGCAGCTTCATCACCGAATGGCTGGAGTGATTCCTAAAAACTGATTTTACGCGGCGCCCAGCCTCACTAGAACCGCCCTGGGGATATTGTATTCGCGGATCACGGCGTCATGCTTGCGAAGGCCGCACAGTTCGCGCTGGATGAAATAGGCGTGAACGGCCACGGCAGCCTCCTTGAGCAGACGGGGGCGCAACTCATCGTCCCCGTTATCGCGCAACCGCGCCAAGGTTTCTTCGACGCGCTGGCCGGCCCGCCCGAGCGCCGCCGCCTTCTCTGCCAGGATTTCATGGCCAAGCGCGTCGAAGGCCGCGTCGGCGGCCGACGTGCCGGCAAGATGGGATGGCGGACGCAAGGACATTTCAGTTCCCTTTCCTGAACACCATGCGATGGGTAACGAATTCTTCGCCCTCCACGCGCTGAAAACCAAGCCGTTCATAGAAAGCGAAGGCTTCTGGCGGCGCGCGGGTGTTCAACACGGTGAAATACTGGCGGGCTCGGTCGATCACGATCTCGACCAGCGTTCGGCCAAGGCCGGCGCGACGGTGACGCGCGCTGACGAACAGGTGGCGGACCCGGCCGTGGTCCCTGCCCTCGAAATAGGGATCGATGTTCAGCCCGCAGACACCGGCGAGTTCGGCGCCATGCCAGGTTCCGAACAGCGCCTCGCCCCGCTTCAGGAACTTGTTGCGGCCGCTTGCCCACCCATCGTCCAGACGCACCAGCATCCAGTAGCCTTCCAGCCGGCTCTCTTCCTTCAACGCGTCGAAAGCCGCCACGGTAGGCCGCAAACGCTTGAGCGTGTAGCCGATCTCCGGACTGAGCTCTGGCGATCCACCCATGCACCTACTCCGCCGGCCGCGTCTCTTCCAGCACGCTTTCCTCGTGATAGAGGAACCCGCCGGACTGGCGCTTCCACAGCCGGGCATAAAGCCCGTCGAGCGCCACCAGTTCGTCATGTGTGCCTTGCTCGACGATGCGGCCGCCGTCGAGCACCACCAGGCGGTCAAGTGCCGCGATCGTCGACAGCCGGTGGGCAATCGCGATCACGGTCTTGTTCTCCATCAGCCGCGTCAGATTCTCCTGGATCGCCGCCTCGATGTCGGAATCGAGCGCCGACGTCGCCTCGTCGAGGATCAGGACCGGCGCGTCCTTGAGGAAGACGCGGGCGATCGCCACGCGCTGACGCTGACCGCCCGACAGTTTCACGCCGCGCTCGCCGACAAAGGCTTCGTAGCCCTGGCGGTCCCTGTTGTCGCGCAAAGTCAGGATGAATTCATGGGCCTCGGCTTTTTTCGCCGCCGCGATGACCTGCGCGTCGGTTGCGTCGGGCATGCCGAGCTTGATGTTGTCACGCAGCGAACGGTGGAACAGGGCCGTATCCTGGCTGACGACGCCGATATTGGCGCGCAACGAATCCTGCGTCACACCAGAGACGTCCTGGCCATCGATGGTGATCTGGCCGCTTTCGAGATCGTAGAGGCGCAGGATAAGGTTCGCCAGCGTCGTCTTGCCGGCGCCCGAAGGCCCGACCAGCCCGACCTTCTCACCCGGCTTGACGATAAGGTTGATGCCGTTCAGCACCCCAAACCCCTTGCCGTAGTGGAACTCGACATTTTTTACGTCGATGCGCCCACCCGCCACGACCAGTCCCTTTGCGTCCGGTGCATCGGTCAGGCCGAGCGGCTGCGAGATCAGCGCCTTGGAGTTCTCCAGCACGCCGAGATTCCGCAAGATGCCGTTCATCTGCATCATCAACCGGCCGAGCAGCATGTTGAGCCGCAGCACCAGGCTGAGCGTGAAGGCGACCGCCCCGACCGTGATCGAGCCCTCGACCCAGAGATAAACGGCAAAGCAGCCGATCGCCGTGATCATGATGCCCGACAGCGTCGTCAGCGCCATGCGCACGCCGGTCAAGCGGCGGGTGAAGGGCCGCAATGCGTCGAGATAGATGTCGAAGCCGTTCCTGATGTAGCGATCGTCGCCGTCGGCCGCGAACAGTTTCAGCGTCTGCACGTTGGAGTAGGAATCGACAATGCGGCCATTGATCATGGAGCCCGCCTCCGCCGTCGCTTCGGCGTGCTTGCGGATTGCCGGCAAATAGCGCTTCGCCAGAAAGCCGAAGGCGGTGATCCAGACCACCACGAGTGCCGCCAGCCTGAGGTCAAGCCCGGCGACCAGCGCCAGCGTCGTCGCCGTATAGACGACCATGAACCAGACGACCTCGATGAAACTTTCCATCAGGTCGCCCGTTGCCTGCCCGGCCTGCCAGACTTTCGTCGCGATGCGGCCGGCAAAATCATTCTGGAAGAAGGCGTAGGACTGGCGCGAGACGTGCCGGTGCGCCTGCCAGCGCACCAGATTGTAGAAGCCGGGCGTGATCGTCTGTTCGTCGACCAGCGCCGACAAGGCGACGACCACGGTGCGGATGATCAGCACCACCGCGATCATGAACACCAGTTCGGGGCCGGCGGCGGTCCACAGCGCGTGCCAGCTTCGCTCGCCGGGCAATTGGTCGAGAATATCGACCAGCCGTCCGACGAAATAGAACAGCCCGGCCTCGACCAGCGGCGCGATGCCGCCGATGACCAGCATGGCGAAGAAGGCGAACTTCGCTTGCCCGACATAGTGCCAGAGGAAGCCCGTGACGCTGGCCGGTGGCCGAAGATTCGCCGGCTCCCTGAACGGGTAGACCCAGTTTTCGAACCAGCGGTAGACGGCTGTCATCATGCGGCGGCCATCATTCTGCGGCTTGCCCCTTTGCTATTGCGTCATTGGCGGCTTCGACAGGGACGTCATCGAGCAGGAACCCACCCGACTGGCGCTGCCAGAGCTGCGCGTAGAGCCCGCCTCTGGCGACCAGTTCCTCGTGCGAGCCCTCCTCGATCACGCGACCCTGGTCCATCACGACGAGCCTGTCCATTGCCGCAATGGTCGACAGCCGGTGCGCGATGGCGATGACGGTCTTGCCTTGCATGAGCTTGTAGAGGTTCTCCTGGATGGCGGCTTCCGCCTCGGAATCGAGCGCCGACGTCGCCTCGTCAAGGATAAGTATGGGCGCGTCCTTCAACATAACGCGAGCAATGGCGATGCGTTGCCGCTGACCGCCCGACAGTTTGACGCCGCGGTCGCCCACATAGGCGTCGAACCCCTTGCGTCCATGATGGTCCGAAAGTCCTGATATGAAATCCATCGCCTCGGCCCGCCGCGCCGCCTCGAGCAGCATCTCGTCGGTGGCATCGGGCCGGCCGTAGAGGATGTTCTCGCGCACCGAACGATGCAGCAGCGAGGTGTCCTGCGTGACCATCCCGATCTGGGCGCGCAGCGAATCCTGTTTCACGCCGGCGATCTCCTGGCCGTCGATCAGGATCCGGCCGCTTTCCAGGTCGTAGAAGCGCAGGAGGAGATTGACCAGCGTCGACTTGCCGGCGCCCGAGCGGCCGACAATGCCGACCTTCTCGCCCGGCTTCACCGCCAGCGACAGGTTTTCGATGACGCCCTTCTGCTTGCCGTAATGGAAGCGGATATCCTCGAAGCGGATATCGCCTTTGGAAACGATGATCTCCTTGGCATCCGGCCTGTCCTCGACAAGGCGCGGCAACGAGATCGAGGCAATGCCGTCCTGCACCGTGCCGATATTCTCGAACAGGCTCGACATTTCCCACATGATCCACTGCGACATGCCCCACATCCGGAGCACCAGGCCGATGACCACGGCGACCGCACCGATCGTCACCACTTGCCCCATCCACAGCCACAGCGAGATGGCGGTGACCGAGAACAGCAGCAGCGCGTTCAGTATGTAGAGCGAGCTGAACAGCAGTGTCACCAGCCGCATCGACCGGTAGACCGTGTCGAGGAAGCCCATCATGCCTTCCCTGGCGAAGGCGGCCTCGCGGCGTGAATGGGAAAACAGCTTGACCGTCTGGATGTTGGTGTAGCTGTCGACGACGCGGCCGGTCATGGTCGAGCGCGCATTGGCCTGCTCCTCGCCGACCTTGCCCAGGCGCGGGATGAAGAAGCGCAGCAGCAGGATGTAGCCGACCATCCAGACGCCGAGCGGCGCGGCCAGCCGCCAGTCGGCCGAACCGACGATCAACAGCATGCCGAGGAAATAGACGACGACGTAGTTCAGGACGTCGATCACCTTGATGACGCATTCGCGCACGGCAAGCGCGGTCTGCATCAGCTTGGTGGCGATGCGGCCGGCGAACTCGTCCTGGTAGAAGCTCATCGATTGCTTGAGCAGGTAGCGGTGCACCTGCCAGCGGATGCGCATGGGGTAATTGCCCATCAGCGTCTGCTGGTTGAGCAGGGAATGCAGCCAGACCGTGCCGGGCAGCGCAAACAATACAATGAAGGCCATGCCGGCGAGCTTCCAGCCCTCCGTCTGCAGGAAGGTCTCGCGGTTCTGCCCCGACAGCCAGTCGACGATGCGGCCGAGGAAGCCGAACATCCACACTTCCGCGATGGCGATGGCCGCGACCAGCACCGCATCGACAAGAATATAGGGCCATGCCCCGCGCGTATAATGCAGGCAGAAGGCAACAAGCGTCTTGGGCGGCTCGACCGGTTCCGCGGCCGGGAACGGATCGAGCTTTCTTTCAAACCAGCTAAACAACAACATAGGTCACGCCTGTGAGATCTGTTTTCCGCTTACGCGGCTTGGCGGCGTACGAAGTCCTCGGACCGCATGGCATCGAGGGCCGACGCTCCGGAATCATCCGGAGCGTCGGCCCTGCTTCGCGCTATATAGGGGTTCGCCGGCTTTTCGCCGACAGCCACCTTTGTCGATCCTGACGACATGGCGCCACCAGTCCGGTTTTTCGCGCCTGGCCGGATCAGCCGGATGATCCGGCGCACCAGCGACGGACGGCTCGGATCGGGTACCGCGCGCGAGAAATCGACATCCGGCAGCATGCCGCGATGTGGACGCCGGCGTACTTCGGCATGAACCGCCGACGAATAGGTGTCGCCGATCAACAGCGCCCAAGCCACCACCTTCCGGTGTTGCAGGCTCCTCGAGCCCGGTATTCTGTAGGGATCGAACATCGGTCCGTCCTCCGTGTTGAAATAGAGATAAAAAGGATGATCGACATCGTGCCGCGGGATCGGCGGCGGATCAGTCGGAACGCGTTGGGACGGGGCCATCGGCCCCTTCGGCAGCTTGAAAAACATCGCGGGTTTCCTTCGAAGACCAGGGTATGGTTTCGGCGGAAAATCGGTGCGGAAGTGTCTAAAAGATCAGGAGAAACGTCGTACCGAAACCGCCAGGGCGCAAATAAGCCCACAGGTGGGGCGCTGGATGTACATGGCCATCATGAATTACCCCTCCATCGGTTCGGGTTGACAATGCTGGTCGTATACCCGACTTCGAAAAAAATGGCCACCCGCAGGCCCAGGAATTTCCAAAACCAGGAGGCTGCTGTGGCCGATCTGCCACTTATTAGAAGGACGCGGAAGTGAACCCTGGTCTCCGCATCGCGCTCTACCAGCCTGACATTGCCGGCAATACCGGGACAATCCTGCGCTTCGCCGCTTGCCTCGGCCTCGGCGTCGACATCATCGAGCCGGCCGGCTTTCCGCTCTCCGACAAAGCGCTCAAGCGCGCCGGCATGGACTACCTCGAAATGGCTGCCCTGACCCGGCATGTCGACTGGGACGCCTTCGAGGAGTGGCGCAAGGCCCGCGCGGATCGCATGGTGCTGCTGTCGACCAAGGCTACGACCCCCTACACCGACTTCAGCTTCACCGACCGCGACATCCTCCTGTTCGGTCGCGAATCCGCGGGGGTGCCGGATCCAGTCCATCAGGCGGCGGATGCGCGGCTGACCATCCCGATGCAGCCCGGCGCGCGCAGCATCAACGTCGCCCTTTCCGTCGCCATGGTGGCGGGCGAAGCCGTCCGGCAACTCCGATAGGGGATCGCCGGCAGCGCCGTCAGCGGTGATTTTTGCCCAGGCGCACATCCGCCTTCTCCTTTGGTTTGCACAGTCAGGCTTTCTTGGCTACAAGCTCAACTTAACTTGAGGTCAAGCGGAAAGTGAGAAAATGGCGCCGGTAACGGAATTGACGGTCGGCCAGGTGGCCGCGCGCAGCGGCGTGGCTGTGTCGGCACTGCATTTCTACGAGGCCCGCGGTCTGATCCGCAGCCATCGTACGGCAGGCAACCAGCGGCGCTACGGCCGTGACGTGCTGCGCCGGGTGGCCATCATCCGGATTGCCCAGGAGGTCGGCATCTCGCTCGCGGAAGTCGGTGCCGCTCTTGAATCATTACCTGAAGGCCGCACGCCGACGCGCGAGGATTGGAATCTGCTTTCAACGGCTTGGCGCGATAGCCTCGACCAGAAAATCAGCCAGCTAAAGAAGTTGCGCGACGGCCTGACCGACTGCATAGGCTGCGGCTGCATGTCGATCGACAAATGCCCACTTCGCAATAAGGGGGATCGGCTGGCAAGGGAGGGAACGGGCGCGAGGCGCCTGCTGGTCGAGCGCTAATCCGCAACCGGCAGCCGCCTTATCGTGAACTCGATCAGATCGCCCGGGCGTTCGAACCAGCTTTCGATCTCGGTCCAGTAGGCCTGCTTGGGGAAGCGCTCGAAACATTCCTTGGCCTTGAGACGGGCGTCCGAGCGCGGCAGGACGAAGGTCTCGCGCAAAAAACCGTCGCGCGGCATGCGTGCGCGCTCTGCCCGGCTTTGATCGAGCCTTTTCTTCAGGCCATCCAGCGGCGGTCTTGCCGGGGTGCGCACGAAACAACTCCTTGCACCTGGCGCATGACCCCGAAATCGGAATCGGGTTTCGGAAAGGATCATGCGCGAAACCAAAGTGACTTGACCCTGTCCCTTAAGAGATTAGGGATCGCGCCCGGAAAAGACGAGTCTTTTGTCGACTCACCGCCCCGCAACCGGAGACGGCACTTGGAACGACCTGAAATACCGGCGGGGCTGCCTGCCGACATCGAAGAAAAGAAGATGAAGGCCCGGCTTTGGTTCGAGGCGCTGCGCGAGCGCATCTGCGGCGCTTTCGAGCAGATCGAGCAGGATCTCGGCGGGCCGCTGGCTTCGTGGTCACCGGGCCGTTTCGAAAAGACGCCCTGGGAGCGCGATCACGGCAAGGGCGGCGGCGGCACAATGTCGATGATGCACGGCCGCGTCTTCGAGAAGGTCGGCGTCCACACCTCGACGGTTTATGGCGAGTTCTCGCCCGAATTCAGGAAGCAGATGCCCGGCGCCGAGGAAGACCCGCGCTTCTGGGCATCGGGCATTTCACTGATCGCGCATCCCTGGAACCCCAACGTTCCGGCCGTGCATATGAACACCCGCATGGTGGTGACCTCGCGCCAGTGGTTCGGCGGCGGCGCCGATCTGACGCCGGTGCTCGACCGCCGCCGCACGCAGGACGATCCCGACACGATAGCCTTCCAGCGTGCCATGCAATTCGCTTGCGAGAAGAATGCCGCCGTCGCCGACTATCCGAAATTCAAGGCTTGGTGCGACGAGTACTTCTTCCTGCCGCACCGCAACGAGCCGCGCGGCACCGGCGGCATCTTCTTCGACTACCTGCATCCGGAAGAGGAGAAGGGCGGCTGGAATGCCAATTTCAACTTCGTCCAGGATGTCGGGCGCTCTTTTCTCGTGGTCTACGGTCACCTCGTGCGCGCCAACTTCAACGAGAACTGGACCGATGGCGACCGCGACGAACAGCTCGTTCGCCGCGGCCGCTATGTCGAATTCAACCTTCTTCACGATCGCGGCACCATCTTCGGGCTGAAGACCGGCGGCAATGTCGCCTCGATCCTGTCCAGCCTGCCGCCGGAGGTGCGCTGGCCATAAAAAAATTGTGAGCGCGATGTGAGGCCGCATTGATGTCCCATTGTTCGAATCTGGGCGCGGAATGTGACGCAATGAATATCTTTTTCGTCTAATATCCATCTGAAAAAGCTGGGTTATTTATCGCATTCGGGTCGGGAAGCGCCGGTGGTTTGCCTGAGGGCAATTCCAGGAAAATGCGGTTTTCCCTTCGGAATTGCGTCGGAACAGGCGAACCGCGACTCGACGCGACCGGACGGCCCGAAGACGATGCGGATCATCTTCGTCAAAGGATGGCCGCTTTCCCAGGAGTATATCAGCATGAGAAAGATCATTGTTTCCGCTGCCGCGGCTGCCTTTCTTGCTTCCGGTTCGGTGGCGTTCGCCGCCGTCAAGCACACCACCGGAACGGTCAAGAGCTTCGATGCGACGGCCAAGAGCCTGGTTCTCGACAATGGATCGTCTTTTACGCTTCCCCAAACCTTCAAGGATCCTGGCCTGAAGGTCGGCGAGAAGGTCAGAATTTCGTGGGACATGAGCGGCAAGGACAAAGTTGCCGAGGCAGTCAAGATCGTGAAGTGACGGCCTGCCCGCCGGGCTAGCGTAAGAGGGCGGAGCAGCGCTGCTCCGCCCTTTCACCGTTGACCGCAACCAATATCACACCATCTGTGTTATGGTTCTCACCCCCGCCCATGATCGGAAAAGTCGGATCATGAGCCAAAAAAGTACCGGAGCCTCGCAGGCTCCACGGAGGAAAAGGAGAAATCCGATGAAGGAATTTCACTGCGGGTCGCTGGTTCCCGGCTGTGAGTGGCATACTCGTGCCGGCGAGGAGGCCGAAGTGATGCGCCGTGCCGTCGAGCATATGCGTGAGACACATGGCGAAACGACCATCCGCGAGACGATGATCGAGGCTATCCGCTCCCGAATTGAGAAGGTCCGCGACGCGGCCTGATCCTCGTCAGCCTTCAAGTGCCTCCGCGGCGCGCTTGATCAGTGCGTCGCGATCGGGCGTGAAACTCGCATCGATCCATTCCGCTTCCAGGTTCTTGAGGATCTCGCCGAGCTTCGGCCCCGGGGTTGCGCCGAGCGCGGTCAGATCGGCGCCTCGTAGCGGAAATTCGGGCCTTTTCCATTTGAGCGCAAAGGAAAGCAGGCGCGAAAAGCCGCCGGCTTCGAGCAGCGCTTCATTGTCTTCGACGGCCCGCACCCGCGCCGCGGCGAGCGAAAGCCGCAGGCGGTCGACAAATCCTTGGCGGTCGCCGCGATAGAGCCGTTTCGCCAATTCGCCCTCGGTCGTCTTCGGTTCGACGGCGGTTGCCATGGACCAATGGCGCAGGCGATCCGCCTCGGCGGTCGAGAATTTCAGCCGCTCCGCAAGCGTCTTCATGCGCGCCGCATCCGGCGGCACCATCGCCTCCAGCCGCAGCATCGGATCCACTGCCCAGCCCAGATCCTTCTCGGCTCTGGTCAATCCGTGGATCGCATCGATGCCCCATTTCTCGCTTTCTGACAGCGCGGCGGTCAAGACACCGGCCTGCCGCATCCATAGCAGCGCCCGCGAGGGATCGGGTGCGGACAAAAGCTTTTTCAGTTCGGACCAGATGCGCTCCGCCGAGAGTTGGGCGAGGCCTTCCTTCAACCGGGCGCAGGCCTTCAGCCCCTCGGCGTCGGGCCGGCCTTCGCCATACCAGGCGAAGAAGCGGAAGAAGCGCAGGATGCGCAGATAATCCTCACGGATGCGTGCCTCCGGATCGCCGATGAAGCGCAGCCGGCGCGCCTCGATGTCGGCGATGCCGCCGACAAGGTCGACAACGCTGCCATCGGCCTCCGCATAAAGCGCGTTGATGGTGAAGTCGCGCCGCTCGGCGTCGAGCTTCCAGTCGCGCCCGAACGACACCTTGGCGCGACGGCCATCGGTCTCGACATCGGCGCGCAAGGTGGTGATTTCATAAGGTTTGCCATCGGCGACCACCGTGATGGTGCCGTGCTCGATACCGGTCGGCACCGCTTTGAAGCCTTCCGCCTCGGCGCGGCGAATGGTTTCCCGCGGCAGGCAAGAGGTTGCTATGTCGATGTCGGTGACAGGCTGGCCCATCAGCACGTTGCGAACGGCGCCGCCGGCGATGCGCGCCTCTTCACCGCCTTCGGTGAGCGCGCCAAGCAGGCGCTGCAGATGCTTGTCGAAGAGCCAGTCCGCCCTGCCCGCGATCGAAACACTCACGCATAGAGCCTTTCATACAGTGTGCGGATGATCCCGGCGGTGACACCCCAGATGCGCCGGTCGCCATAGGGCATGTCGTAGAAGAACCATTCGAGATCGTTCCAGATGCGGCTGTCGCGCTTGTGGTTGGCCGCGTCCATCAGGAAGCGCAGCGGCACTTCGAAGGCGGCGTCGACCTCATCCGCGTTCAGGGTCAGCTGGAAATGTGGCCGCACGATGCCTAGCACCGGCGCGATGCGGTAGCCGCTGCCGGCGACGTAATCGGGCATCCGGCCGATGATCTCGATGCGATCCTGGCCAAGGCCGATCTCCTCGAAGGTCTCGCGCAGCGCCGCCGCTTCCGGGCTTGCGTCGGTCGCATCGATCGTGCCGCCCGGGAAAGCCACTTGCCCGGAATGATCGCGGAGTTTTTCGGCCCGTTTGGTCAGCAGAACCGTCGCCTCGCCGTCATGGTCGACCACCGGGATCAGCACCGCGGCGTTGCGCAGCGGCTTGCCAGGGTTGAGGCGCGGATGGCCGGGATTGAAGCGGTGATCGCCATAGTCGCCGCCAGCATGCGCCTCCGGCTGCGCGGCGAAGCGCGCGCGAAAATCCGCCGACGAAAACGGCGCCGGCGATACCTGGTCCATCATGCGCTCAACCGCTTCAACTGATCGGCCGGCATGATCGGAAACACGGCGTTCTTGGAGCGCACCGAAAACATCGTCCTGCCGTCGATTTCGATCTCCTCGCCATGCCCGACCAGTTCGTACATGACCGGCCGCGCCACAAGCGCCTCCAGCCTGCCGCGCACCAGCAGATACGGCTTCAACCCGCCGGTCCCGTTCTCGTCGACGAAGCGCAGCGGCCGCTCCGGTCCGGCCTCGATCACGTCGCCGACATTGGTGCGGAAGGTGATGACCTGATCCTCGCCTTCGCCCGAAACATCCATCTCGACGGCGACGAAAGGCGCATCGGCGACGCGGATGCCGACCTTTTCCACCGGCGTCACCAGATAGGTCCTGCCGTCGGCGTCCTTGCGCAGCACGGAGGAGAAAAGCTGCACCAGCGGCATGCGGCCGATCGGCGTGCCCAGGTAGAACCAGGTGCCGTCGGCCTTGATCTCCATGTCGAGATCGCCGCAAAAGTCGGGATTCCAGCGCTCGACCGGCGCCGCGCCCTTGCCTGCGCGGGCAGCGCGCGAGATCAGCGCCTCGAGGCCCCGAGCCTCGGTGGCCTGCGTAAGGCTTTGTTGGCGATGTTCGTGGTGTTCGCTCATCGTCACGAAATAGTCACTGTTGTTCCGCTTGTCAGCCTAAGTCTGTGATTTAAGTTCAACCATAGGCGCTCCGCGAGGCCGAATCGCGGCAGCCTATGGTATGGTGCGGGCCAGCATTTCCAAACCATGGCATTTCCAACCAAAGGGATCGATGCGGCATGAGCGTGATGGTCAAGGAAAGCCCGATCAGCGAAACGGACATGGTCGCCGAGGCCGAGAAGGCGCTTGCCGACATCTCCAGGATCCGCGACGGGGTTGGCCGGGTGATCTTCGGCCAGGAGAACGTCGTCGAGCGTACGCTGGTGGCGCTGCTGGCCGGCGGCCATGCGCTTCTGGTCGGTGTGCCGGGCCTCGCCAAGACCAAGCTGGTGGAGACGTTGGGCGTCGTGCTGGGGCTCGATTCGCGCCGCATCCAGTTCACGCCCGACCTGATGCCGTCCGACATCCTCGGCTCCGAGGTCATGGAGCAGGACGAAACTGGCAAGCGCTCGTTCCGCTTCATTCCCGGGCCGATCTTCGCCCAGCTGCTGATGGCCGACGAGATCAACCGCGCCTCGCCGCGCACGCAGTCGGCGCTGCTGCAGGCGATGCAGGAATATCATGTCACCATTGCCGGCGCACGCTACGACCTGCCTTCCCCCTTCCATGTGCTGGCGACGCAGAACCCGCTGGAGCAGGAAGGCACCTATCCGCTGCCCGAAGCCCAGCTCGACCGCTTCCTGATGCAGGTCGACATCCTCTACCCCGAAATCGAGGCCGAGCGCCGCATCCTGCTGGAAACCACCGGCGTCGAGGACGCGAAAGCCCAGAACGTGCTGCAGCCGGCGCGGCTGAAGGAGATCCAGACACTGATCCGCCGCATGCCGGTACCCGAAAGCGTCGTCGAGGCGATCCTTACCCTGGTCCGCTCGGCGCGTCCGGGCCAGGGCAATGCCGACACGGACAAGCATGTCGCCTGGGGCCCGGGCCCGCGCGCCAGCCAGGCGCTGATGCTGTGCACCAGGGCCCGCGCGCTCTACGACGGACGCCTGGCGCCCTCGGTCGACGATGTCAGGGCGCTGGCCGAGCCGGTGCTGCAGCATCGCATGGCGCTGACCTTCGCCGCCCGCGCGGAGGGCACCAGCGTGCGCGACGTGGTGGCGAAACTTGTGAAAGGCATTTGATGGCGCGTATCGGCGAAGTCCAGGCCCCGGCAGCGACGCGCGATGCGCTCGCCCGAGGCCGGTTGCGGGCTTCGCTGGTTCCCGACCTGCTGGTCGAGGCGCGCCGTATCGTCAACACCGTGATCGCCGGCTGGCATGGCCGCCGCAAGCGCGGCATCGGCGAGAATTTCTGGCAGTTCCGGCCCTATGTCGAAGGCGACGCCTCGCGCATCGACTGGCGCCGCTCGGCCCGCGACGACCACACCTATGTGCGCGACCGTGAATGGGAAGCCGCCCACACCGTCTGGCTGTGGGCCGACCCCTCGCCATCCATGCTCTACAAATCGACGGGAGCCGGCGTTTCCAAGCAATCGCGCGCGCTGGTGCTGACATTGGCCATGGCCGAGCTTTTGTCACGCAGCGGCGAACGCATCGCCTGGCCTGATCTGACCGATCCATTCACCGCTCGCAACGGCGCCGAGCGCATCGCCGCCCAGCTCATGCACGCCGGCGAACTGCCGGCAAAACCCGATCTCTCCAACATCAGGCGCTTCTGCGACATCGTCATCGCCAGCGATTTCCTCGACCCCGTCGAGGAAACCATGGCCTGGCTCGACGTGCTCGCCCGCCATGGCGTGCGCGCCCATCTGATCGAGGTTGCCGACCCGGCCGAGGAAACCTTCCCCTATGCCGGCCGCACCGAGTTCACCGATCCCGAGACCGGCGACAAGCTGACCGCCGGCCGCGCCGAGATGCTGGCCGATGAATACCGCCTGCTCTACACCGCTCGCCGCCAGGAGCTGGCCGGCTGGTGCAAGCGGCTTGGCTGGAGCTTTACCGTCAACCACACCGACCGGCTCGCGTCCGACGCGCTGGTGCGCCTGCACATGGCGATGACCGCCGACGGCGGGCATGCCGGTATCATTGCCGGCGATCAGCCCAGGCCGATCGCCAAGGGCGATCAGCCTGGAAAGGCGGTCGCATGAGCTGGCTGCCGCTCTCCTTCGGTGCCCCCATGGTGCTGTGGGGCCTGCTGGCGCTGCCGGTGATCTGGTGGCTGCTCAGGCTCACCCCGCCCAAGCCACAGACCGAGGTGTTCCCGCCGCTGAAGATCCTGGCCCGTGTGCTGAGGCGTGAGGAAACCCCGCAGCGCAGCCCGTGGTGGCTGACGCTGCTCAGGCTGCTGATGGCCGCCCTCGTCGTCGCGGCATTGGCCGAACCGGTGTTCAACCCGCGCGAAAAGCTGCCGGCCGAGGGTGCCGCGCTTGCCCTGGTCATCGACAATGATTGGGCGAGTGCCGCCGACTGGAACAAGCGCGTCGCCACCGCCGAGCGGCTGATCAAGGACGCCGGCTCGAACGGCGTGCCTGTTATCATCGCCTTCACCGCCGAAAAGCCCAATGCGGAGATCGGCCCCTTCGATGCCGCCGTCGCGCTCGACCGGCTGCGCGCCGCCAAGCCGCGGCCGATCCCCACCGACCGGCCCGCCGTCTATGCCCGTGTCGCCGGCATGCTGGAAACCTTGCCTGGCGCCAGCGTGGCCGTGCTGGCCGATGGCCTGGCGGCAAAGGGCGACGAGGCCGCCTTCAACACGCTGTTGTCGAAAAATGCCGCCCGTATCGTCTGGGCGGTGGCCGACCGGCTGTCGTTGACTGGCCTGACATTAGCCGAAAACCAGGTTGATGGCTTTGGTTTGACCGCCATCCGCGCGCCCGGCGATCCCGCCCCGGCGCAGGTCACCGCCGGCGCATTCGACGACAAGGGCCGCCGCATCGCCGATGCGACCCTGACCTTCGCGCCGGGCGAAGCCACGGCCACTGGCACCATGGCGGTGCCGTTCGAATTGCGCAACGACTTCGCGTCGATCGCGCTCGATGGCGAACGGCATGCAGGTGCCGTGCGCGTGCTCGACGAAAGCTCCAAACGCCGCCGCGTCGGGCTGTTGTCGCAAGCCGAGGCCGACCAGGCGCAGCCGCTTCTGTCGCCGCTCTACTACATCAGGCGCGCGCTGCAGCCTTTCGCCGATCTGGTCGAGCCCTCCAGCGCCGATCTCGCCGACGCCATCCCGCAGATCCTCGACCAGAAGCCGGCGATGATCGTCATGGCCGATATCGGCACCATTCCCGCACAGGTCCGGCAAAGACTGGTCGACTGGGTCGACAATGGCGGCACGCTCGTGCGTTTCGCCGGCTCGCGGCTGGCCGCCGCCGGCAATGACGACGATTTGCTGCCGGTCCGCCTGCGCACCGGCGAGCGTTCGCTCGGCGGCGCGCTGTCATGGACCTCGCCGCAGCCGGTCACCGAATTTCCCAAGGCCGGCCCGTTCGCCGACCTGGCGCCGCCGACCGAGGTCACGGTGACCAGGCAGGTGCTGGCCGAACCGACACCCGACATCGTCGAGCGCACCTGGGCGGCCCTCGCCGACGGCACGCCGCTGGTGACCGGGCTGAAGAAGGGCAAGGGCACGCTGGTGCTGTTCCATGTCACCCCCGAGGCGACGTGGTCGAACCTGCCGATCTCGGGCAGTTTCGTGGAGATGCTGCGCCGCATCGTGCAATTGTCGCGCAACCAGGGCGCGGCGATCGCCAATGCCGAAGCCGCAGCCACGTCGCTGGCGCCCTATCGGATGATCGCGGCCGACGGCTCGCTGGTGCCGCCGACACCGGATGCACGGCCGCTGGTGCCGGGCGCAGGACCACTGCCGGTCACCTTCGAGAACCCGCCTGGCCTCTACGGCTCGGAAACCGGCGTCTTCGCCCACAATCTGCTCGACGCCTCAAGCACCTTCGCCCCGCTGGCGCGCCCGCAAGTGACGGTCCCGGTCACCACCGTCCAGTACGCCTTCGACGAGTCGCGCAACCTGAAGGGCGCGCTGGTCGCGGCGGCTCTGTTGCTGATGCTGCTCGACACGCTGGCTGTGTTGTGGATGGGCGGCCTGTTTTCGCGCCGGCCGCGCCGGGCCGGGGCGGCCGCGACCACAGCCGCCGTGCTGATCGCGCTTGGCGTACTGTTCGGCCATGCCGATGTCGCGCGCGCCGACGACGCCAAGCCGGGCGACCAGGTTGCTATCGAGGCGATTTCGAAAACCCGCATCGCCTATGTGCTGACAGGCGTCCCGGGTGTCGATTCGATCAGCCGCGCCGGGCTCGAGGGTCTGACCCGCTTCCTGATCGAGAAGACCGCCTTGGAACCGGGGGCGCCGGCCGGCGTCGACATTTCGAAGGACGAACTGTCCTTCTATCCCCTGATCTACTGGCCGATCGATCCGGCGGCACCGATGCCAAGCCAGGCCGCGATCGCCCGCATCGACGCCTATATGCAGCAGGGCGGCACCGTGCTGTTCGACACCCGCGATCAGTTCGCCAACGGCATCGGCGCCGATTCCACCAGCCCGGCGACCGAGCGGCTGCGCGACATCCTCGGCAACCTCAACGTGCCGCCGCTGGAGCCGGTGCCGTCGGACCATGTGCTGACCAAATCCTTCTTCATCCTGCCCGAGTTTCCCGGCCGCTTCGCCGGCAGCCCGCTCTGGGTCGAGGCATCGCTCGATGCCAGCAATGCCGACAACCGGCCGGTGCGCACCGGCGACGGCGTATCGCCGATCATGATCACCGCCAATGATTTCGCCGGCGCCTGGGCGGTTGACGAGAATGGCGATCCGCTGCTGCCGACCGTACCGAACGATCCGATGCAGCGGGTCTACGCGCTGCGCGCCGGCGTCAACATCATGATGTACATGTTGACCGGCAACTACAAATCCGACCAGGTGCATGTTCCCATCCTGCTCGAACGGCTGGGGCAGTAGGATGACGTTCTTACTCCCCACGGCGGGTCAACTCTCTCCACAACGGGGAGGATGAGGCATGAACTGGTCGATCTCCTTCGAACCGCTTCTATCCTGGCCGCTTCTGGCCCTGGTGCTGGTACCGTTGGCGCTGCTGGCGCTCGTCGGCCTGTGGTTTCGCCAGCGCGGCGCGGTCCTGCGCCTGGTCGCCCTGCTGGCGCTCGCCGCCGCCCTCTTCAACCCCGTATTCCTCAACGAGGAGCGCGAGCCGCTGAAAAGCGTCGTCGCGCTGGTCGTCGACCGCAGCCAGAGCCAGGACATTGGCGACCGCACCAGACAGACCGACGAGGCCGTGGCCGGGTTGCAGCAGCGTCTTGGCCGCTTCAAGCAGTTCGACGTCCGTGTCGTCGAGGCCGGCAAATCCGACGCCGCCGAGGAGCGCACGGAAACGCGGCTGTTCGGAGCGCTGGAAGGCGCCTTCCGCGACGTGCCGCCCTCGCGCATCGGCGGCGCCATCATGGTCACCGACGGCGAGGTGCATGACACGCCGTCGGGCACGCCCGAGTTCAACGCCCCGCTGCATGCCCTGATCACCGGCAACGACCATGAGAAGGACCGCCGTATACGTTTCGAGAACGCGCCGCGTTTCGGCCTCGTCGGCAAGCCGCTCGACATGAGCTATCGCGTCATCTCGACCGAAAACGAGACCGGACCGGTCGATGTGCGCGTCTCGGTCAATGGCGAGCAGGTTTCGGTCGAGCATGCCACGGTCGGCCAGGCCATGCCGCTGCAGGTGACCATCCCGGGTGCTGGCCGCAACATCATCGAACTTGCCATCGACCGTGAGCCGGGCGAACTGACCGACACCAACAACCGCGCCATCGCGCTGGTCGACGGCATCCGCGAGAACCTGCGCGTTCTGCTCGTTTCGGGCGAACCGCATGCGGGCGAGCGCACCTGGCGCAATCTGTTGAAATCCGACGCCTCGGTCGATCTCGTCCATTTCACCATCCTGCGGCCGCCGGAAAAGCAGGACGGCACGCCGATCAACGAATTGTCGCTGATTGCCTTCCCGACCCGCGAGCTGTTCGTCGAAAAGATCAAGGATTTCGACCTCATCATTTTCGACCGCTACCAGCACCGCGACGTGCTGCCGATCCTCTATTACGACTACATCTCCGAATATGTCGAAAAGGGCGGCGCGCTGCTGATCGCCGCCGGTCCCGAATATGCCGGCGAGGCTTCGATCGCACGCACGCCGCTGATGTCGGCGCTGCCGGCCATGCCGACCGGCGAGGTTGTCGACAAGGCCTTTTATCCCCGCCTCACCGAACTCGGTCAGCGTCATCCGGTGACGCGCGGCCTCGACGGTTCGGCCACCGAGCCGCCGCACTGGAGCCGCTGGTTCCGCACCATCGGCGTGCAGAATCCGCAGGGTGAAGTGGTGATGAAGGGCGCCGACAACCGGCCGCTGCTCCTGCTCGACCGCAAGGGCGAAGGCCGCGTCGGCATGCTTCTGTCCGACCAGGGCTGGCTGTGGGCGCGCGGCTTCGAGGGCGGCGGCCCGCATGTCCAGCTCTACCGGCGCATCGCCCACTGGCTGATGAAGGAGCCCGAGCTCGAGGAAGAGCGGCTGACCGCCGAGGGACGCGGCATGGTGCTGGAGATCCGCCGCCAGACCATGGCCGACGATCCCGGCCCGGCGCAGATCATCACCCCCTCCGGCAAGACGCTCGCCGTCAAGCTCGACAAGTCCGAGCCCGGCGTCTTCCTCGGCAGCGTCCAGACCAGCGAGATCGGCCTCTTCCAAGTCGCCAATGGCGATCTCACCGCGCTTGCCCATGTCGGACCGGTCAACGCTCCGGAATTCGCCGACGTCGTCTCCACGCAGGAGCGGCTGAAGGCGCCGGCGGAAGCCACCGGCGGCAGCGTGCGCCGGTTGGCGTCTGCCGCGGGCAGCGACGTGACGCTGCCTTCCATCGTGCCGGTGCGCTCGGCCGGCGAGGCGTCGGGCAGCGACTGGATCGGCCTGCGCACCACCGATGACAGTGTGCTCAAGGCCGTGTCGCGCGTGCCGCTGTTCGGCGGCTTCCTCGGCCTCGGCCTGTTGCTCCTGGCGATGGGTTCGATGTGGTACCGCGAGGGACGGTAGAGCGGTGCGCTCTTTCTTTCTCCCCGTGTAGTGACGCGGAGAAAGACGCCGTCGCGAGTGGTTTCGCCAATCGTCGAAACCAAGGCTATGACGAGCCCCTCCTCACTCCTCCGGTTCCGTCGTGAACAGCAGTGGGTAGCCCTTGGCCTTGCCGGCGTCGGTCGCCCGCGTCGCCTTGGTCTCGGCGACATCCCTGGTGAAGACCGCGACCACGCAGACGCCACGCTGGTGCGCGGTGATCATCACCCGGTGCGCCTGGTCCTCCGAGAGCTTGAACTCGCCCTTCAGCACCGTGACCACGAATTCGCGCGGCGTGAAATCGTCGTTGACGAGGATGACCTTGTAGAGCTTCGGCCGCTCTGTCTGCGGCTTGACCTTGGTGCGCGGTTTTGTGGTGATTTCAGGCATTCGAACCGACTGTTTTCGCGATCAGCTTAAGTCCGCATTTTGCCACGGGCGGCAGTGATCGTCCATTTACGGACCGTCGGCGGGCGGGCCCGGTCCTCCGGGATCATGTGGGGAATTGTCGGTCGCGGTTCAACGGCCCTGACGGCCGAAGACGCGGCGCGTTGGGTCGGCATCCGCCCGGCGTTCCAGCCATGCCGCGATCGGCCATCCGGCAACACAGATCAGCGTCACGCCGGCGAGCACGATCAAAAGCCATGCCTGCACCGGCGTGATGTAATCCCAGTTGTTGGAAATCGCCGGTGCGAACAGCGAAGGCTCGGTGCGCCCGCTTGCAGGGTCCGGCACGGGGCTGGCGGTGAGCAGAATCAGCACCCTGGCGACGCCGGTGGCAACCAGGCCGCCGATCACCATGGAGCGAAAAATGGACGAAAGCCGCTTCTTCATGCGGATTGTCCTACAAGGCCGGCATTGCAAACGGGTTAAGCACGATCGAGATGCGTGGCTGGAAGCCGCCGGCGTTCAGCTCATCGACCATGCCCTTGGCAGAAGGCCGCCCCAGCCGGTTTGCGGCTGGGGCGGCCTTGCTAGAACTAACCTCGAAGCTGATCAGGGCTTCTTGGGAGCAGCCTTCGCAGGGGCCGCCTTCGCGGGAGCCGCCATTGCGGGGGCCTTCTTGACCGGGCACTTGTGCTTCTTGGTCACCTTGCAAACGGTCTTCTTGGCGACCTTCTTCGGAGCAGCCTTGGCCGGAGCAGTGGTCGTCGCGGCAGCAGCCGGAGCGGTGGTCGTGGTGGCAGCGGCCGGGGCAGCGGTCGTGGTCGCGGCAGCGTTGCCGAGAACGGGCATCGAGAAGGCGAGAGCGGCGGCGAGACCAAGGGCGGACAGGAGGGATTTTTTCATGGCTTCGTTTTCCTTTTTTGTGCGGGTCGTTTTGAGCGTCACTGGACCGGGTCGTTCGGTGTCACTCCAAGCAGCTTCAAAGCATTGGCGAGCATCCGGATGCCCTGCGCCTGTTTCTTGGCGGCGCAGTACCGGTTACCCTTTCTCTGAAGTGCCTTTGCCGCGGTGACCTGCGTTGCCGTGGCATGGGTTTCGAGGGCTTCATCAAATTGGTGGCTGAGATTGGCGCACCGTTCGCTCCGGGTCAGCGGCGCCTTTGCGTCTGATTGGTCGACAGCGGCAGTGAGCAGGCCAAGGCCCAGCAAAACTCCCAACAAACTGATCGACAATCTTGGCATCGGTTTATCCGTGAACCCGGAGACTAGCGTCGCAGCCGATGACCTGACCGCCACGGCACCGTTATGCCGGCCTACCTTTTCAGGAGTTTTTCCCGATTGTAGAATTTTGTTTCTGGATTGTGTCTGGCCGGGCCACGCCAAGCTGGCCGTTGTGGAGAAGGCGGAATTCATTCTTCCTTGAAAAGCAAGGCACTGGCCAACATACGGCCCGAATTCTATCGTGTGGCTCACCAGCCAAGAATGGCGTGGCCGGCAAACCAGACAGGGCAGCTGTGAAATCCGAGACACACATACTGATCGTCGACGACGACAAGGGCATTCGCGACCTGCTTCAGGAGTTCTTCCAGAAGCGGGGCCTGCACACCTCGGTTGCCGCCGACGGGACCGAGATGGAAACCATCCTGCGCCGCACGCAGGTGGATCTGATCGTGCTCGACGTGATGCTGCCCGGCAGGAGCGGGCTGGAACTGTGCCGTGACATCCGCGCCCAGTATACGACGCCGATCATCATGCTGACCGCCGTCACCGAGACGACCGACCGCGTCGTCGGGCTCGAGATGGGCGCCGACGACTATGTGCCCAAACCCTTCGACCCGCGCGAATTGCTGGCCCGCATCCGCGCCGTGCTGCGGCGCAATGGCGCCGCCGAGCCCAAGCGCGCCACCACCAAGCAGATTTACCACTTCGCCGGCTGGACGATGGACTGCTCGCGGCGGCGGCTGACCGCGCCCGACGACGTCAGGGTCGAACTGACCATGGCTGAGTTCAACCTCCTGCAGACCTTCGTCAAGAGCGCCCAGCGCGTGCTGACCCGCGATCAGCTCATCGAACTGTCCGGCGGCGACAGCGACTATTCCTTCGACCGCAGCATCGACATCCTGGTCTCCAGGCTGCGGCGCAAGATGGAAGATGATCCCAAGACGCCCAAACTGATCCTCACCGTGCGCAGCGGCGGCTACCAGTTCCTGCCCGAGACGACATCCGAATGAGACGTTTCCTGCCACAGACCTTGCCTGTCTGGGTGCTGCTGATCGTCATTGCCGGCCTGCTGATTAGTCAGGTCGCGACGCTTTATATCGTATCGCGCGACCGCGCTGCCGCCAACGACGTGGTCGACCTCTACCGCCTCAACGACCGCGCCTTCTCGCTCGTGCAGCTGATGCACGACGCCACGCCGGAGGAGCGCAAGGCGACGGCGACCGGGCTGTTCAACTCCACCTACGCGCTCACCGTCTCGGACACGCCCGCCGTCACCTCCTCGATCGCCGGCGACGACGAACTGGCCGAACTGGAAGACATTCTCGTCGGCCGATTGTCCAAGTTCGGTATCACCGACGCGCGCGTGCGGCGCGATCCGGCGACGCGCGAAGCCGACGATGCCGGCGGCGCGGCACCGGGACCCGAGATCGGCCAGGTGGAGCGGGATCTTCTGGTGCTGGCCGCCGATTTCGCCCAGAGCGACAAGCTGACGGCTTCGCTGCGCTTCGCCGACGGCCAATGGCTGAATTTCACCGAACCGATCACGCCCGTCGGCCCGATCCTGAGCGTCGATAGCCTGCCGCTCTATTCGCTGATCGCGGGGCTGGTGGTGATCATGTCGATCTGGTCGCTGCGCCGGCTGACCGCGCCCTACCGGATGATGGAAACCGCCGTAAACCGGATCGGCAACGACCTCAAGAGCCCGCCGATCGCCGAGAGCGGCAGCCGCGAGGTACGCGCCGCCGCCAAGGCGATCAACGCCATGCAGGCGAGGCTGCGCGAATATGTCGAGGATCGTGAGCACCTGGCGGCGGCCCTCGCGCACGACCTGCGCACGCCGATGACCAGGATGCGCCTGCGCCTGGAGCTGTTGCGCAGATCACCGGCGCGCCAGGCGCTCGCCCATGATCTCGCCGACATCGAAAGCATCGCGAGTTCCGTGATAGACTTCGCCAAATTCGAGGTCACGGAAGAGAAGGCCGAACGGATCGATTTCTGGTCGCTCGTCGAATCGGTCGCCGACAGCTACGAGACGGTTTCCTTCGACAATGACGACGTCCGCCCGCGCGGCCTGATCTGCATGGCGCGGCCGGTGGCCCTCAAGCGTTGCGTCACCAATCTGGTGCAGAACGCCGTCACCTACGGCAAGCAGGCGCATCTCAGCCTCAGCCGCTTGGACGGCACGATCACGCTGGCCATCCGTGACGAGGGACCGGGCATTCCCCAGGCCCAGATCGACGCCGTCTTCGGCTCCTTCGTGCGTCTCGAACAATCCCGCAATCGCCAGACCGGCGGTCTCGGGCTTGGGCTGACCATTGCCCGCAACATCGCGCGCGCGGCGGGCGGCGAAGTGCGCCTGTCCAACCATCCAGACGGCGGCCTGCTGACCGAGTTGCGCCTGCCGATGGCGGCTTAGGACATAGCCGCCTTAAGCGCGTCGCGTCGAAGCGGATCAGGCGACGCGCTTCAGTCTTCGTTTTTGTGCATGTCGTCTTCCCAAAACCGAGGTCATTTTTGGGCGACATGCATCAGCGCCGCAGCACCGCGCTCAGCACGTCGCGGATGCCGATCGCGCCGACGAAGCGCGACTGGTCGTCGAACAGCGCCACGGGTGCGGTCTGCGACCGGTGCATGGCCAGCATCACGGTCTTCAGCGAGGTGCCGGGATTGGCCCAGAACACTTGCGCCAACTCCTCCGGCTGGCCCTCGACATCGGCGCAGGACACCCATACGGCCGGCTTGCCGTCGCGCTCGGCCGCCGCCACCAGCCCGTGCTCGTCGATCTTGAAGCGCGTCGTCTTGCGCCGGTCGAGCCACACCCAGCCGTCCTTGCCCTGTTCGAGATCGCGGCGGTCGCGCATCACGTTCCAGGCGGTCAGTACCGAGAGCGGGTTCACATTGGCGATGAAGTCGCGGACATAATCGTTGGCGGGGCGCAGCACGATGTCTTCCGGCGCGCCGGTCTGGACGATACGGCCGCCCTCCATGATAGTGATGTGGCTGCCGATCTTCAGCGCCTCCTCGAGATCGTGGCTGACGAAGATGATGGTCTTCTTCAATTCCGCCTGCAACTGCAGAAGTTCGTCCTGCAGCTTGGTGCGGATCAGCGGGTCGAGGGCCGAGAACGGCTCGTCCATCAACAGGATAGGCGCCTCGGTGGCGAAGGCACGCGCCAGGCCGACGCGCTGCTGCATGCCGCCCGACAGCTCATGGGCGTATTTGTTCGACCATTGGTCGAGATTGACCAGCTTGAGCTGGCGATGCACCCGCTCCTTGCGCTCGGCATCCGGCACGCCGGCGAGTTCGAGGCCGAGACCGACATTCTCCTCCACCGTGCGCCATGGCAGCAGGCCGAACTGCTGGAACACCATTGCCACCTGCTTCTGGCGCAGCCGCCGCAGGGTCGGCTCGTCGCAGGTGACGACATCGACCGTGCGGTCACCGTCCTTCACCAGCACTTGGCCGCGCGACACCACGTTCAGCCGGTTGACCGCGCGAAGCAGCGTCGACTTGCCCGAACCGGACAGGCCCATCAGCACCGAGATTTCGCCTTCATGCACGGTCAGGCTGGCGCCGGCGCAGCCGAGCACATTGCCGGTCTTCTCGAGGATTTCGGCCCGGGTGGCGCCCTTGTCGATCATCGCCAGCGAGCCGGCCTGGTCGGCGCCGAAGACGATATCGACATTCCTGAAATCGACGGCGACGGTCATTTCTTGCCTCCAACGCCAATGCGGGTCATCCGGTCGAGCACGATGGCGAGCACGACGATGGCGAGACCGGCCTCAAGGCCCAGATCGATGCGGCGCGAACCGAGCGCCCGGTTGATTTCCGTGCCGAGCCCGCCGGCGCCGATCAGGGCCGCGAACACCACCATCGACAGCGACAGCATGATCGACTGCGTCAGACCGGCCATGATGGTGGGCAGCGCCGAGGGCAGCTCGACCTTCCACAACAGCTGGCTCTTGGTGGCGCCAAAGGCCTCGCCGGCCTCGATGATCGACTTCGGTACCGAGACGACGCCGAGATGGGTGAGCCGGACCGCGGTCGGGATGACGAAGATGATGGTGACGATCAGGCCGGGCGCATTGCCAAGACCGAACAGCGTCAGCACCGGGATCAGGTAGACGAAGGTCGGCAGCGTCTGCATCAGGTCGAGCACCGGCAGCATGATGCGATAGACCTTCGGCTTGTGCGCGGCCCAGATGCCGAGCGGCACGCCGATCGCCATCGCCGCCGCCGCCGCCGCGACAACCAGCACCAGCGTCTGCACCGTCTGTTTCCAAAGGTTCTGGTTGATGATGAAGATCAGCCCGATGAAAACGCCGATGGCGAGCGGCCGCGAACGCTGCAGCAGCCAGGCGATGACGGCAATCACCAAAGCGAGCAGCACCGACGGCACCATCAGCAGGATGTTGACCAGCCCGTCGAGCAGAAAATTGAGGCCATTCGAGAACGCCCTGAAGACGGTGTCGAAATTGTCGGTAAGGAAACCGAAGAACGCCTTTCCCCAGGCGCCGATCGGGATCTTGTGATCGACCATGAACTTGGAAATCGGATCCATCTCACCCCTCGTTTGCCAGAGCTCTGCCTTCGGCCCCGTACTGTCGCGACGTCATCTTGTCACAGGATACGAAAAAGGGCAGCCTTTTCCACAAAGACTGCCCTCTGTTTCGGTCACGCCGAAATCAAAGTCGGCTCAGCTTCCGAGCGCGGTCTTGACCGCCGCCGCAGCGTCGCCGCCGTCGAAGGTGGTCACGCCGGCGATCCACGGCTTGACCGCATCCGGGTTTTTCTTCAACCAGTCGGTTGCCACCTTGTTGGCATCGCTGCCCTTCAGGATGGCGTCCATCATCTGGCCTTCCATATCCAGATTGAACTTCAGGTTGGCGATGAACTTGCCGACATTCGGGCACTCGCTCATGTAGCCCTTGCGCACATTGGTCGAGACGGTGGCCGCGCCGAAACCGCTGTCGCCCATGCCGTCGAGATAGGTGATCTTCATGGCGCCCATCACCGGATGCGGCGTCCAGCCGAGGAAGGCGATCCACTCATTGCTCTTCATCGACTGCTCGGCCTGCGTCAGCATGCCGGCCTCCGAGGATTCGACCAGCTCGAACCCGTCGAGATTGTCCTTCGGGTTCTTGATCATGTCGAGGATGATGCGATTGCCGTCATTGCCGGCCTCGATGCCGTAGATCTTGCCGTTGAACTTGTCCTTGAACTTGCCGAGGTCGGTCAGCGACTTGACGCCGGCATCCGCGACATAGGTCGGCACGACGATGCCGTAACCGGCGCCGGCCAGGTTCTGGCTGACGGTCTCGACCGAACCGTCGGCCGTATAATCCTTGATGTCATTGGTCATCGACGGCATCCAGTTGCCGAGGAAGACGTCGAGGTCCTTGTTCTTCAGCGACGCATAGGTCACCGGAACCGAGAGCTGGATCACCTGCGGCTCGTAGCCGAGCGCGGTGAGCAGCACCGAGGCCAGCCCGGTGGTGGCCTGGATGTCGGTCCAGCCGACATCGGAGAGGCGAACCGCCTTGCAGCTTGCCGGATCGCCGGCGAAGGCGGCGCTCGTGGACAGGAAAGCCGCCAGGCCCAGGCCGGCGACGAAGGAATTCATGCGCGACATCTGTATTCTCCCATTTCGATTCTTTGGCGAAGCGAAGTTACGGTTTTTGTGCCCGCCTTGTTTCGTCAGCCAAACACCATTCTGGAGTGGTTTCAAGCGCTAAGACAATCACGATCAACGGCGCTGGCTGGCCAATCAGCGACACAGCTGACGCTTTCCGCGCCGAGCCCAAGCGCAATCTGCCTCGGCAATGGCGGCTTTTTCAGGGGAATGCGGCGCCTGCCCCTCCCCGAGGCCTGGCAAGTCGGCTTAAAAGAGCGGCATGGCCAAGCTTTACTTCCATTACGCGACGATGAATGCCGGCAAGACGACCATGCTGTTGCAGGCGTCGTACAATTACCGCGAGCGCGGCATGACGACGATGCTGTTCGTCGCCGGCCACTACCGCAAGGGTGACACCGGCCTGATCTCGTCGCGCATCGGGCTGGAAACGGAAGCCGAGATGTTCCGCGACGGCGACGACCTGTTCGCCCGCGTCGCCGAGCATCACCAGCACACGGCGGTGCATTGCATCTTTGTCGACGAGGCGCAGTTCCTGGAGGAGGAGCAGGTCTGGCAGCTTGCCCGCATCGCCGACCGGCTCAACATCCCGGTCATGTGCTATGGCCTGCGCACCGATTTCCAGGGAAAGCTGTTTCCCGGCTCGCGCGCGCTGCTGGCGATCGCCGACGATCTGCGCGAAGTGCGCACCATCTGCCGCTGCGGCCGCAAGGCGACGATGGTCGTGCGCCTCGGTCCCGACGGCAAGGTGGCCCGGCAGGGCGAACAGGTGGCGATCGGCAAGGACGTCTACGTCTCGCTCGCCGCCGGCATTGGGAAGAGGAAATGGGCCGCGCGGCACCTGACGACTTCATCGGCTTCATCAGCCGCTGAATGTGGCTCGCTGAGGCGTCGGCGTGGGTAGCTGGCTGCCACCTCTTGTCGGCCGCGCCGTTCTATGGTGCCTTTGTCAAGGTCAGCGCCCTATTTTCCCACCCTCAGCCAGAGCCTCCCGGGGTCAGCCATGCTTCGAGCCGTCTTGTCCGCCAGCCTTCTTTTGCTTGCCACCTCCGTTACCGCCCGGGCCGGGGGCGATCCTGTGCTGGGCAAACATGTTTTCAACCGATGCATGGCCTGCCATGAGGCGGCGTCCGACCGCGACAAGGTCGGCCCGCATCTGATGGGCGTCGTCGGCCGCAAGGCGGGAACCGCCGAAAGCTTCCTCGACCGTTATTCGGACGCCATGAAGAGCGCGGGTGCTGCCGGTCTCGTCTGGGACGAGGCAAATCTTGCCGAATACCTCAGATCTCCCAAGCTGAAGGTGCCCGGCAACAGGATGGCCTTTGGCGGCCTCAGCAATGACGACGACATCGCCAACGTCGTCGCCTATCTGAAGGCCGACCCCAAACCCTGAGCAGACGCCGTTCGTCGTCGGACGGGCCGACTTGTGCCGCCGGTGGGGCTGCAAATGGCCAGTTGTTGTCGAGTTTAGGAGCCATTCGCTTCCGCGTGGATGGATTGCTTTGCCGGCATCAAAGTTCAAAATCAGCTGAACAAGGCTTGGCCTGCCAGTTGATCACGTCATGACCACGGCTCCACTGGCTTTCAAGGGTTCGGCCGGATATTTGTTTTCGCGCCATGCACTGTCTTCACGTCTTTCAATCCCCTGATACCCCACATATATTCGCCGCTGTTCGCAACCAGCGAGCGGAAGCCGAAGCGGGAGGCCCCTATGGCGACATTGCAGAATTTCGATGCCGAAATTGCCAGGACCAAGCAGGTCGTCCAGGACATGCGCACCAAGATCGAGCAATCCGGCACCGTGCTCGACACGCTCGCAACCGCCGACAAGAAGATCGGCGACGCCAATTTCGACATCGAGAACGCCCGCATTGAGGATGTACTGAAGCAGCAGAAGGTGATGGAAGGCAACATCGCCGACCTGATCATCGGGCTGGAGGACGCCACCAACGTCTTCGGCGCCGAGTTCGAGAGCATGAAGAACTATACCGGCTGGGAAAACTTCGTCGGCGTTTTTTCGGCACAGCGCAAGCAGCGCATGCGCACCGATCGCGTCCGCAACATGTCGCTCGCCGGCAACCTGCAGGAGCTGCTGGCCAAGTCCGATACCATCGTCGGCATATTGAAGGCGCAGAAGGAAATTCTCGACCAGCGCTACAAGACCTCCGAGGCCAGCCTGTCGCAGGTTATCGAGCGCCGCAAGATCACCATGACCAACCTCGAAACCGTGCAGAAGCGCATCGAGGAGCTCAATCCGATGCTGCTCGACATCGAAAACAGGATCGCCGCCTCGACCAGCCAGAAAGACCGCACGCAGCTCGAGGGCGAGCGTTCCAAGCTCGCCACCGAATACAATGAAAAGCAGGCGAAGGAGCAGGAGCTGCTGGCCGAAAGCCAGACGCTGGAGCGCTATACTTCGATGTTCCAGACCTTCGTCGATTCGCTCAACAACCAGATCGCCGCGCAGTCGACGCTGATCAACAAGCTGACCATCGATACCGAACAGCGCATCGTGCTCTACAAGGCGCTCGAGGACTCGCTGAAGACCGCCGCCCAGCAGGACGTCGCCCACAAGATCAACACGCTGGGCAGCCAGGTCGACAACACGGCCGAGGAAACCATGGCCGGCATCGGCGCCGCCTCGCAGAAGCACATCGGCGATCTCCTGGAGATGCACGAGAAGAACATGGTCGCCAGCGCCGACATCCAGCGCCGCAAGAAGCTGGCCGACGATGCCTTTGCCCGCCGCTTCGACGAGGTGCTGAAGAAGCACAATTCGGCCAACTACGTGCAGTCATAATTGCCGCGCACACCGGTGCGACAATCCCAGGACTGACAGCATGACCCCCGAAAACGACGCCGCGGCGCGGTATTTCTCGGCAATCACGGCCGCGCTCAGCGGCCTTGAAGTGTTCATGCGCGACGACCGCTCGCCGCTTTACCGACACGGCATCGTCGCCAAGATCGTTGCCGAGTACATCGCTCGGCTCGACAAGTCCTTTTCCTGCTGGCGCAACCGGCTGGGCTTCATGGACACGTTCCGCATTTCGCGCGCCGAGAGCGGCTACCCGGTGTTCCAGAACCTGCTTGAACTGGAAAACGACCGCCTGCAGGCCGAAGCCCGGCTCGCCAACATCCCCCAGGCCGGCGAGCTGCGCGAGGAGATGGCCGACTTCATCCTGCGCCACAAGGAGTTTCCCGAGGCGCTGCAGAAATCGATGGCCGAGCGGCTCTATCTCGAAGACGTCAAGAGCGAGCAGACCTTCGGTCCGTTCACGCTGGCGCAGACGGCCAAGGTGTCGGTCAATCCGAAGACGGCGCGGCCTTATTACCTCGTCCACTGGGCAAGCTTCGACGGCAGCGCCAACCTGCCTCTGGTCTATATGGTGACGGTGGAGGATTCGTCGGAAAGCATGGTCCGCCAGCTTGTCGACCGGAGCGGCAAGCTCAACGACAAGGTCGACATTCCGCTGCCCGTCGACGGCCTGCTCAACCCCGAGCTTGCCCACCGCTTCGACGATTTCACCGAGAAGAATTCGGCCTATACGCTGTCGCCGGCGACCATCGCGGTCAATCTCGACAAGGATTTCGAGCCATTGCACCCCAAGCAGCTGAGGCGGGTGGTGCTTGGCCCCTTCTACTCGGCAGGCATCACCGACAACAACTCGACGGTGACGGAAGTGCTGGCCAAGGTGCGCAAGCCTGAAAATGCCTGGCTTTTGACCTGGACCATCCAGGAAGTCTATTCCAAGGGCGAGAAGCCCGGCCGCAAGGGCCTGTTCTCCAGCGAGAAGACGACGCAGGAATTCTTCATCAACACCGACGACCTGGAAGCCGCCCGCCAAGGCGTGTCGAGCTACGAAAACCACGCGCTGATCCCGCACGAAGCCTACCAGGCGCTTTACGCCGCCGGCGAAGCACAGAAGATCTTTGGCGGCTACAAGGTTCACATCCTATCGAATGGGCAGGTCATCTCAGACGTCTGACCGTCACACCACGGAGCACCCTTCATGGACACCGGCCTGACCACCATCCCGGAAGCGGCTATCGAAAAACACCGCGCCACCGCGCAGAGCTTCATCACCCGCATCGTCGTGCTGGAGGATCCATCGCGCGAATCCGGTACGGCATTGGCCGGCACCAACCGCCGCTTCGTCTCCACCGTCTCGGTCGGTTCGGTGCGCCGCACCCGCGAGGTCGAGCTGTCGAAGACGGTCGGCGCCGTTCATCCCGACGACCAGTTGCTGACCATCCCGCAGCACACGCTGCTCTTTCGCGCCCGGCGCGGCACGGCGATCGCGCTGGCGGTATCGGACGTCTTTGCCGAAGGCTCCGATCTCGAAAGCCTGCAGGCCAGGAACACCCGCGCGCCGCTCGAAGGCGACGAGGCGTCCACCTTCAAGAAACTGCTGTCGGCTTCGGCCTATATTTCGGCCTTCAGCCTCGCCTCGTATCTGTTCCAGCTCATCGATAGCGACGGCGAGGCGCCGAACGATATCCCCGAGCCGGACTTCCTGTTCGACACGCCCCAGGATGCGGTGAAATCGATCCTGGCCGGCCTCGACAAGGCGATAGCGGGCTCGACGGACGACGGCGACCTGACGACCAGGGCGCGCGCCTTCGCCCGCGTCGCCATCGACGGGCTTTTGGCGCGCAAAAGCCGCTTCGACGGCATCGGCCCGTTCGAGAACGCCCATATCCGCATCGACGCCGACGACTTCACCCTCGACGGCTTCGACGTGGCGCCGGGCAAGCGCTCCAAGCCGCTGGTGATGACCTTCAAGAAACCGGAAGAGGTCGTCGGCAACCACATCGCCAAATACCAGTCGGTCAAGCTCGCCAAGATGCTGATGGCCTATGATTTCGAGCGTGAACTGAACCCGTTCGTCGAGCTCGGCGGCTTCCTGTTCACCTTCATCGGCGACGGCGCGCCCGGCACCGGCAAAACGACGCTGATCCAGATGATCGCCGGCCTTGTCAACGGCTATTGCCAGGTCGCCGGCTACCCCTTTGCCTATGAAAATTTCGGCGTCGACCAGATTTCATCCTACCAGGGCAAGTCGGGCCAGAACTGCCGCCAGTTCATCAACAATGTGTTGAACCCGCGCGTCATCGGCTTCGGCACCATCGACGACATCGACCAGGTGGCCGCCCGCCGTTCCGACGACCGCGCCTCGGCGGGCCAGCAGGAGATCACCGGCGTGCTGATGGACGCCTTCGCCGGTGCTGCCACCGTGGTGCGCGGCAATTGCTCGTTCGGCATGTTCTCCAACTATCCCGAGAATGTCGACGATGCGCTGCGCCAGCGCGCCGGCGCCCGCTGGCTGGTCGACGGGCCGCAGACGCGCGACGACTATATCGACATTTTCGTGCTGCTCGCCGGCAAGAACCACGAAATCCCCCTGGGCAAGCACGAACTCTACGCCGCGCAGGAGATCCAGCGCGCCGTGACCGAAGCCTATGAAGAGCATGAAAAGCCGCGGGAGGACGGACTGGTGCGGGTCTACGAGCGCTACATGAAGGAAAATGGCGCGCCCAAGACCATGGCCGACATCGGCACCTACCTGCACCTGATCAAGGATGCCGAGCCGCGCTTCACCGGCCGCGCCATCAAGAACGTCACCGACGCCATCAAGATGCGTGCCATGGACATCGAGCTTCCCGACGACTGGTTCGAAAAGCCGGAAGCTTTCATGCACAAGAGCTACGACGACAAGAAGGCGATGATCGAGGAATTGCGCGGGCCGTTCTCGCTTGCCATGGTCATGCAGGAGATCAACCGCTACGCCGATTCCGAGTTCCGCTATTCCGACAAGTCCGACGATGCCGCGGTGGAGAAGCTGCTGCGCGACGCAAGGCTGCGCGAACGCGCAGCGCGCGAGATGGAGGAGATGAAGAAGAAGGGTCTGTGGAATGCGTGAGGCGAGCTCTTCTTCCTTCTCCCCGTTCACGGGGAGAAGGTGCCCGAAGGGCGGATGAGGGGCAGCGCCATGCGTGGTGGAAACGAGCCCAAGGTGGCAAGAGCCCGCGAGCTTCGGAAAATCGAGAACGATGCCGAGGAAAAGCTCTGGCATGAACTGCGTGGGCGACGATTGAATGGCCACAAATTCATTCGCCAACTGCCCATCGGGCCCTATTTCGCCGACTTTGCCTGTCGTGAGGCTAATCTGGTCGTGGAGGTCGATGGCAGCCAGCATGCAGGTGGATCCCGGGATCGCTACAGGGACGAAACGATGAACGCTAATGGTTGGTCGGTATTGAGGATTTGGCACGCTGATGTTTTGAGCGGCCGAAAGAGCGTATTGGAGACCATCGTTGCGGCCGTGGATGGTCGGCTGAACAAGAAGATGATTGGCATCGACGCGAAGTTTCTGCCTTCAATCTTGGAGACGAGATGATGAGCGTTTGCGCCGCCCCTCATCCGCCCTTCGGGCACTTTCTCCCCGTGAACGGGGAGAAGGCAAGATGAGCAAAAAACCCGATCTCCTGCGCGACAACGAACTCATCTACGGCCGGCTGCTCACGGTCGACGAGCCGCATCTCATCCAGCGCTACAACAAGGCGCTGGCGGCTTTCGGTCTCAAGCCGACAAAGCTGAAGAGTTTCCAGATCGACCGCACCGGCTTTTCGCCCGAAGTGGCCGAGGAGTGTGGCGACTACGATTATCTGGATCCCAACGAGGTCAACCGCCGCTTCATCATCCTGACGCCGTCGCAGATCGACCTGCCGGTGGTGCACACGGCCTTCTCGAACACCTCGCAGCTGATGTTCGAATTCATGTCCAGGAACCAGCGCGCCATAGACGCGCTGACCATCAAGGACGTGATCTACGGCGAGATGGAGGATTCCGTTCCCAAGGTCAACGACATCGAGGACCTGCTGTCGATCAGCCAGGTCGAGTTCAAGGTGCTGTCGGCCGAGGACGTGCTGGGCAAGGCGGCCGAGCTCGGCAAGCTCGTCGACCGGCTGAAGCAGGAGCCCGACGCCTGGCGCGACAATGCCATGCTGACCCGCATGGTGGAACTCGCCAAGGTCTGCGGCGACATCAGGGAGAACGCGCTGGTGCCCGACCAGGTGATCTTCCGCCACAACGCCTACTGGACCAGCCATTTCGGCGGCCTCTACGTCTTCGTCGATCCCGACATGACGACGGTGATCAGCGATCCGGCGGCTCCAGGTTTCCGCCGCTCGCGGCCCTGGCAGGTGAGCTATCTCTCCATCAAGGACGCCGACAAGGTGTTCAAATTCCTGGCCGCCACCGGGCGCATCGAATTGCCGCGCGCCTCCTGGATCGAAACCTCGGGCTATCTCGAGCACCGCGCTGAAATGGTCGTGCGCGCGCTGATCCGCGACGCCGAGCCGAACCGCAATTTGACCGACGTCGACAAGGTCTGGCTGCAGACCTGGATCCAGGGCCATGCCGACCTGATCACCAGGGACGGCAATTTTCCCTTCCTCAACGCCGCCAAGCGCGAGATCGCCCAGTTCGGCCACCTCAAGATCGAGGACGTCTTCCCGCAGCAGCGCTTCCTGGTGGTCCGCGCCAAGCCTGATCATCCCGACGCCTGGCTGACCAACCGGCTGATCTCGGATTTCGTGCCGTCGGACTTCGTGTCGCGCTACATCTTCAACAAGGACGGCTTCTACAAGGACTATGACGGCTTCAGCGACGCTTGGCGATCGCATGTTGTGGACGTTCTGAAAACCACATATTTGAAGGAAAAGGTGGCGTTTCGCACACGCCTCTACGGCCTGACCGACTAGAACGATATGAACCGTCATTCCGTTCTAACTTGTTGTTTTGGTGCATGATGTTATCCAAAAAGTCTGCAACTTTTTGGCATCGTGCTGAGGGGGTGATACAGCCATGCTCGACCCGATCGTGAACTTCTTCGTCAAGCTGTTCCAGTGGATCGGCCGCGGCATCGGCCTTCTGATCGGCGTGATCCTGTGGCCCTTCTTGTGGGCCGGCCGCTGGTACACGCAGCGCGGCTGGATCCTGAAGGCCGTCGTCGGCCTAGCCTTGCTGGTGCTGATCGGCCTTTACGCCAACTTCTTCTACGCCACCCAGTGGTGGAACAGGTTCAACCCGAACTACCCGGACACCTATACGTTCGAGAAGCGCAACGTTTCCGCCGGTGAACAGGTGGCCGCCGGCGCCGGCACCGACACGGCCAAGACTTGCGGCAACTCCGGCATCGCCCAGGTGGCGGCGGACCTGACTGACTTCAACGTCAACCAGAATGCCTGGATCTCGTCGATGATCCTCTACAAGCTCGGCCTGTTCGGCATCGACTGGGACAACACCCCGTGGATGGACAACAAGGCCTCTTTCCAGCGCGGCATCAACCAGGCGGTGCGACGCACGGCGACCGAGCTTGCCGACAATCTCGGCCGCGTGCGCACCACCTCGCAGATCGATGCCGACCTGCAGGACGCGCGTGGCAATCTGCAGTTCGACGAGTATACCTGGTATTTCGGCGTGAGCCCGTTTGGACCGAAGACACCGACGCCGAGCTACTATCGCGACGCCGTGCGCAAGCTGCGTTCGTTCAATGCCCGGCTCGCCACCTGCCAGGCCACTTTCGATGCCCGCGCCGACAATCTGAAGCAGTATATCGATCGCATCGCCAGTGACATCGGCTCGACCTCCGCCATCCTCAAGGAGCGTGCCGAGAACCACAACAATGGCTGGTTCGACACCCGCGCCGACGACCGCTACTGGTTCGCCTATGGCCAGCTCTATGCCTATTACGGCCTGATGAAGGGCGCCCAGGCCGACTTCGAGGACGTCATCAAGGAAAAGCACCTGCAGAGCCTGTGGGATACGATGGACGCGCAGTTCGTGTCGGCCCTGCGCATCCAGCCCTTCATCATCGCCAATGGCCGCGAGGACGGCTGGCTGCTGCCCACCCATCTGACGACGATGGGCTTCTACGTGCTTCGGGTGCGCTCGAACATGGTTGAAATCAGCAACGTGCTGACGCAGTAGCGCTGTCCCACGGCAACACTCGCGATGGCGGATTTGCGTCGTCGCGTCTGTCGCATTCCGTGCATTGTGCGGCTGTTTTGAGACGGCGGAAGCGCCCCTGCTCTGGCTTCTATACGGCGCGGCAAGCGGAGCCATAAAGAACCGGGAATAGGTCGGCCCGCCGCAGAGGAATTTTCTCTATAGGAAACATAGTTGCATGAAAGTTGACGCCGCCGCAGCGACAGGGTTAGATGCCCCGCGCGTCCGGCTCCAGCCTTCTTGCGAGTAAGATCAACCCCGTCCCCTCCACCGTCCAATCCAGAGGAACGCCGTCATGGCCGAAGTGAAGTCCGACATCGAGATCGCGCGTGGCGCCAGGAAAAAGCAGATCCAGGAGATCGGCCAGAAGATCGGCATCCCGACCGAACATCTGCTGCCCTACGGCCACGACAAGGCCAAGATTTCGGCCGAGTTCATCAAGTCGGTGAAGGGCAACAAGGACGGCAAGCTGATCCTGGTCACCGCCATCAACCCGACCCCGGCCGGCGAGGGCAAGACCACCACCACCGTCGGCCTCGGTGATGGCCTCAACCGCGTCGGCAAGAAGGCGATCGTCTGCATCCGCGAAGCCTCGCTCGGCCCGAATTTCGGCGTCAAGGGCGGTGCCGCCGGCGGCGGTTACGCGCAGGTCGTGCCGATGGAGGACATGAACCTCCACTTCACCGGCGACTTCCACGCCATCACCACGGCGCACAACCTTTTGTCGGCCCTGATCGACAACCACATCTACTGGGGCAATGAACTCGGCATCGACACCCGCCGCGTGGTGTGGCGCCGCGTCATGGACATGAACGACCGGGCGCTGCGCGAGATCATCTGCTCGCTCGGAGGCGTCGCCAACGGCTTTCCGCGCGAAGCCGGCTTCGACATCACCGTCGCCTCGGAAGTGATGGCGATCCTCTGCCTCGCCACCGACCTGAAGGACCTGGAAAAGCGCCTCGGCGACATCATCGTCGCCTATCGCCGCGACAAGTCGGCGGTCTATGCCCGCGACCTCAAGGCCGATGGCGCCATGGCCGTCCTGCTCAAGGATGCCATGCAGCCCAATCTGGTGCAGACGCTGGAGAACAACCCGGCCTTCGTGCATGGCGGCCCGTTCGCCAACATCGCGCATGGCTGCAACTCGGTCGTCGCCACCACGACGGCGCTCAAGCTTGCCGACTACGTCGTCACCGAAGCCGGTTTTGGTGCTGATCTAGGTGCCGAAAAGTTCTTCGACATCAAGTGCCGCAAGGCCGGACTGAAGCCGGCAGCCACCGTCATCGTCGCCACCGTGCGCGCCATGAAGATGAATGGCGGCGTCAAGAAGGAAGACCTTGGCAAGGAGAATGTCGAAGCCGTCAGGAAGGGCTGCCCGAACCTTGGACGCCACATCGAGAACATCAGGCAGTTCGGCGTCCCGGCGGTCGTTGCCATCAACCACTTCTATTCCGACACCGACGCCGAGATTCAGGCGCTCAAGGACTATGTCGCCTCGATGGGCGAGGAAGCGATCCTGTGCAAGCACTGGGCCAACGGCTCCGCCGGCATCGAGGAGCTTGCCAACAAGGTGGTGGCGCTCGCCGAATCCGGCGCCTCGCAGTTCGCGCCACTCTATCCCGACTCCATGCCGCTGTTCGAGAAAATAAACACCATCGTTCAGCGCATCTATCGCGGCTCGGAAGCCATCGCTGACAAATCGGTGCGCGACCAGTTGAAGGCCTGGGAGGATGCCGGTTACGGCAACCTTCCGGTCTGCATGGCCAAGACACAGTACTCGTTCTCGACCGACCCGAACCTGCGCGGCGCGCCGACCGGCCACACCGTGCCGGTGCGCGAGGTCAGGCTGTCCGCCGGCGCCGGCTTCGTCGTCATCATCTGCGGCGAGGTCATGACCATGCCTGGCCTGCCGAGCAAGCCGTCGTCGGAAAAGATCTTCCTCAACGAGGCCGGCCAGATCGAAGGCCTGTTCTGATCTTCATCTCGACAAGAACAAGAAGGGCGCCGCATCGCCGCAGCGCCCTTCTCGTTTGCGGATCGTCCTACGCGGCGCTGCGCGACAGCGCCCGCTGGTTGGACGCATGGATCGTGTCGCGTTCCGGCAGCGCGCCGGTCTCCAGGCAGTCGATCCATTCGGCGGTCTTGAGCACCGCGGCGAAGCGCGACTGCAGGATGATGCTCACCACGCGATGGATCTCCTCCGCCGAGGCGTAGCCGGCGCTGTTGGCGTAAGGCACCGAACCGGTCGCGTCGGACAGGAACTCGACCGCGAAGCCCATATGCACGGCATGGATGATGGTCGACAGGTCGCAATTATGCGTCATGTAGCCGACGACCGCGATCGTATCGATAGTGTTGGCGCGCAACCAGTCCTCGAGGTCGGTACCGGTGAAGGCGCTTGGCAAATTCTTCTCGACATAATGGTCGCGGCCACGCCTGGCGATCTCGGGATGCAGTTCGCCGCCATGGCTGCCCCGGGCGAAGATCGGCGACGTCTCGGGCGCCATCTGCTTGACGACCACGACCTTGATGCCTGCTGCCGATGCGGCATCCATGGCGCGCGTCACGTTGACGACGCTGTCGCGGAACGGCGGATGCTGGATAGCCAGGTTGCCGCCGTCATAGTCATTCTGGACGTCGACGACGATCAGCGCGCGGCGCAGCGCGGTGTTGGCTGGGGCAGACATGATGTTTCCTTTCAGGCTTGAATGCGATGGACCGACGATAGCCTGCTGACCGAGGCCCCAACAGTGGCCCGATTGACATCATCCGAAAGAATTGGGACAATCCTCCTTCACGCTGGAAACGCCCCATGACCGCTCCCATCATCGCCGTCCTCGCCTTCGACGGCATCAGTCCGTTCCATCTCTCCGTGCCGTGCCTGGTGTTCGGCGCTGACCGCACCAGGCTCGGCCTGCCGCGCTTCGACTTCCGCGTCTGCGGCGTGGAGGAAGGGCTGATCCAGACCGACGCCGGATTGAGCATCCTGGTCCCGCACGGGCTTGCCGCGCTCGAAGACGCCGATATCGTCATCATCCCGAGCTGGAAGGATCTCGGAGCGCCTGTGGCAAAACCGCTCGAGGAAGCGCTCGGCCGCGCCCACCGGCGCGGCGCGCTGATCGTGGGCCTCTGCCTCGGCACCTTTGCCCTCGCCGCCGCCGGCCTGCTTTCAGGACGGAAGGCGACCACGCATTGGGCCTATACGGATCAGTTGCAGGCTCTCCATCCCGACATTTCGGTCGATGCGGACGTGCTCTACGTTGACGGCGGCGACATCGTCACCTCCGCCGGCGTCGCCGCCGGGCTCGACTGCTGCCTGCACATCGTGCGCGCCCGCTATGGCGCCGAGGCGGCACTGCGGCTCGCCCGGCACATCGTGCTTTCGCCGCACCGGCAAGGCGGACAGGCGCAGTTCATCGAACGCCCGGTAGCGCCGAGCCCGGCCGCCGACCGCTTTACCCAGGCTCTCGACATGGTGCGCGCGACATCAGGCGAACCGCACAGTCTCGACAGCGTCGCTGACGCGGCCGGTCTCACCCGCCGCACCTTTACCCGCCGTTTCCAGAAGACGACAGGTACCAGCTTCGGCGACTGGCTGGCCGACCAGCGCATCGCGCTGGCGCAGAGGCTGCTGGAGGCGACGGACAAGCCGATGGACATGGTCGCCTTCGAGGCCGGCTTCGGCAGCGCAACTTCCTTGCGCCAACATTTTGCCGCGCGGCTAAGGACATCGCCGGTGCAATATCGGCGCGAGTTTTCCAGACGGGTCGATCAGGACGAACGGGTGGCGCTGGACCTGTCATCTTGATCGAACGGCAAGGGCGCCGCGTCGCTGCGGGTGCCCTTGCATTTCCGCTCTCCGCGGTCAGCCAACGTCTTGCGGCGAGGCCGCGCGTTTACGGCCGGTGATCATGGCGCGAACCAGATTTTCATGATGACGCAGACTGGCGAACAGCACGCCGCCGACATGAAGTCCAATCAGCACCAGGACACCATTGCCCAGGATCTTGTGCGTATCCTCGACCCAGGCCACGCCCCACCAGGCATCGGTGGTCTGCATCCAGCCGGTGAGCGCAATTCCTGCCACGCAAGCCAGAAGCGCCAGCACCATTGCACCGCCGGCGGGGTTGTGGCCGAGATAGCGTTTTTCATCGCCATGCGCCACGTCGGCGAGATAAGAACTCACCACGCGCGGTCCACGCACAAACTGACGGAAGCGCGTGTATCCCGACCCCGCCAGACCGGCGATCAAACGCGAGGCAATCAGAACCCCGGCACTGTAGCCGGCCAGTTCATGCACCTTCATGATTTCGCCTGAAGAAAGCCACGCCACCGCGACGCAAAGGACCAGCGACCAGTGAAAGAGGCGGACGTAGGGGCTCCAGACCTCGACCGAGGCCTCTCGTGTCGACTCGACCGAGGTTTCTCGTGTCGACTCGACCGAGGTTTCTCGTGTCGACTCGACCGAGGTTTCTCGTGTCGAAACAGTGGCGTTCATGGCCGTCAACCGTCATCGGAATCGGCACCGACCGACTCCAGCGTCTTGGGATTGAAGACGGCTTCCAGCTTCTTGCCATTGGCGTCTAGCGCCTTGGCTTCATAGCAGCCGTGTTCCGTCTTGATGCTGCGAACCTTCCAGCCTTCGCTTTCAAGCTTCTTCTGCAAGGCTTCGCGCGGCTGCCACTGGCCGGTCGGCACATCGCATTTGTCGGCGGCGAAGGCCGGGCTGGCAAAAGCCATAACCAGCGCGGTCAGGATCAAGGTCTTCATCTTATTTTCTCCATCGGCCAATTCCGATGTCGAGGACCTTGGCCGCGAAACCTGACAGCAGCCTGAACACGCGTCGCATCGTGCAAAAGCCTCAGTTGGCTTTCATTCAGCTTCCTGTCAGCCTCGTGCCGCATGAAGGCGCGTGTGCAGCGACACGGAGGCGAAGTGCGCGTTCTGTTGATCGAAGATGATCCGGTGCTGGGCGAAGCGGTGCGCGATCATATCGCTGCCGACGGCCACGCCGTGGACTGGAGCACGACGCTTGGCGGTGCCTGCGATCACCTCCGTGTAGTTTCCTATATGCTCCTCCTGCTTGACCTGCATCTGCCCGACGGCAAGGGTCTCGAATTCCTTAAAACGCTGCGTCGTGAAGGCACCGATACGCCGGTCATCATCCTGACCGCGCGCGACCAGCTCTCAGACCGCATAGCGGGGCTGAATTCCGGGGCGGACGACTATCTGGTCAAGCCCTTCGATCTCAGCGAGTTGTCTGCACGCCTTGCCGCGGTCGCGCGCCGCTATGCCGGAAACCCCAACCCTTTGATCCGGCTCGGAGCCGTCGAAATCGACCAGGCCGCGCGCCGCGTTACCATCGACGGCACGGAGGCCATGCTGACATCGCGCGAATGGGCGGTGCTGGAGCAGTTCCTGCGCCGGCCCGGTATGACAGTCGGCAAGAACCAGATCGAGGACGCGCTCTATGCCTTCGGCGCGGAGATCGAAAGCAACACTGTCGAAGTCTATGTCAGCCGATTGCGCAAGAAGATCGGGCGCCAGGTCCTTACAACCGTGAGGGGGTTGGGCTACCGCCTTGCACTCCCATGAAGGTCTTCAGCAGCCTTGCCGGTCGCCTCGTGTCGTCGCTGATCCTCGTCACGGTCGCTGTTGGCCTGGTCGCCGCTGGCACCGGAAGCATCACGCTGCACCGCGAAATCAATGAAGCCATGGACAATTCGATGCAGGAGGCAGCTCGCAGACTGCTGCCGCTGGTCATCGACGATATGTTCGGGCGTGAGGCATCGCAATCGCCGCGCAGGCTGGGGGAGGCTGTTTCGGACGACGAAGGCGGCCGCCTCATCTTCCAGGTGCGGGACGCCGGCGGCCGCGTTCTCATGCATTCCCATGACGCTCCCGCGGAGCCGCTCACGGCTGAGCTCGCGCAGGGCTTCTCGGAGGCAGCCGGATGGCGCATCTACACCGAGCCCGCGGTCAGCGGCACAATACTCATCCAGGTCGCCGAGCTCGATTCACGGCGCAATGAGGAAACGCTCGAAGCCGCCACCGGCTTCCTCATACCGATGATCATTCTCATCCCGTTGAGCGCACTTGTCGCGTGGCTGACCCTGACGCGTTTCCTGAGGCCGATCGCGACACTGCGCGGCGAAATCAGCGCCCGCCACGGCGACAACCTTGCTCCGATCCGCACCGAGGACCTGCCCTCCGAACTTGCCGCCATCGCCAAGTCGGTCAACAGCCTGATGCGGCGCCTGCATATGGCGCTCGATGCTGAAAAGGAGTTCACGGCGAACGCCGCGCATGAATTGCGCACACCAATCGCTGGGGCGTTGGCACAAACGGAGCGCCTGATCGCGGAAACATCCGACGAGGCGGCAAGAAAACGCCCGCGCCAGATCAAGGCGGCTCTGTCCGACCTCGCCGGCCTGTCCGAAAAGCTGATGCAGCTGGCGCGCGCCGACGCCGGAGTAGCGATCGCCGGCAAGCCAGCCGATCTCGCTGCGGTCGCCGCATTGGTGGTCGCCGACTTCGAGCAGCACGGCCAGAACAGGGGTCGGCTTCGTCTTGAAGCGTCCGACCAAGGCAAGGCGTTGGCCGCGATCGATACGGATGCATTGGCCATTATCCTGCGCAACCTCATCGAGAACGCCTTGCGGCATGGCGCCGAGGGCGGCGAGGTTGTCGTTCGCATCACTGACGATGCCCGGCTCAGCGTGATCAACCAAGGTCCGGTGGCGTCAGCTCCCGGCGGTCTGGTCAAACGGTTCGAACGCGGTGGGACGCGTGCCGAAGGATCAGGCCTGGGACTGGCGATCGTCACCAAAATCCTGCAGCAGATCGATGCGACGCTTGTCCTGACCTCACCGGCATCCGGCCGACGGGACGGTTTTGAAGCGACGATCAGGTTCCCGCCGCGTAGTGTCAGCCCCGCCTGACCACCCGCGCCGGGTTGCCGACCACGGTCGTGTGCGCCGCCACGTCGCGCGTCACCACCGCCCCGGCGCCGACGATGGCGCCCTCGCCGATGCTGACGCCGCCAAGGACGACCGCGCTGCCGCCGATCCAGGCATTGTCACCTATCGTGACCGGCCTAGCGATCTCCAGCCCCGCCTGGCGCCCTGCCGCCTCCTTATGGTGCTCGGCGCAATAGATCTGCACATTGGGGCCAAGCAGCGTCCCCTGCCGAGGCGCACCGGCGCGGTGTCAAGAATGGTGCAGCCGGCATTGAGGAAGGTGCCGGCGTCGAGAAAGATGTTGAAGCCGTAGGCGCAATGGAACGGCGCCTCGATGCGGGCACCCTCGCCCACGCCGCCCAGCAGTGTCCGCAGGGCCGGCCCGAGGTTCCCGCGTCGGCGAGGCGGCAGCGTATTGTGCTCGAACACCGCATCCGCGGCCAAGCCGCGCAACGCGCCAAGATCGTCATCCAGGCACATATACCATTCACCATCAGCCATTTTCGCGCGTTCGCTCTGAACCATGGCAGTGCCTCCGTTTTTTTACATCACTGCGAACAGCGCCAAGGCGAGGACTGACGTGAAATCCGTAAACCAGGATGCGCGGCCTTGCTGATTGGCGGCCATTCGCGATCTGCTCCAGCAATGAAATAGTTCAGGACCGATGTCGATTTCCGGGAAGCTCATTCGTCCTCGGTAGGAAGCCGAAGAAATTCGCCCAGGCAAGGAACAAATGCGATGACAATCACGATCACGGCGTTTGAACGATCACCCGATGGCGGGAAGGGACTGGCCCGCGATACGCGTGTTCGCTGGGCGCTGGAAGAAGTGGGGCAGCCTTACGCGGTTCGTTTTGTTTCCTTCGCGGGCATGAAGGCGCCTGACCATCTGGCCATCCATCCTTTCGGCCAGATCCCCACCTATGAGGACGGTTCTCTCTCGCTGTTCGAGACCGGCTCGATCGTCTTTCATCTTGCCGAGCAGCATGCGGGCCTGCTGCCGAAGGAGCGCAACGCCCGCGCGCGAGCGATCACGTGGATGTTTGCCGCGCTGAACACCATCGAGCCGCCGATCCTCGAATTGACCACGGCAAGAATTTTCGAAGCGGACAAGCCCTGGAGCGAGGCGCGCTTGCCGCTGGTAAAGGACCGTGTTCGCGCCCGGCTGGACTGTCTCTCGACGCATTTGGGCGTCGCGGACTGGCTCGATGATGCGTTCAGCGCCGGCGATCTATTGATGGTTTCAGTGCTGCTGCGACTGAGAATGTCAGGCATTCTGGATGAATACCAAAACCTGGCCGCCTATGTGGCGCGCGGGGAAGCTCGGCCCGCTTATATCAGGGCTTACGCCGCGCAATTTGCGATCAACGCTCCATCAGCCAACTGACTCCCCTCGGTCCGCCGTGGCTGTGCGCTTGTGAGTCTGCGGCCTAGCCAAATATCCGGCCTATGGTAGCTTGCCGTTTCAAGGCTGTACCGGCCCGGGATCGAGGGGGATCGACCATGCTCTACGTTCTTGCACTCCTGATCGGCGTCATTGCCGGCCTGCGCGCCATGACGGCACCTGCCGCCGTTGCCTGGGGCGCCTATCTCGGCTGGCTGCCGGTTGCCGGCACCTGGGCGAGCTTCATGGGCCATTGGGCGGCTGTCGGCATCTTCACCGTCCTTGCCATAGTCGAACTGGTCACCGACCAGCTGCCGTCGACGCCAAGCCGCAAGGTCCCGCAGCAGTTCGGCGCCCGCATCCTGCTCGGCGCGTTCAGCGGCGCGGTGATCGGCGCGACCAGCGGCGCCACTATCGTGTGCCTGATCGCCGGAGCGATCGGCGCGGTCATCGGCACCCTGGGTGGTGCCGAAGCGCGCGGCCGGCTGGCGGCCGTTTTCGGCAAGGATTCGCCCGCGGCCTTCATCGAGGATGCGGCGGCGATCATCGGCGGCCTGCTGATCGTGGCGGCGGTGGCATGACGGCCCAGACCTTGAACGCAAGGACCTTCGATGCCATCGTCATCGGCGCTGGCCAGGCGGGGTCGCCCCTGGCGGGCCGTCTGACGGCAGCCGGCATGAGCGTGGCGCTGATCGAGCGCAAGCTGGTCGGCGGCACCTGTGTCAACACCGGCTGCATGCCGACCAAGACCATGGTCGCCAGCGCCTATGCCGCCCATCTGGCGCGGCGCGCTGCCGACTATGGCGTGACGTTCCCCGGCTCCGTCGGGGTCGATTATAGCAGGATCAAGGCGCGCAAGGACAAGGTAACCAACGACGCCCGTGGCAATCTGGAGACCTGGATCGCCGGAATGGAGCGATGCACGCTCTATCGCGGCCATGCACGCTTCGAATCCGCCAACACGGTGCGCGTCGGCGACGACCTGTTGACCGCCGACAAGATCTTTCTCAACACCGGCGGCCGCGCCTCGGTGCCGGACCTGCCCGGCATCCACGACATCGACTATCTGACCAACTCGTCGATGATGGATCTCGACGTTTTGCCGCGCCACCTGATCGTCGTCGGCGGCAGCTACATCTCGCTCGAATTCGCGCAGATGTTCCGCCGCTTCGGTTCGGAAGTCACCGTCATCGAAAAGAGCCCGCGCCTCACCGGCCGCGAGGACGAGGACGTCTCGGCCGCCATCCTGTCGATCCTCGAAAACGAAGGGATCGCGGTCCATGTCGGCGCCGATGACATCGGCTTCGCCAAGCAGGGCGGGGACATTGCCGTGAGTTTCTCCACGGGCCAGCCGCCCGCGGTCGGCTCGCATGTGCTGCTGGCGCTGGGCCGAACGCTCAATACCGACGATCTCGGCCTCGACAAGGCGGGCGTCGAGGTCGACGGACGCGGCGCGGTTGTCGTCGACGACCAGCTGCGCACCAGCGTGCCAGGCATCTGGGCGATGGGCGACTGCAACGGCAAGGGCGCCTTCACCCACACCTCCTACAACGACTATGAGATCGTCGCCGCCAATCTGCTCGACAAGGATCCGCGCAGGATCAGCGACCGCATCGAGGCGTACGCGCTCTACATCGATCCGCCGCTCGGCCGTTGCGGCATGACCGAGACGGCGGTGAGGAAATCCGGACGTCGCGCCCTGGTCGGCCAGCGGCCGATGACCCGTGTCGGCCGCGCCGTCGAAAAGGGCGAGACGCAGGGTTTCATGAAGATCCTCGTGGACGCCGACACCAGGGAGATCCTCGGCTGCTCCGTGCTCGGTCCGGGCGGTGACGAGGCGGTGCATTGCGTGCTCGACCTGATGTACGCCAAGGCGCCGGTCGACACACTGGCGCGCGCCGTGCACATCCATCCCACCGTCTCGGAGCTGCTGCCCACCATCGCCCAGGAGCTGAAGCCGCTGGCGTGAGACTGTCAGCCGCAGCCCCTTCTGTCGTCGCCTGTGTCTTGCCGAAGGCTCCGCGATTTCACGGTCGTCATCACGCATTTATTGCTGGGGCCGCGCCGGCTTCAAGATATCGTGTCGGGCACGAAGCGACATCGTTTCAGCCCTTGAAGGATCGGTCTGCGTCGGGCCGGTAGAAGAGGAGACGTCCGCTCCACGCTTTCTGCATTGCTGCATTGCGGCAATGTCTGTTGCGCCCGGCAGGGGTCTCGCGCAGTCTGAATTGAACCGATTCAGTCTGGACCTTCCATGCCTTTGCCGATCCTTGCGCTTGCCATTGCGTCCTTCTGCATCGGCACCACCGAATTCGTCATCATGGGCCTGCTGCCCGAGGTCGCCGCCGATCTCGGCGTAACGATCCCCGCCGCCGGCCTGCTGGTCACCGGCTATGCGCTGGGGGTCGTCTTCGGCGCGCCTGTCGTGGCCATGGCCACCGCGCATTTGCCGCGCAAGCCCGTGCTGGTGGGACTTGCAGCCCTGTTCGTCGTCGGCAACCTCTTCTGCGCCATCGCGCCCAATTACTGGCTGCTGATGGCGGCGCGCGTCTTCACCGCTTTCGGCCATGGCGCCTTCTTCGGCATCGGCTCGGTCGTCGCGGCAAGCCTTGTGCCGCGCAACAAGCGCGCCAGCGCCATCGCGCTGATGTTCGCGGGCCTGACGCTCGCCAACATCCTCGGGGTTCCCGCCGGCACCGCACTCGGCGAAGCCTTCGGCTGGCGGGCCACCTTTCTGGCCGTGGTCGGCATCGGTCTGATCTCGGTCGCGGCCATCGCCTGGCTAGTGCCGTCCGACGTCACGGAACCGAGCGGCGGCGGTCTGCGCGCCGAAGTCCGTGTGCTCGGCAAGCTGCAAGTGTGGCTGGCGATGCTGATCGCGGCGCTGACCTCGGCCAGCCTGTTCGCCGTTTTCACATACATAAAGCCATACCTCACCGGCGTGTCGGGCCTGTCGACCGCGGCGGTCACCTGGGTGCTTTTGCTGTTCGGCGCCGGCATGACCATCGGCAACATCATCGGCGGCAGGCTTGCCGACTGGAAACTGATGCCGACAGTGATCGCCACCTTGCTGCTGATGGCCCTGCTGTTCGTCGGCTTCATGCAGTTCGGCACGATCGCCAGCGTTGCCATCGGCATCGTCTTCCTCTGGGGCCTGCTCATCTTCGTCGTCGTGCCACCTCTGCAGATCCGGGTCGTCGAGGCGGCTTCCGAAGGACCGAACCTTGCAGCCACGCTCAATCAAGGCGCCTTCAATGTCGGCAATGCCGGCGGCGCATGGATCGGCGGCGTGGCGCTGTCATCAGGCGTTTCCTATGCCGGTTTGCCACTGGTCGGCGCGGTGCTAGCCCTGCTGGCGGTCGCCGTTGCGGTGCTGTCGGCGGCGCTGGACAGGCGCGCGCCTGTCACGCTTCACGCTGCCGCGGAATAGGCCCTTGCGCCCATAGCGCGGCGGGCTGGACCAATCGACATCGGTACCTTCCAATGGGCATGTCTTCTCGCTTTCATGGAGAACGTCATGCAGAAATCGATCGAACGCATCGCCGGCGACAGCGACGGCGTTTCCTACGAATTCCCGGTGCTCCGCTTGGCCGGCGCCGACAAGACAGCACCTTCGGCCTACCTGCAGGCAGCGCTCCATGCCGGCGAATTGCCTGGCGTCGTCGCCATCGATGCATTGATGCCGATGCTGAACAAGGCCGAGGCCGAGGGTCGCATCAGGGGCAACATCACCATCGTGCCCTGGGCCAACCCGATCGGCCGCGCGCAATACCACTTCGGCGAGCACCAGGGTCGCTTTCATCTCGGCACCCGCACCAACTTCAACCGCGGCTTTCCGCTGCTGGCCGCGCCCGACGCCAGGCTCTTGCCGGACGCCACCTTTGGCGGCGCCGACCAGCGGCTGAAGTCGCGCCTGGTGCAGCTTTCGCTCGGCCATGACATCGTTCTCGACCTGCACTGCGACGATGAGGGTCTTGCCTATCTCTACGTCCACACCAGCCTGTGGCCCGGGATGGCCGATTGCGCCGCCGCCATGGGCGTCGATGCCGTGGTGCTGTGGAGCGAGGACACCGACGGCACCTTCGAGGGCGCTTCGATCATGCCCTACCAGAACGCATCGGCCGATGTGGCGAAGTTCGACAGGCGCGTCGCCACCACTGTCGAATATCGCGGCATTCTCGATGTCAACGGCGCGCTGGCCAAGTCCGACGCCGAAGGCCTCTACCGGCTGCTGGTGGCGCGCGGCGTGATATCCGACACCGCCCTGCCCGCGCCCGGCCCCTTCAAGGGCGTCGCGGCACCTCTGGAAAATATCGACATGATGCCGGCGCCCCGTGGCGGTGCGGTCCTCTACGACGTTAAGCCCGGCGACCGCGTCACCAGGGGCGCGCGGCTCGCTACCATCGTTCACGCGCCAGGCGAAGCCGATGGCCGCACGGAAGTGTTCGCGCCGCAGGACGGCATCATCCTGACCCGCCGCTCGCGCCGCATCATCCGCTCCGGCGAAGACCTGTTGAAACTGGTTGGCGACAGGAAGAGCGCCGATGCGAGGTCGGGCACGCTGGAGGATTGAGCCTGCGTCGAATCCAGTTGCGCGGCCGCCCAATCGCCGCTAAGGGAATCGCCATGAACATGCGTTCGATCAAGACCATTTGGTGGTGGGCCTGCTGACAGCGGCCTGTTCGAACGCGTGCGCGTGAAAATAGAGGGTGGCCGCAACGGAATGTCCGGGCGGCCATTTGTTTTTTAAAGCCATTCCCGGGTCCGTTGCCCAAGTAGCTGATGGAGACGGCAATGACGTTGAAGGTTCTGGAAAACGGCGCTGAAAGCTTCGCGACGGCGGGTGGCATCACCATCACCCGCGAGCGCCACGACCGCCCCTATGAAGGCGCGATCGACACTTATGTCGAGGGGCTGAACTCGCGCCGGGGCGCGGTATTTTCCTCGAACTACGAATATCCCGGCCGCTACACGCGCTGGGATACGGCCATCATCGATCCGCCGCTGGTCATCTCGGCACGCGGCCGCGCCATGCGTATCGAGGCGCTGAACGGCCGTGGCGAGGCGCTGTTGCCGGTCATCGGCAGGACACTGGGCGGCCTCGCCGAGGTCACGATCGCCGAGACCTCGAAAAAGCTGATCCGCCTCGATGTCGCCAAACCCGGCCGTGTCTTCACCGAGGAGGAACGCAGCCGCGTTCCCTCGGTCTTCACTGTGCTGCGCGCCATCACCGCGCTGTTCAAGACGGCGGAAGACGCCAATCTTGGTCTCTACGGCGCCTTCGGCTACGACCTTGCCTTCCAGTTCGACCCGGTCGACCACACGCTCGTGCGCAAGCAAAGCCAGCGCGACCTGGTGTTGTTCCTGCCCGACGAGATCCTGGTCGTCGACCACTACTCGGCCAAGGCCTGGACCGACCGTTACGACTATGCGGGCGAAGGTTTTTCGACCGAAGGCCTGCCACGCGACCAAATCGCCGAGCCGTTCAGGACCGCCGACCGCATCCCGCCACGCGGCGACCATGAGCCCGGCGAATACGCCAATCTGGTGCGCCGCGCGATGGACTCGTTCAAGCGTGGCGACCTGTTCGAGGTCGTCCCCGGTCAGATGTTCTACGAGCGCTGCGAGACCCAGCCCTCCGAGATTTCGCGCAAGCTGAAGTCCATCAACCCGTCGCCCTATTCCTTCTTCATCAACCTGGGCGAGAACGAATACCTGATCGGTGCGTCGCCGGAGATGTTCGTGCGCGTCAACGGCCGCCGCGTCGAGACCTGTCCGATCTCCGGCACCATCAAACGCGGCGACGACGCCATTTCCGATAGCGAGCAGATCCTGAAGCTGCTCAATTCGAAGAAGGACGAATCCGAGCTCACAATGTGCTCGGACGTCGATCGCAACGACAAGTCCAGGGTCTGCGAGCCGGGTTCTGTACGCGTCATCGGCCGCCGCCAGATCGAGATGTATTCGCGCCTGATCCACACCGTCGACCACATCGAGGGCCGCTTGCGTGAAGGCATGGACGCTTTCGACGCGTTTCTCTCGCACGCCTGGGCGGTCACCGTCACCGGTGCACCGAAACTGTGGGCCATGCGCTTCATCGAGCAGAACGAGAAAAGCCCGCGCGCCTGGTATGGCGGCGCGATCGGCATGGTCAACTTCAACGGCGACATGAATACCGGCCTTACCTTGCGCACCATCCGCATCAAGGACGGCATCGCCGAGGTTCGTGCCGGCGCTACATTGCTCTTCGACAGCATTCCAGAGGAAGAAGAAGCTGAAACCGAACTGAAGGCATCCGCCATGCTCTCCGCGATCCGCGACGCCAAGACGGGCAATTCGACCAGCACCGAGCGCACCACGGCGCGCGTCGGCGACGGCGTCAACATCCTTTTGGTCGACCACGAGGATTCCTTCGTCCATACGCTGGCCAACTACTTCCGCCAGACCGGCGCCAATGTCTCGACCGTGCGCTCGCCGGTGCCGGAGGAAGTCTTCGACCGGCTGAAGCCCGACCTCGTCGTGCTGTCACCCGGACCCGGCACGCCGAAGGACTTCGACTGCGCCGCGACCATCAAAAAGGCGCGCGCGCGCGACCTGCCCATCTTCGGCGTGTGCCTCGGCCTGCAGGCACTGGCGGAAGCCTATGGCGGAGAACTCAGGCAGTTGCACATTCCCATGCACGGCAAGCCGTCGCGTATCCGCGTCTCGAAGCCGGGCATCATCTTCTCCGGCCTGCCCAAGGAAGTCACCGTCGGCCGCTACCACTCGATCTTCGCCGATCCGGTACGCCTGCCCGACGATTTCATGGTTACGGCCGAGACGGAAGACGGCGTCATCATGGCCTTCGAGCACCGCAAGGAGCCGATCGCCGCGGTCCAGTTCCACCCGGAATCGATCATGACGCTCGGCCACAATGCCGGCATGCGCATCATCGAGAACATCGTCGCGCATTTGCCGCGAAAGGCCAAGGAAAAGGCAGCCTGACGCCAATGGCCGAAGCCGAGAACACGATGGCGATCGCAGCCAGGGCGGCCGCGAAGCGCAAGGTCGCCAACCTTGCCTTCTGGTCGATCGTGGTCGCTTTTGTCGTGCTCGCGCTGAAAGCCGCCGCCTGGTACGTGACCGGCTCCGTCGCGCTCTATTCGGACGCGCTGGAATCGATCGTCAACGTCATCGCGTCGATTGCCGCTTTCTGGGCGATCCAGGTCAGCCACAAGCCGGCCGACCAGGATCACCCCTTCGGCCATCACAAGGCCGAGTATTTCTCCGCCGTGCTGGAAGGCGTGCTGATCGTGCTCGCCGCGCTTTTGATTCTGAACGAAGTCTGGCGCTCCTGGCAGGCCCCGGCGCCGCTCGAACAGCCTTGGAAAGGCCTTGCCGTCAACGGCGTCGCCACTGCCATCAACGCCTTCTGGGCCTGGGTGCTGATCCGCACTGGCCGGGCCGAGAAATCGCCGGCGCTGGTCGCCGACGGCAATCACATCATGACCGATGTGGTGACGTCGGTCGGTGTCTTCGGCGGCCTCATCGGAGCGATCCTGACCGGCTGGCAGATCCTCGACCCGGCATTGGCCGTTATCGTCGCGCTCAACATCCTGTGGCAGGGCTGGCATGTCATCGGCTCGTCGATGAACGGCCTGATGGACCGGGCCGTCGACACGGCGGAGCACATGCGCATTCGCGACATCATCTCGGCCAATTGCAAGGGCGCCATGGAGGTGCACGACCTCAAGACCCGCATCGCCGGCCGCGCCACCTTCATCGAGTTCCATCTGGTCGTCGACGCCGACATGTCGGTCGGCGCCAGCCATGTCATCTGCGATCGCATCGAAGACGCGCTGAAGGCCGAACTCCCCTCGGTGCGGGTGACCATCCATGTCGAGCCCGACGACGAAGCCAAGCTGCCCAAGGGCACGACCGCGGTGCCGTTCGCCTGAGGCGGGTCACCAAGTCCCGATTGAGAGAGCGTCGACGCGCTCGAATTCCCGGACGTTGCGGGTGATCAGAATGAGGTTTCTGGCGCGCGCCTGTCCGCCAATGAGCGCATCATAGGGGCCGATTGGCGTCCCCAATGCTGCAAGCGTCGCCCGAATTTCTCCGGCATGCCTCGCGTCCTCCCGATCGAATTCAAGCATCGGGAATCGCAGAGCTTCGATGCGCGCCAGATTTTCAGCCCTTCTCTGGCTTCTCTCGGCACCATAATACAGTTCATGTGCCACGATCGGAGAAAGCGCAAAATCCTGCGGCGTGTGCTGCTTCAGAAGCGCGAGTAGACTGGCGTCGCCCTTGATGACGGCGATGACAGCATTGGTATCGAGCAGATAGATCACTCGAAGATGTCGTCCAAGGCAGGTCTATCCTGCCCTTGCTGCCGTTCCAGCGCCGCTTCGGCAAAATCCTCATCTACCGATCCGATCACTTGGTCAAGCCACGCCCAATCCTGCACGACGGGCTCCAGTATGACAGTCTGTCCATGGCGACGAATCGAAACCTCATCCGTTTCGAAACGAAACTCCTTAGGCAGACGCACAGCTTGCGACCGGCCTGACCAGAACACCTTCGCCTTGTCCATCATGCCATCCTCAAGTGAGATATAGCAAAGATATATCCCTTCGCGGCATTGTGGACAAGCCCATGCTCACGACGCGCAGGCGGATTGTGGCATTGGCTCCAGCCGATAGACCTTGTCGTCGGACATCGTCTTGCCGTCGGCCGCCGTCGAGCACAGGTCGACGATCGCCAGGCTGCTGTTGGGGTTGGCAAGCGTGATGGCGCCGTTGGCACCGCGCTTGAGGAAGATCTCCTTTTGCGCGATGTCGCAGGAATAATTGCTCGTCTTCGAACTCGCGGCACAACGCCATTGGTCGGCCTCGCCCTGGCAGGAATAGGTCTGCGTGACCTTGGCCCCCTTCTGCCGCGTCGTGACCGAGACCGCGATGTCGGCGCCGTCGGGCCAGTTCGCGGCGTCGCCTCCCGAGGCGAAGGACGCCAGTTCCACCGGTCCTCGAAACACCCGGATCGACTGCGTCAGTTGCTCGGGATGCGAACTCATATGCGCAGCGTCATAGTCGCGCCCGTAGCAGAAGGCCTGGTCGGGCTTCAGCCGCTCGCGCAGCGGTGGCCCGAGCGCGGGGTCGATCGGATCGATGCGCGCGAACTCCGCCTTGCAGGTCGCCGCCGGCATCGGGTCGAGGCGGAAATTGTCGTCTTCCTTGCCAAGCGCCTGCCTGTCGTATTCAGCCGCTCCGAGTTCTTCTTCCGAACCGGCGTCGAGGTAGATGTCGGACGACAGGTCCGACAGGATCAGCCGGCCCTTGCCGTCGACCTTCAGCGACGCCAGAGTACGGTCGCAGTCCATGCCGCAACGGATCGGGCCCGATTTGCCATCCTCGGACTCGTGATTGCACCAGCCTCCGGCCCATTCCGGCGCCTTGGCGCCACGCACCGTGGTGGTGAGGAACCCATTGTAGGAAGTATCGGAATTCGCGTTCGGTTCCTCATTCGGACGGCTGACCGGATCACGGCCGTAGTAGAAGAAAATCCGCGTCACCTTCTGCTTCGGACGCGCCTTGAGGTGCGCCGCGTCATAGACCCGGCCGAAACAGGCGTCCGCCCCGTTGGGGCTGAGTTCGGTGAGTTTGAGCGCATTGTCGGCAAAAGCAGAACCCACAAGTCCGCCAAGCAGTGCGGCGCCAAATCCGGCGCTGGCAAACGTCTTCCATTCCCTGAACGCCATGTGCCCCTCTCCGCATCGACAGGACGTAACGTCAATTTATGCTAGTATTGCGGCCGCGGCCACGCAAATCGCGCTGAGCCGGCAAGCCAGGGAGGCACGCCATGCGCCGACGTGACATGTTCCACGCGGCTCTCGCCGGAGCCGGGACGCTTCTCGGCCTGCGGGCGGTGCAGGCGGCAACCACCGAGCCTGCCAGGCTGAAGGTCGCCTATCACCTCAGCGACCTCGACAAGGTCAATTTCGTGCTCGGCAACATTAAGAACCACTATGAGGGCACGGGCGGCAACGTCGATATCGCGCTGGTCGTGCATGGTCCGGCGCTTGCCGGCTTCAAGTCGAAGGGCATATCGGCGGCGATTTCCGGGCGCTTTACCGGTCTTGTCCAGCAAGGGCTCGACCCGCATGCCTGCGGCAACACCATGCACGGCATGGATATTACGCTCGCCGATTTGCTCGACGGCTTCCATGCCGCCGACAGGGGTGGCGTCGTCAAGCTCGCCGAACTGCAAAGCCAGGGCTATGTCTATCTCAGGCCTTGAAGCGGCACTGACTTGAATGCAAGGGTGGCAACACCCGCCAAGAAACTTGGAAATCCCCCGGAGGAACAGCAGTGCCAGAGACAGCCCTTGGTCTTGTCATCCCCGACCTCGCCGGCAAGGCGGTGCTGGTCACCGGCGCCTCGACCGGCATCGGCGCGGCGCTCGCGCTCGCTTATGCCGGGCAGGAATGCAAGGTGGCGCTGCACTACAATTCCAGCCGCGACGCCGCCGAGAAACTCGGCCAGACCATCCGCGACGGCGGCGGTGAGGTGTTCCTCGTCCAAGGCGACTTTTCTCTCCCTGCCGATGTCGAACGCGTCGTCGAGGACAGCGCGCGGCATTTCGGCCGGCTCGACGGGCTGGTCAACAATGCCGGCGGCATGCTTGGCCGCGTGCCCTACGCCGAGCAGACCGAGGCGCATTACGACGCGGTGATGGACCTCAACGCACGCTCGGTGCTGACCGCCACGCGCAAGGCGATCCCGTGGCTGAAAAAACAGGGCGGCTTCATCGTCAACACCTCGTCGATCGCCGCGCGCAACGGGGCGGGCGGCGGCGCCGGCCTTTACGGCTCGGCCAAGGCCTTCGTCTCCAACGTGACGCGCGGCATGGCCAAGGAACTGATCGGCTTCGGCATCCGCGTCAACGCCGTGGCGCCGGGCACCATCCTCACCCCCTTCCACGAACGCTATTCGACCGACGAGCAGATGAGGGGCATGGTCGCCACCATCCCGCAGGGCCGTGCCGGCACGGCGCAAGATTGCATCGGCGCCTATCTATTCCTCTCATCGGATCTGTTGAGCGGCTACATCACCGGCCAGGTGATCGAGGTCAATGGCGGCCAGTTGATGCCTTGACCGGCGACCGGCATACTGGACACACTCCTTTCGCGCCAACCCAGGGGGAGACGAGGACATGTATGGACTGATCGGCAAGATGCGGGCGGCGCGTGGCCAGCGCGACGCTGTCATGGCCGTGCTGCGTGAGAGCACTGGCGCCCTGCCCGGCTGCCTGAGCTATATCATCGCCACCGACCCGGCCGACGCCGACGCGATCTGGGTGACCGAGGTGTGGACCGATCAGGCAAGCCACAAAGCCTCGCTGCAGCTTCCCGAAGTCCAGGCGGCGATCGCCAAGGCGCGCCCCTTCATCGGCGGCTTCGAATTCCAGGTGGAAACGCATCCGGTGGGCGGCTTCGGCTTGGCTGAAGCCAAAACGGGCTAAGGCGGGCGCCCGAGGCGGAAACATGCTTTTCAGGCGCACTTGCGTTCGCATTTTTCGCGTCTGGGGTTAAGACCAGAACATGGATTCCGAGGCCGAGCAGTCCCCTGTCGAGCGCATGACGCGGCTGAGCAAGCCTTGGCAGTGGCTCATCCTGCTGGTCATCTCCGCGCTCTTCGCCGGCGCGCTGGAACTCGCCGCTTTGCCGGCGGCGCTGCTGATCGGACCGATGCTGGCGGCCATCGTCGCCGGCACCAACGGTGCCGCGGTGCGTGTGCCGCGGCTTCTGTTCGGCGCCGCCCAGGCTGTCGTCGGCTGCCTCGTCGCGGCTTCGATCTCGGCCGATATCTTCCCGGTCTTCTACAAGGAATGGCCGCTGTTCCTCGGCGTGGTGATCGCCACCGTCGCGGCCTCGAGCCTGCTTGGCTGGCTGATCAGCCGCTGGCGCATCCTGCCGGGCACCACCGCCGTCTGGGGTTCTTCGCCGGGGGCCGCCACCGCCATGGTGCTGATGGCCGGCGCCTTCGGCGCCGACCAGCGCCTTGTCGCCTTCATGCAGTATCTGCGCGTCATCTTCGTCTCGATGACGGCAGCCCTCGTCGCCAAGATGTGGGTCGACACCTCGGGCATCGAGGTCCCGCCCGTTATCTGGTTCCCCGAGATCGATCCGCAACCCTTCGCCGCCACCATCGGCATGGCGCTCATCGGCGGCCTCGCGGGCAGGCTTTGCCGGCTGCCTTCGCCCTTCTTCCTCGGCAGCTTCATCTTCGGCACAGTCATCCATCTCGGCCTCGGGGTGCCGATGCAATTGCCGCAATGGCTGCTGGCGGTCAGTTACGCGATGGTCGGCTGGGCGATCGGCCTGAACTTCACCAGGCCGATCCTGCGCCACGCGGCACGCGCTTTGCCGCAGATCATCGCTTCGATCATCGCGCTGATCGCGTTTTGCGGCGGCCTTGCCTTCCTCATCAGCCGGCTCGCCGGCGTCGACCCGCTGACCGCCTATCTGGCGACCAGCCCTGGCGGCATGGACAGCGTCGCCATCATCGCCGCCGCTGCGCAGAACGTCGACATCTCCTTTGTCATGGCCCTGCAGTCGGCGCGCTTCCTGATCGTGCTGCTTGTCGGCCCCAGCATTGCCCGGCTGGTAGCCAGAAGCATCAGGGAATGATGAGGGCTGCCACCAGGGCACCGCTATCGCGCGGCTGCCAGGCGTTCGGGCAGGAAATCGACGAAAACCCGCACCTTTGGCGACAGATGGCGATTGGAGGGCCATAGCATCCGGAACTGGCCACGGCCGTCGACATGATCGTCAAGCACGGTGCGCAGCCGGTCCTCGCGCAGGGCATCCCGCACCAGGAAATCGGGCATGCAGGCGATGCCGAGTCCGGCGATCGTGGCGCCTTTCAAAGCTTCCATGTTGTTGCAGGTCAGCATCGAACGGATCAGCGGTTGGGCGCTCCCGGTAATGAACGGCCAGTCCAGCAGCCTGCCGCTGTTGAGATAGCGGAAGTTTATGCCGAAATGCCTGATGAGATCCGCCGGCACACCGGGAGTGCCATGGCGATCGAGGTAGGAGGGAGCCGCGCACAGCAGCATGCGGAAGGGCGCAATGGGTCTGGACACCAATCGTGAATCAGGCAGCTCGCCGCTGCGGATGGCGACGTCGATGCCTTCCTCGATGACGTCGACGATCCGGTCGTTGAAATCGATATCGAGCTCGATCTCGGGATAGCGGGCCATGAACTCCGACAGCACCGGCAGCAAAAGATGGTAGGTGACGATCGGGGTGGAGACGCGCAACCGCCCACGCGGCGTCTCCCTTGTCCGCGACAGCATTGCCTCGGCATCGTCGATGTCGTCGAGGATGCGCCGCACGCGGTCGTTGAACAGCTTGCCCTCCTCCGTCAGGCCGATCCGCCGCGTGGAGCGCTGCAGCAGCCGCACGCCGAGTTCCTGTTCGAGCCGCGCGACGCTTTTGCCGACCGCTGAAGCGGAGATGCCGAGCGCCCGGCCGGCGGCGACGAAGCTGCCGAACTCGGCGGTGCGGGCGAAAGCCAGAAGGCCGCTGAGGCGATCCACCATGCTGCTCCATTCGAGCGTTTCAGTCCGTTATATCAGGATATTTAATACTATTATTCCTGATCTGTCTCTGACCTATCTTGGTCCGCATGATCGGCGCCGCGGTTGCGCGCATGCCGGCGCAGACCGCTCAGATAGGAAAAACCCATGACCTTGAAGACCACCACCGGCCCGGCCGAGCGATGGCTCGTGCTCCTGTCGGTATGCCTCGCCGCTATGACGATGCCTCTGACCTTCACCGGCCCGGCCGTCGCGCTCTCCCGCATCGCGGCCGATCTCGGCGGCAGCCCGATCGCGCTCAACTGGGTGACCAACGCCTTTATGCTGACCTTCGCCGCCAGCCTGATGGCGGCCGGAGCGCTGGCCGATAATCATGGCCGCAAGCGGATCTTCCTCGTCGGTCTCGCCCTCTACATTATCGCCTCGCTCGGCGCGATGCTGGCGTCCGACATCACCAGGTTCGACGTCTTCAGGGCCGCGCAAGGGCTCGGCAGTGCCTTGGCCTTCGCTGGCGGCGCCTCCGCACTTGCCCAGGAATTCGAGGGACCATCGCGGCTGCGCGCCTTCTCCTTTCTCGGCACCAGTTTCGGCATCGGGCTGGCCTTCGGCCCGATCGCCTCCGGCCTGCTCATCGCCGCCTTCGGCTGGCGGTCGATCTTTGTTCTGGTGATGGCGCTCGCGGCTGCCTCGGCAACCCTCGGCCTGCGCACCATCAGGGAATCGCGTGATCCGGATGCGACCGGCCTCGACTGGGCGGGCGCCACCACGTTCACCTTCGCGCTGGCCTCGCTGACCTATGGCGTGCTCCAGGCACCCCAGAGCGGCTGGACCGACCCGCTGGTGGCAACGCTTCTCGGCGTCGCCGTCCTTTGCTTTGTGCTGTTTGTCGTCGCCGAGCGGCGCGTGCGCCGGCCGATGCTCGATCTCACCCTGTTTCGCTTTCCTCGCTTCGTCGGCGTCCAGTTTCTTGCGGCGGCGCCCGCCTATGGCTTCGTCGTCCTGCTCGTACTTTTACCGATCCGCTTCATCGGCATCGAGGGGATGAGCGAGATCAAGGCCGGGCAATTGATGATCTGCCTCTCCGGACCGTTGTTGTTCCTGCCCTTGCTCGCCGGCCAGCTGGCGCGCTGGATCGCTCCGGCCACGATCTGCGGCGTCGGCCTGCTCGTCGCGGCGGCCGGCCTGGTCTGGCTGAGCCTGACGCCCCCGGTTGAGGTTGCGCTGGTCGCGCCACTGATCCTGATCGGCGTCGGCATCGCCTTGCCTTGGGGGTTGATGGACGGGCTCGCCGTCAGCGTCGTGCCGACGGAGCGGGCCGGGATGGCGGTCGGCATCTTCAACACCACCCGTGTCGCTTGCGAAGGTGTGGCGCTGGCCATCGTCATGGCGACCCTGTCAGGCTTTACCGCCGCGCAACTCGCCGCTCGGGGCGCTGCGCCTTCCAGCGACGCGGCCGCCGCGGCGCAATTGCTGGTGACCGGCAATGTCGGTGGAACCGCGCACCATTTGCCGGCGGCTGGCGCCGCCGTGCTGGTCGAGGCCTACGAAACGGCGTTCGACAGGCTGCTGATCGTGCTGGCGGCAATCACCATCGTCACCGCCCTCGTCGTCTTTCTCGGTCTGCGCCGCGGATCCGCGGCGGAGCACCAGACCGCACCCCTGCCGGCCTGCCAGGAGGGGTAGGCGTCAGCCATTCGCAGGCCAGCTGAATATCAATGCACCTTAGTCCAGCCTGTGCATCAGATCGTCATCCAGCCAGCGGCCGAAGAAATAAGCCAGCTGCTTGTGCCACCACGGCCAGTCATGGCTGACGTCGCCGCCCCAATAGTCGACCCAGGCCGGAATGGATTTGTCGCGCAGTATCTGTTCCAGCTGGCGGGTCTCGACCAGCATGCGCTCTTCCCATGCGCCCTGCCCGCAGCAGAAGATCAGCCTGAGCGCCTTCAGCCGCGCCAGCAGTTTCGGGTCGACGATCCCTGGCAGATAATCGAGCGGCGAATTGTAGAAGATGTCGCCGTCGAGCGCCTTGCCGAAGAAATCGCGGGCCGAATAGACACCCGACAGCGAGATGACGCCGCTGGCGAGCTCGGGAAACCGGAAGACGAAGTTCGAGGAATGGTAGCCGCCCATCGAACAGCCCGAGAACAGCGGCTTCAACCGCCGTCCGCCATTGGCTTGCGCGGCGGTTTCCAGAAATTCCGGCAGCGCCTCCTCGCGCAGATAGCGGAAATAGGCCTCGTGCCGGTCGATGCGATGCACGGCATCGACATCCCTGGCGAAGAAGGATTCTGTATCGATGCCGTCGACGGTGAACAGCTGGATGCGGCCGGTATCGATGAACTCGGCGAGCGCCCCCGCTCCGCCGGAATCTTCGAACTGGTAGAACCGGCCCTGCGAGGTCGGGAACACCACGACCGGCCGGCCGGCATGCCCGTAGCGCTTGTACTCCATGTCGCGGCCGAGATTGCGGGCGAAGACCTTGTGATAGGAAATGTCCATGCCTCAAGCCTTTTCGGCGTGGATATAGGCCACCGCCTCGCGCAGATCAGCCTGATCCTTCGAGCGCATCTGGTAGGCGTAATTTCCCATGGCCCGGCTGAAAACCTCTTCTATCGGCTGATGATGGACGATCTTGTCGCGGTGGGCGGCTAGCACGTCCGCGTGGCTATGCAAATAGTCGAGGTGGCGCTTGCGGCTGGCATAGGCGGTGAAATACTTGCCCTCATAGGGGCCGCCGACGGCATCCTTGACCACCATGTCCGCCCATGCCGCGTAGACATCGATGTCGAACGTGTAGTTGATCGCGTCGGTCATCCAGGCGCCGGGCGGCCGCATGTTGACCTCCAGCGCGATGATGCGGTCGTCCCTGGTCTCGAACAATTCGATATGGAAAAAGCGTTCGCGCACGTCGAATGCTTTCAGGATCTTGCGGCCGGCCTCCTCGACGGCAGGCCTGATCCGGGGAAAGCAGGTGTAGCTCATGTGGCGGTCCTTGTTGACCACGTCCATGACGCTCTGGTCGTAGCGATGGCTGGCCGCCAGCACCACCTCGCCGTCACGGTTGATCAATCCGTCATAGGTCACAACCAGCCCTTCGATGAACTGCTCCATGACGAAGGTCACGTCCTCCGGCTTGTCCCGGAAGAACTGGTCGAGCTCTTTCGGATTGGAGATCTTGAACGTGTTCGAAGCGCCGGAGCCCGAATCCGGCTTCACCACCACGGGGTAGCCGACGCGGCGGATGAAGGTCATGGCGCCGGCCCGGTCGGAGCATTTGCGCTGCGCGATCGTCTCGACACCGCTCTTGCGGAAGAAGGCGCGCATGCGGCTCTTGCGCTTCAGATTCTTCACGAAATCGAGCTTGGTGCCGTAGATGTTGAAGTCGGTGCGGATGTTGGCTTCCAGCTCCAGCCAGTGCTCGTTGAGCGATTCGAACCGGTCGATGCGGCCCCATTTGTGGATGAAATGGCCTATCGCCCGGAACACCGGCTCGTAATCCTCCATGTCGGCGACGCGATAGTATTCCGAAAGCGCCTGCTTCAGCTTGCCGTCGAGCGCATCATAGGGCGCATCGCCAACGCCGAGCACGGTCGCGCCGGCCTTCTTCAGCCGGTCGCAGAAATCGGCGCCATTGGCGGGAAAATGCGGCGAGAAGAACACGAAATTCATGAACGCCCCCTGCCGACGGCACCCCGCCGGAAGCCAAGTCTGGCGCATTTGCGGCGCGCGGGGAAGAGCATCCGCGTTAAGATAAAATTCGACGGGGGCCGGCCCGCTTGCCTCCAACAGGCCGCTCCTGTATGAGAGCGGCCATGAACACGCGCCCCACCACCGCTTCCCGTCAGACCGGCTTTGCCGGCGAGACCGTGCGCGCGCTTGCCTCGACCCTGCTTCTTCTCGGCCTTATCGGCGATCGCCGGGTTCGCTGAAGGAGCGCCCGGCGGTCGAACCGCCGCGCAAGCAAATGCTCCTTGGCAAATCATATCAAGCGAACGAAATTCTGGTAAAGGCGCCGCTTGGCTCCACATCCGCCTGAAAGGTGGACCCGCCAGCCGCCGGGAGAAACGACGATGAACGCACGAGAAGACATCCGCGCCAGCGAGGCCGCGACCGGCAAGCAAGTTGGCCGGGGCATGCCGGACGCAGCCCGCAAATATCAACCCTACCCGACCGTCGGCCTCACCGACCGGACCTGGCCCTCGAAGGTGATCGACAAGGCGCCGATCTGGTGCTCGGTCGACCTGCGCGACGGCAACCAGGCGCTGATCGATCCGATGGGCCACGAGCGCAAGGCGCGCATGTTCGGCCTGCTGCTCGACATGGGCTTCAAGGAAATCGAGATCGGCTTCCCCTCGGCTTCGCAGACCGATTTCGACTTCGCGCGCTGGTGCATCGAGCAAGGCAGCGTGCCGGCCGATGTGTCGTTGCAGGTGCTGGTGCAGTGCCGGCCTGAACTGATCAGCCGCACCTTCGAGGCGCTGAAGGGCGCTGCCAACCCGATCGTGCATTTCTACAACTCGACCAGCGAGTTGCAGCGTCGCGTCGTCTTCGAGAAAGATGTCGGCGGCATCAAGCGTATCGCGACCGACGCGGCCAAGATGATCACCGACATGGCTGCCAGGGCCGGCGGCGGCTATCGCTTCGAATATTCGCCGGAGAGCTTCACCGGCACCGAACTCGAGGTCGCTCTGGAGATCTGCAACGCCGTCACCGAGATCGTCAGGCCAACACCCGACAACAAGCTGATCATCAACCTGCCGTCGACGGTCGAGATGTCGACGCCCAACATCTATGCCGACCGCATCGAGTGGATGTGCCGCAATCTCGACAACCGCGAAAACCTGATCATCTCGCTGCATCCGCACAATGATCGTGGCACCGGCATCGCCACCACCGAACTCGGCTTGATGGCTGGCGCCGACCGCGTCGAGGGCACGCTGTTCGGCAATGGCGAGCGCACCGGCAATGTCGACATCGTCACCTTGGCGCTCAACATGTACACGCAAGGCGTCGATCCGGGCATCGACTGCTCCGACATCAACCGGATGAAGGATGTCTACGAATATTCGAACCAGCTGAAGATTCCCGAGCGCCACCCCTATGTCGGCGAACTCGTCTACACTGCTTTTTCCGGCTCGCACCAGGACGCCATCAACAAGGGCATGAAGGCCTTGAAGAAGGCCAACACACCGCACTGGGAAGTGCCATACCTGCCAATCGATCCGGCCGATGTCGGCCGCAGCTATGAGGCCATCATCCGCATCAACTCGCAGTCGGGCAAGGGCGGCATTGCCTATGTGCTGCAGGCCGATTACGGCCTCAATTTGCCGCGCAACCTGCAGATCGAATTCAGTCAGGCTATCCAGGCGATCACCGACGCCGAAGGCAAGGAAGTGTCGGCCAAGCGTATTCATGACCGCTTCCTCGAAACCTATGTCGACCAGCCTGGCGCCCGTCTGAAATTCCTCGATCATCACACTTACCCGGCCACCGAGGTGAAGGGCCGGCGCGTGGTCGAGGCGGTCATCCTCGACAACGGCAAGGAAGTGACGATATCAGGCACCGGCACCGGCCCGATCGACGGCTTCGTCGATGCGCTGTCACGCCATGTCGGCGTCGAGATGTCGGTGCTCGATTATTCCGAGCATTCGATGCAGCGCGGCTCGAATGCGTCGGCTATCTCCTATGTCGAGATGGAATATCCCGGCGGCAAGCTGTTCGGCGCCGGCATCAACACCAACATCGTCGCTGCCTCACTGGAAGCGGTAACGTCAGCGGCCAATCGTATCGTCGGCCGCAACGCGCGATAGTTTACCGTCGGCGCGAGAGCCGGGATTGGCTCTCGCGCCGCCATCCTTCGGGCCTGAACAAGGTCTTGGCATCCATGGGATTCAATAAGGATTGCTCCGGCATCCTGGCTATCCTGTCGCGGCTCATTAACCACCGGGAAAATATCCGGTGGGGTACGCGATCGCATAATGGGTGTATACTTGTATGGCGGTGCGGGCATTATATGATCCGTGCCTTAACCTGTGCCGACTTCGAGAGGATCGACACTTGCAGCATGCCACGCCTGCCGCCCCCGCAGTGCGCGAAACATTGGAGCGACTGCTTGCCAGCGAAACGTTCGGAAGATCCGAACGGGCACGCAAGCTGTTGCGTTATCTTGTCGAGCGCGAACAGGCAGGCGAAGCCGACAGGCTCAAGGGCTTTTCCATCGCCATGGATGTCTTCGGCAAAGACGGCGATTTCGATCCTTCGACCGATGCGGTGGTGCGGGTTCAGGCCGGCCGGCTGCGCGACTTGCTGCAGCAATATTTCGCCAATGAAGGTGTTGCCGAGCCTGTCCGCATAGCCATTCCGCGCGGCGGCTATGTCCCGGCCTACGAGCTCAATGCGATCCGCTTGCCTGAGACGGCCGAACTCGCCATCCAGACGGGAGCGGCGGCGGCTCCATCGGCGCAACGCGGCACTGCCGAGAGTGCCATTGCGGCCCCTGCCTTACTGGCACCGATGGTTGCGCCGGCGCCGTCGGTGGCACGTCACCTCAGATTCTTCTGGATGGCGATCGCCGTCGTCATCGCCATGCTTGGTGTTCTGATCCTGCGTCAGGGCAGCGGTGCGCTGCTGGCAGGCGGCGACCTTGCGGCCACGCTCGAGACCGCAGGCCTCACCGGCAGCATCGAGCCGTCTCCCGCCAGCGAGGCCTTGCCGCTCGTCTACATCGCCGTCAAGGCCAGTGGCACGGATGCCAGCCGTGTCGCCGCATCGCTGCGCGCCGGCCTGAGCGGTTTCGATACGATCGACTTCATCGGTCGCGACGCGGTCGCCACGACCGATCCGGCCACCAATGCCACAAGCTTCATCTTCGATATTCTGCCTGGGCCGGATACGGGCGAAATCACGATTGAACTGCAGAGCGTGGCGACCGGACGGGTGCTTTTGTCGCGCAACCTGACCGCCGCCGACAGCGCACCGACCGCTGTCGAGAACCGTATAGCCGGCATCTTGACGTCCGCTCTTCCCGCTTCCGGCACGATCTACAGCTATCTCGAACAGAGCGGTATTCAGACCGTCCTCACGCAATGCCTGACGCTCAACGACAAATATTATCTCGACCAGAACGCCAGGACCCACGAGGCCGCCTATCGCTGCCTCGAAACCCTCGCCGAACGCGGCACCAAGTCATCACTGGTCTATTCGGAACTCGCCTCGCTGCACCTGGAGGCCGTGAACGACCACTACGCCTATCCGCCGGATGCCACGATCGAGAAGGCGATGACATTTGCCCATCGCGCCGTGCAGATGGGACCGACCAGTCCTTATGCGCATCGCTCCTACGGCTACATCAATTCGCGTCTTGGCAACGCTGACGAGGCGCTGCGCTGGATGCGCAAGGCCTATGACCTTAATCCCTACGATCTCGCCATGGCCGCAGCTTACGGCTATGGGTTGATTTTCGCTGGCAGGTATGCCGAGGGGACGCCGATCCTGGCCCAGGCGGTGGACGCCTCCAGCGGTCATCCGACATGGTGGGATTTCGGACTTTTCGCCGGCGAACTCATGCTTGGCGACACGAACAAGGCCGCCATCGCCAGTTCCTCTTTGAGAACAACCGCAACCAAGTCGCACTATCTTGCAGCCCGGTTGATCGGTGCCAAGATCGCCGGCCAGGACAATCTGGCGCGCAAGCTGCTCGACGAGCTGACCGCCAAATTTCCAAAATTCGCCGCCGATCCACGCGCGACCTTCATCGAACGAAAATACCCGCCCGATCTGACCGAGCGGCTGGTTGGAGCCCTGCGCGCGGCGGGCCTCGGCAACGCGAGCTGACGTCCCACCAACGGGTTGTTTGGACCAACCGAATTGTTGGCCGCCGAAAGTAGGTGGCAAAACCCCGATACGACGGATTTGTCGGCTTTGTCAGGCGACTTCGCAAGGTCGAGAGAGCGCAACCGCCAGTCGTCGCGAAAATTTTACTGGCCATCGTGCTGGACAAGGAGCAATCCAGCCGCATTCCCATCTTCCCGTCCCGTAATTTTCCCGTCCCGTAATAAGCTTTCACATTTCAATGATCGCATCGCTTCACGCCACCGAACAGGGTGCTGGCTCGAAGGCCATCGCCCTGCTGCATGGTTTTGGCGGCTGCCACGGTGTCTGGCACGAAGTGATCCCGTCGCTGTCGCCTGCGGTGCGCACACTCGCTTATGACTTGCCGGGGCACGGGCTGTCGCTCGATTTCCCCGGCGCCGGCCCGGCCAAGGTGGCGGCAAGGGCCGTCCTGACCGATCTCGCCGCGCGATCGGTGAAGCGCGTTCATCTGGTGGGCCACTCGATGGGCGGCGCGGTGGCGACGCTGATGGCACTGGCCGAACCCGAGAGGGTGGCCTCGCTGACACTTCTGGCGCCGGGCGGCTTCGGCCCCGAGATCAATGGCCCGCTGTTGCGCCGCTTTGCCGCCGCAAGGGACCCCTCCGACATCCGGGCGTGCCTAAGCGCGATGTCGGGACCGCTGACGCGCCCCGTCGACCGCACCGTGGATACCATTCGCGACATGCGCGGGCGACCCGGCCAGGTGGAGCAACTCATCGAGATTGCTGCCGCCATGACCAGCGACGACCGGCAGGGCGTCATCCCGCACGACCGGTTGGACACACTGGCCATGCCGGTGATGGTGGTATGGGGGAGCAATGACCCGATGCTACCCGTTACCCAAATGGATGGTCTGCCCGCGCGATTTCACGTGCACCACGTGCTGGAGGCTGGCCATATGCTGATCGAGGAGGCGCCCGATCTGGTCGCCACGATCATCCAGCGCAACATGAACCGCCGCGCCAGGCCCTTGCGCCCGAAACTCGCCGCGACCGGCTGAGACGTCCCGCGCGGCACCGAGCGGGCGCCCTTGCCGTCTTGATCTCGCGAGTGCATTTTGCCTTCGGCTGTGTTAACTGCCTGTTAACCAAACCCGCGAGGCCACGCCGATGAAGGACGCAGGCGAGAAGATCGATCCGTCAAAGAAACTGTCCGATGCCATCCGTGATGTGAAGAATGCCTTCGCTGACCGCGACGATGTCGTCGTCGACATGCGTGAGGCGCACCGCATGCGCCTGGACCTGTTGGCCGCGGACCTCGCGCCCATCTTCGCCGACGTTCCAGCCGACATGGACAATTTCGACTTTGTCGTCTCCTCGGGGCTGCAGCCGCGCCTGTGGATCGACGCCGTCAGCCATGTCGCGATGGGACGCGACCGTCGCACCTACCGCTTCCTCAAGGATACACGCATTGGCCGGGTCGTGCTTGCCGAGTCGACCGAGATGAAGCTGGTCGCCGATTCCGTGACGCGTTATGTGGCCGAGCGCATCGTCGAGCGCCAGAGGATGATGGAAGGTGGCGTCGAGCCGGCGGTCGCCGGCATGAAACGCGCCGAGGTCGCGGAAGCCGAGCCACCGCTGCGAGCATCGACGCAAGGCAAGGGCTGGTCGGCCTTCCTGTCGGGGCTTGGGCTGGTCGCCGCCGGCGCGCTGGTTGGTCTGGCGGTGTCGGCCGCGCTGCTGTGGGACCGCATCTCGGCCATGGTTCTCAACTGGCGGCCATAGCCTCGCCGGGCTCGACCCCGAGTTCCAGGCTCTGCAGATCGGAAGGCGGTATTGACGGTCCGGTCAGACCCCGCCGCGTCAGGTGGATACGCCAGTTACCCTTTTCGCCGTCGATGTCGAACAGATTGTACTGTGCTGCCGGGTGATTGCCGCCCGGCGCCTGGCCGGCGGCGGCGACCCCGACGACCGGGATCTTTGCACCGCGAAGCCCAATCTGGAACAGCGACGGCAGATGCGAATGGCCGTGCAGCACAAGCTCCGCGCCATGGCGGCGGACGATTTTGTGGAAGCGGGCGATGCCGAACAGCCGCTTGTGCTGGGAGACAGCGCCCCGCAGGGGCGGATGATGGATCATGATCGCGCGGAATAGCCCTTGCTTCGCCGTGCTCTCGAGTATCTTGCCGAGCCGAGCCGCCTGCCCCTCCATGAAAAAACCATTGGCCATGAAGGGCGCCGTGGCGCGCGCCGTCGAAACCCCGATCAGCGCGATATTGCCGCGCACGCGCAGATACGGGAAGGCATTGCGGTCGACCGGCGTGTTGACACCGTCTCCGCTCATCCACGCCGCCCACGACCGGCAGACCTTGTCGAAGGCGCCGGGCACATAGGCATCATGGTTTCCCGGCACCACCGAAACGTCATGCGGTGGCCCCAACGTCTCCAGCCAGTGTTTGGCCATCTCGATCTCACCGTCGAGGGCCAGGTTGACGAGGTCGCCGGTGACGGCGAGATGGTCCGGATTTTGCGCCTTGATATCGGCGACGATGGAGTCGATGACGGCGTCGTGCATGTGGCGGCGGCGGTTGCGCTGCCAGTTGACATAACCGAGCACGCGCTTGGAGGCGAGATCGCGATAGGATACATCGGGCAGCGGCCCCAGATGGACATCGGAAATATGCGCGAGCCTGAACATCCCTCCTTCATAGGCGACGTGCGCGCCCCTTTCCACCCACGGTTTCGCTACTGATGGCGAGCGACGAGGAGGCTCCGTTCCGCCAGACCGGCTGGGCGGGTTTGAGGGCCCGGCTGTTCCATCTCTATTTCGTGCTGCGGCGGCCGATGACGCTCGGTGTGCGCGGCCTGATCCACGATGCCGCCACCAATTCCGTCTTCCTCATCCGCCATACCTATGTGCCCGGTTGGCAGCTTCCCGGCGGCGGCGTCGAGGTCGGCGAGACGATGGCCGAAGCGCTGGCGCGCGAACTTTACGAGGAAGGCAACATCCAGATCACGGACGCGCCGATTCTCAAATCGATGCATTTCAACCGCCGTGCCAGCCGGCGCGACCATGTCGGCTTCTACCTCGTCGAGCATTTCAGCCGCACCGCACCGAAACTGCCAGACCATGAAATCGCCGAGGCCGGCTTTTTCCCGCTCGATCGCCTGCCGGAGGGCACGACGCCGGCAACGCTGCGGCGGATCGCCGAAATTTTCGCCAACGTGCCAGCATCGCCCTATTGGTAGTCAGGCAGCAGCCCTTCCGAACCGCGCCCGATCATGCGGCGCGCCATAGTCGAGCGTCGGCCCGACCGGCACGATCCGGGTCGGGTTGATGGTATCGTGGCTGCCGTAATAATGCGCCTTGATGTGGCGCAGGTTCACGGTCCCGGCGACGCCAGGCACGCTATAGAGGTCGCGCAGATAGTTCGACAGGTTCGAATAGTCGGCGATGCGGCGCAGGTTGCACTTGAAGTGTCCGACATAGACCGGGTCAAAGCGCACCAGGGTGGTGAACAGCCGCCAGTCGGCCTCGGTGATGCGATCACCCACTAGGTAGCGCTGCCTGGAAAGGCGATGTTCCAGAGTATCGAGCGCCGAAAACAGCGCGCCGAACGCCTCCTCATAGGCCGCTTGCGTGGTGGCGAAACCGGCTCGATAGACGCCATTGTTGACGGCGGGATAGACCAGCCCGTTGATCGCGTCGATCTCGCCGCGCAAGGCCTCGGGGTAGAAGTCGAAGCTGGCGTCGCCCCATTCGTCGAAGGCCGAATTGAGCATCCGGATGATCTCGGAGGATTCGTTGGAGACGATCGTCTGTTCCTTCTTGTCCCACAGCACCGGCACCGTCACCCGGCCTGAATAGGCAGGATCGGCCTTGGTGTAGATCTGGTGCAGGAAGTCGAGACCATAGAGCGTGTCGCCGGTGGCGCCGTCCTCGGCGAGAAACGTCCAACCGTCCGCGCCCATGAAATGGTGAACCACCGAGACGGAAATGATGCCTTCCAGCCTCTTCAGCGTGCGAAAAATCAGCGTCCGGTGCGCCCAGGGACAGGCGAGTGAGATGTAAAGGTGATAGCGGCCGGGCTCCGCCTTGAAGCCGCGACTGCGGCCTTCGGCGGGTTTGCCGTCGTGCGTGATCCAGTCGCGCCATTGCGACTGCGCCCGCACGAACTTGCCGCCACTGTTCTTCGTGTCGTACCAGCGATCCTGCCATTTGCCGTCGACGAGCAATCCCATGAATTGTCCTTTCGGGTTTCCCGTCATGTAGGGCGCGATGCGGCAAGGCGGAAAGCATCCAGGGCTGAACAGATCGTCAATCGGTAGTGCCAGCGAACGGGTCGATTGCGGCGGCGCAAAATTGATGCTAGCGGACACTCCGCATGTTCGACTTTGCTTTGATCCGGTTTGACCGACGACGAAAGGGCGCCCGCGCTTGATGAAGCGCTGACTGGCGAATGCTGCCGTTTGCAGCAATCTTTCCTCCTCTACCGGAACGCAAAGACCATGAGCCTTGCCGACGTGAAATACCTGCCGGAAACTCCGGCGCATGACCCTCAAATCGAAGCCATTAACGACGAGGCCTTCGGCCCCGGCCGTTTCGTGCTGGCCGCCTACAAGATCCGCGAGGCCGGCGGCCACGAGCGCGCCCTGTCCTTTGTCGCGGTCGACGGCGACCTCGTCGTCGCCTCGGTGCGCATGACCCGCATAGCGGCGGGGGCCGGCCGGGCGCTGATGCTTGGGCCACTCGCGGTACGGCCGGCCTTCAAGAACCTCGGCATCGGCCGCCGGCTGGTAGCGATCGCGCTGGAGGCGGCCGCCAAGGCTGGCGCGCCGGCCGTCATCCTGGTTGGCGACGAACCTTATTACGGGCCGCTCGGCTTCAAGCGCATCCCCCGTGGTCAGATTTCGATGCCTAGGCCTGTCGACCTCGACCGCCTTTTGTCGCACGAGATCACGCCCGGCGCGGTTGCCAGGCTTTCCGGCGAGGTCGGTCACGCCAGCCAGGCCAGGGCCGCCGAGCACGTCTAGGCGATGGCTTGACCCGGCCCTTCAATCCGGGCCTGATCCGTCCCTGTTTGATAGCAAGCCCATTCTCACGGGAAGGATGACGCCATGAATCCCAGCGGCCAGATAGCAATCGTGACCGGCGGCGGCTCCGGCCTTGGCGAGGCAACCGCTCGTGCGCTTGCCGCCAAGGGAGCCAACGTTGCCATCTTCGATGTCGGCATCGAGCGCGCGGCCAAGGTCGCGGCCGAGATCGGCGGCATCGCCGTCCAGTGCGACGTCGCGAGTGCCGACAGTGCCGTCGCCGCCCTGGCCGAGGCTGCCGCCAAGCTGGGCGAGCCGCGCATCCTGGTCAATTGCGCCGGCATCGCCATCGGCGTGAAGACGATCGGCAAGGATGGACCGCATCCGCTCGACCAGTACCGCAGGGTGATCGAGGTCAATCTGATCGGCACGTTCAACATGATCCGCCTGGTCGCCGACCGCGCCGCGAAACTCGAGCCGCTGCGGGGCGGCGAGCGCGGCGTCATCGTCAACACCGCTTCGGTCGCCGCCTATGACGGCCAGATCGGCCAGGCGGCCTATTCGGCTTCGAAGGGCGGTGTCGTCGGCATGACGCTGCCGGTGGCGCGCGATCTAGCCCGATCCGGCATTCGGGTCTGCACCATCGCGCCCGGCATCTTCAAGACGCCGATGATGGCCGGCATGCCGCAGGAGGTGCAGGATTCGCTGGGCGCCGCCGTGCCTTTCCCGTCGCGCCTCGGCGAACCATCCGAATATGCCGCGCTTGCCCTGCACATCGTCGAAAACCAGATGCTGAACGGCGAGACCATCCGCCTCGACGGCGCCATCCGCATGGCGCCGAAGTAAGGCGTGTCGCCCCAAGCCGCGAAGCGGTTTGCGCGGGCACCTCCCCTTGCCAAGTCCGGCATCATCGGCTGACAAGTGGAATAGGAAATCAACTTGGCAGGGCGAGAAACCTTGGACGATCGAAAGAAGGATGTCATCCGCGAGACCGACGCCGAGGCGATCCGCCTGGCGAAAACGCTTCTGCGCAGTGCCCGTTTCGGCGCCCTGGCGGTGCTGGAACCGGGGACCGGGGCGCCGCTGGCGAGCCGGGTCGGCGTCGCCACCGACATTGACGGCGCATCGCTCATCCTGGTGTCGATGCTCGCGGCGCACACGTCGGCCCTGCTTGCCGATCCCCGCTGTTCCCTTCTGCTCGGGGAGCCCGGCAAAGGCGATCCGCTGGCGCATCCGCGGCTGACGCTGGCCTGCCAGGCCTCGCGGCTGGAGCGCGGCTCGCAGGCCCAAGCTCGCGCCGCGCGCCGCTATCTCAACCGCAATCCCAAGGCGAGCCTCTATGCCGGGCTCGGCGACTTCTCAATCTTTCGCCTCGAGCCGCAGCGCGCCAGTCTCAACGGCGGCTTCGGCAAGGCCTATCTGCTCGACCGGGCCGATCTGGTCACCGCCGGGCCGATTGTCGAAGAGCTCGCGGCGAGCGAACAGTCAGCCGTCGAGCACATGAATGCGGACCATCTCGACGCGATCGCCAACTACGCCCATCATTTTGCCAAGGCGCCAGGTGCTGGCTGGAGCATCGCCGGGCTGGACGCCGATGGCATGGATCTGGTGTCCGGGGACGATGTTTGCCGGGTATTCTTCCCACAACCACTGGCAAATTCGCAGGAATTGCGTCCCGTTTTGGTTGAAATGGCGAGGGCCGCCAGGGCGGCATCCTAGGCGCAAAGCGAGATTAAATTGCATTTGATCAAAAGCAACGCTTGAGATTTGAAAGAAATGTTCTAGGCTTTAGGTGTGGTGCTGACTCGTCGGCACCTTCACACGTGAATTTATGGATTCAGGCGCCATTGCCCCCATGGCGCCTCGATGAGCAAACAGCATGGGGCATCAATGGTCTCGACAAAGCTAATCGCCAACGCCGAATCAGCTGCCGAATTTCTGATGCTGATGGGCAACGAAAAACGGCTGTTGATCATGAGCTATCTGATCGACGGCGAAATGTCGGTCGGCGCCATCGCCGAAAAGGTGATGCTTAGCCAATCCGCCCTCTCGCAGCATTTGGCCAAGTTGCGGGCGCTGGACCTCGTGGACACCCGCCGCGATCGCCAGATGATCTACTATTCCTGCAAATCCGATGCCGTGCGCGAACTGCTCGCCATGCTGGAAGGCATTTTCGGCGGCGGCAAGGAGGATCTGTCCCAAATGGCGCAGAGGTTGCGCCGCGCCGGGACTTGACCGGACGCTGCCGCGGTCGTTTACCTCGCTGACGATTTCCGGAGCGCGGTTGGTGTGTCTTTCCCGGCGCACGGACCGCGCTTTCGATTGTTGAGCGGGACATGGACCCAATTCGCATCGACGATCCACGCGATCCGCGCGTCGCAGCCTATCTCGATATTCGCGAGCGCGATCTGGCGGGCCGGCAAGGCCGCTTCGTCGCCGAGGGCAAAGTGGTGCTCGACCTGCTTTTGTCGTCGAGGCGCTTCACCGCCGAATCCATCCTGATCCTGGAAAACCGGCTTGGCGGCCTGGAGGAGGTGCTGCGCAAGGCGCAAGCGGACCTGCCGGTCTACGTCGTCGCCGGCGGGGTGATGGACGCGATTGCCGGATTCCACATGCACCGCGGCATCCTGGCCATCGGCCGCAAGGAGACGCCGCATCCGGCCGGGTCATTGCTGGATGCCTTGCCCGCTCAAGCCCTGATCGTCGTGCCTGTCGGCATCGCCAACCACGACAATATGGGTTCGATCTTCCGCAACGCCGCCGCTTTCGGCGCCGATGCGGTGCTGATGGACGGGACATGCTGTGATCCGCTGTACCGCAAGGCGATCCGGGTTTCGGTCGGCGCCGCGCTCAAGATCCCTTTTGCGTCCTTCACCGACACCGCGGGCTTCACCGCGGAGCTCGACCGCCGGGGCTATGACCAGTTCGCATTGTCACCGCGCGGCCGGATCGACATACGCGATGCACGGCGCGGCGAGCGGCTGGCACTCTATCTCGGCACCGAAGGCGAAGGCCTGCCCGAAAGCCTGCTTGCCCGCCTGCAAACCGTGCGGATCACCATGTCGAAGGGCTTCGACAGCTTGAACGTCGCTGCCGCCTCGGCCATTGCCCTGCATCATTTCTCGCGCTGACGATCATGTGAGCCAGGACACGGCGAAAGCGTCAGCCTGCACGGCGTCAGTTGGCTTCTGCTTTCTGCAAGGCGCGCACGCGATCGGCGAGGCTGCGGTCGTTGCCGGCAGAGCGATTGTCCTGCGGCGCGGCGAGCGCCTTGGCGATTGGTGAATCGGGGCCTTCGAGCTTGGCCGTCAGGTGGACCACCTCCGCCGCCAGCTCATTCATCTGCTCGCGCAGCGCGGCACCATTGCCGTTCGTCAAACCCGACGATGCCGCGGCGCCGAGATCCGCCTTGAGGCGCTTGTTCTCGCGCGCCAGCGCCGTCAGCCTGGCCTCCAGCCGTTCGCGGTCGCCGTCAAGCTTGGCAATCGCCCGGTCCAAATCGTCGCGCTTGCCGGCCTCCTCGTGCCGGGCCGGCTCATCTGGCTTGCCGACCAGCCGCAGGGCCGGTGCGCCGTCCTCGGTTTTCGATTTTTCCCGCAACCGCGCCAATTCCTTTTCCCGCCGATCAAGCTTGTCCTCACGGTCGGCGAGCGTTGCGAGCAGCCGCTGGACCTTCTTGTCGAGTTCAGCGGCCCTTTTCTTCTCGGCCTTCAGGGCATCGCGCGCGGCCTTGCTTTCGGCCACGATCTCCTGGCTGCGCCGATCCGCTTCCTTGCGCTGGCCGCGCAGCAGCACGATATCGCTGGCAAGCTTCTGCAATTCGGATTCGCGGGCCACGAGTTCGATCTGGCGGCTGCTGGAGGCAAAACTGGCGTCGTCATACATGTGCTCCAGCTTCTCGAGATCGAGCGCCCGCCTTTCCAGCTTTCGTTCGGTTTCCTTGAGCCGCTCCGAAAGCCGATGCAGTTCCTCTTCGCGCTGTCGAAGCGCTTCGTTCTTGGCGCCGAGTTCGGCGAGCGCGTGGTCCTTGTCCGTGCGCTCGACCGCCAGCGCCTTCAGCGCCTCGCGGCCGCGATTGATCTCGACGAGTTGTTCGGCCGCCTTCTCGCGCAGCGTCTTGACGTTGATTTCGAGGCGCCGCGTCGTCATGGCGTATTCGGCCCGGATCCGGTCCTTGTCGGCCTGGATCTCGGCTTGCGTCAGCGGAATGGAGGCCTCGATGCGCCTGCGGGTCAGTGCGACGGCACGCCGCCAGACGGCGGGAGCCACCATCAGCGCCAGAAAGCCGGCACAGAGAAAGCCGAGGGCAAAGAACAGGACCGACTGAACCAAAGGACTACCCGTTATCGACGACAACTTGGAAGGCTGGACCGTGCCATCTTGGCATGGCGGAAATCCGGCACCGCGGCAAGGGCTTGCCGCGGCCCATTCGGGTCGTCGGTTGAGGAATCCGGTCGAACCGTCCGTGATTCGCTCATATCGGCCGGATCAGAACGGATTCCAGGTCGCCCGCTCGGTCAGTTTCAGGTAGCCCAGATTGACGCCGAGCCGGGCGCCGACGCCGGTACGGATCGGCACCAGCAGCACATTGTTGTTCTTCAGCACGTTGAAGCCGACACCCGCCACCACATAGGCCGAACCGGCGACGCCGCCATAGCGATTGTAGAGGTTGCCGACATCGTCGAGATTGTAGACCAGCATCATCACGCGTGACCCCTCGCCGCCGAAATCCCAGCCCAGCGACGGGCCTTGCCAGAACACTTTGTGATCGCCGGCATTCTTGGTGTAGAGCGTGCCTTCGCCATAGGTCAGGCCGCCGATCAGCGCACCGGATCCCTCCTCCCCAAGCAGGTAGCCATTGGGCAGACCGTAGGAGGCGAAAATCTTCTCCACGACGGTGGCCAACCCGCCCGACGTCGCGCCGAAGAACTTGTGGCCGGAATCGACAATCTCCTGAGCGGTGTACTCCTGCGCCCGCAGGGGCGATGTCGAGAAGACGAGAACGCCTATGAGCGCGATCGCCATTGAGAGGACACGGAGAAAACTCCGGTCATAGATTCGGGAAAACATGCTTCCAATCTCCGTCATGAAGCACTTTCGCCGACGCCTCGCATCCGTACGGCTCTTTAGGCGGCCGTTAAGGATGACTGTTAGGGGCAAACTATGCCGTAATCCTTTTTCAACCATTAAACTCCCACATGAAGATGGCGGTTCGAAGGCTCTTGGCCGCTCGAGCGGACACGCAGCCTGCGTGAACGCGCCATATGCCATGACGGCAATTTTGGATTTGTTGCTGCACGCACGGGCGCTGTGTATTCAGAAAGCCTTGGGTTGAAGCGTGATTCGTGTGGGCAGGCGCGAAGATCGATCGCTCGGCCGTCAAATGGAAGATTTTGCAGGGATTTCGCCGATGGCCGATCTGTTCACCCTTACCGCTCCCGACCTGGCGGCACTTTTATGCAGCCGCGTCTGCCACGACATCATCTCGCCGGTCGGCGCGATCAACAACGGGCTTGAACTGCTCGACGAGGGCGGCGCCGACGAAGACGCCATGCGGCTCATCCGTCAGAGTGCAAAAAACGCTTCGGCGCGTTTGCAGTTCGCCCGCATCGCCTTTGGCGCGGCCGGCTCGGCGGGCATGATGATCGACACCGGAGATGCCGAGGCCGTCGCCATCGCCTTCCTCAAGAACGAAAAGCCGGAATTGGTCTGGAATGGAACCCGTGCGCTGCTGCCCAAGAACAAGGTCAAGCTGCTGCTCAACCTGCTGCTGGTCGCCAACGCCGCCATTCCGCGCGGCGGCAAGCTGGTCGTGACGCTCGAGAATCTCGAAACCGAGCCGCGTTTTTCGCTTTCGGCAAGCGGGCCGATGCTGCGTGTGCCGCCGAAATTCCTCGAACTGCACTCCGGCCACAAGCCGGAAGAGCCGATCGACGCGCATTCGGTGCAACCTTATTACACGCTGCTGTTGGCCCGCGAGGCCAACATGACGATTTCGATTCACGCGACGCCTGAAGAAATCGTCCTCTCAGTGGCCTGAAAGTCGGCGCCGGCAGCGCGACCAAACGAAGTATTTCAGTCTGAAATATTTCATTGACGCCACAATCGTGGCGCGATGATCTTTGCCCGCTCGTCGACACCGAAGCATCCGCAAGGAAAAACCCGCCGAACGGTTTCTTTGCAAAAATTTTACCTAACGGCTTTTCGGCTTCTTTACCAGATCGGTCTAGGCTGCGCCGTAGATGCCCCGCACGACCGGATCGCCCAAGGGCAAAGAGGACGCGGAAATGAAACGCTGCATGTTCGTCGACGATTCAAGCGTCATCAGGAAGGTTGCAAAACGCATCCTGGGCGGTTCCGACATGATGGTCATCGAGGCGGCCAGCGGGCTTGACGCACTGGAGATGTGCGCCGCCGACATGCCCGACATCATCGTCATCGACGGCGCCTTGCCGGATATGCAGGCGGTCGACCTCATCCGGCGCGTGCGCGCCATGGAAAGCCCGATCCGGCCGCAGATCCTGATCTCGCTGGTCGAACTCGATATCGCGTCGATCATGCGAGCCAAGCGCGCCGGCGCCCAGGGCTATCTGTTGAAGCCCTTCAATCGCCCGCAACTCCTCGAACGTTTTCGCGCCTTGAAAATCGCTGCCTGAACGGAAGCTGTTCCAGGCAAACCGCGCGGTGGTCTGTCGTGTCGCACAAAAACAAATAATTGCTCCACAATGCAAAAAAACCCGGCCAAGCCGGGTTTTTTAGAAGTGCGTTGCCGACTGCGCTCAGGCGCTGACGCGGATATCTTCCGGTTCGCGCAGCACATAGCCGCGGCCCCAGACAGTCTCGATGTAGTTCTGGCCCCCGGACGCGGCGTCGAGCTTCTTGCGCAGCTTGCAGATGAAGACGTCGATGATCTTCAATTCCGGCTCGTCCATGCCGCCATAGAGGTGGTTGAGGAACATTTCCTTGGTGAGCGTGGTGCCCTTGCGCAGCGAGAGCAGCTCCAGCATCTGGTATTCCTTGCCGGTGAGGTGCACGCGCTGGCCGCCGACTTCGACGGTCTTGGCGTCGAGGTTGACCACCAGGTCACCGGTGGTGATGACCGACTGGGCGTGTCCCTTCGAGCGGCGCACGATGGCGTGGATGCGCGCCACCAGCTCGTCCTTGTGGAACGGCTTGGTCATGTAGTCGTCGGCGCCGAAGCCGAGGCCGCGTACCTTGTCCTCGATGCCGGCCATGCCGGAGAGGATGAGGATGGGCGTCTTTACCTTGGAGAGGCGAAGCGTTCTCAAGACCTCGTAGCCGGACATGTCCGGCAGGTTGAGATCGAGAAGGATGATGTCGTAGTCGTAGAGCTTGCCCAGATCGACACCCTCTTCGCCGAGGTCTGTCGTATAGACGTTGAAACTTTCCGATTTCAGCATCAGCTCGATGCTTTGTGCGGTTGCACTGTCATCTTCTATCAGCAGAACACGCATTTCATTCCCCTTTTCTGCCGCCGGACCATTTCACGACCCGTCCTGTCCCGGAGCAGTGGTTGCCTTGTGCAGAGGCTGCCATCGAATGGTTAACAAAACCTAATTTCCCGTCCAATACGGTATCAGATTTTTTAACCCCTTTCTACACCCTCTTGAATCTAATAACGAATCACAGACCAAAATTCCTAATGCAGCACATTAATAACCCGGACTAAGTGACTCCAGGGACTCATCGACGCGGCTTCGCTTCGGCGGCCGGAATTTTTACCCGGCCTTAAGCCCTGACCCGTATGATTAACAATGCCCGTAAACGAATGGTTACCGTCGGCAAAAAACTTTAGGGTTTTGTTTCCCATAGTGCGGGGAAAGCCGGTGGATACGGGCAGCGCTTGGACCTTTCCAGGTGGTTTGGACGATATGTGCGGGTGTGCGTTTCCGGGAGTACCGAATCATGAAGTCACGTGAAAACCTCGTTCGGCTGAAGCAATTTCAGGTGAATGAGAAGCGGCGCCAGCTGCTGCAGCTCGACACGATGATCGCCGAGTTCGAGCGCATGGCCGTCGAATTGGAGCTTCAGATCACCGCCGAGGAAAAGAAAGCCGGCATCACAGATATCAATCATTTCGCCTATCCGACCTTCGCCAAGGCGGCGCGCCTGCGCCGCGACAATCTCAGGAACTCGCAAGGCGACCTCGCCCAGCAGCGAAGCGCCGCCGAATCATTACTCGGCGAAGCTGAAGCGGAGCTTTCCAAGGCTGAGATGCTGGAATCGCGCGATACCAAGGTTCGCGAGACCGAAACTGGCGGCCGCAGCGCCATGATCGGCTGAGTCGGCCGACATCGGCGCTATTTGGCGTACAAGCGCGCGCCCTGCCAGGCGACAGCTCGAACCGGCAACAGCAAGCCGCCGCGGAAGCGGTGCTGGCACGCAAGACCTACGCCGCCCAATCCTCCTTTCTGGCGCTGGCCCTCGCCCGGGCATCCCTAATATCAGGCGCAGCTGCTCCGCCCGTGATCTGATCTAGGCAAGCAGTCCGGCCAGGTTATGGCCGAGTTCGGTCAGTTCATGTTCGACGCGTGGCAAGCGCGCCATTGCGCAGCCAGCCTTTGCGCAGCGCGCCGACGCCAGTTCGCGCGATATCAGGGTCGAGCGCATGTCGGTGGTGCCCGACCGCGAGGGCTTGCCGGGTTGATCGACGCGCAAAAGCCTGCCGTCCCTGTCGCCAGGACTTTTCCACTCGACCAGGCGGGAGCCGCCGACGCCTTTCTCGCAACCAAGCCGATCGGCAAGGTAGCGCTGACGGTCTGAGCGGCGACACTGAAAGCAAAGGGCGCGGCATGCCGCGCCCTTTGCTTGTGGTGAGACCGGCCTAGTGCCGGTATTGCTGGATACGCGTGGTGCGCAGCCCGGCAAGGCCATATTCGTCGATCGACGCTTGCCAGGACAGGAATTCCTCCGTGGTCAGCTTGTAGCGCTGGCATGCCTCTTCAAGGCTCAAAAGCCCGCCGCGCACTGCTGCAACCACCTCCGCCTTGCGCCGGATAACCCAGCGACGCGTGTTCGTCGGCGGCAGATCGGCAATCGTGAGAGGGCTGCCGTCAGGCCCGATAACATATTTGACTCTAGGTCTAACCAGATCGGTCATCGTACTCTCTACAAAAAACTCAAAGACCCAATCCCCGCCACGTTACCGCCACAGCTTTAAAAATTGCCTAAGCAGACCCTAATGACTAGGTAAGGATCGTGAACGCCGCGTTAGTCTTTTAGCGGGCATTTGAAATATGCGGCCGGAAGCCCCGTTTTAGCCGGGAGAAATGTGCCCGTTCGCAGTGTCCGCCACGCCGGGGTCGTCCTGCAAGCTGGCGCCGCATGAAAGCTTGACCTATATTCTCGACATTGGCATTGAGCTGCCGCGAAATGAAAGCACCATGAACAGTCTCGACCTTCCCACACGTCCCGAAGAGACCCGCGTCGTCGTCGCCATGTCGGGCGGCGTCGATTCATCAGTGGTCGCCGGCTTGTTGAAGCGCGAGGGCTACGATGTCGTCGGCGTCACCTTGCAGCTCTATGATCATGGTGCGGCAACGCATCGGGCCGGCTCATGCTGCGCCGGCCAGGACATCGACGATGCCCGTCGCGTTTCCGAGACGCTGGGTATTCCCCATTATGTGCTCGATTACGAGGAGCGGTTCCGCAAGGCGGTCATCGATCCGTTCGCCGAGAGCTACGTCGCCGGCGAAACCCCCATTCCTTGCGTTTCCTGCAACCAAACGGTCAAGTTCGCCGATCTCCTGGCCACGGCCAAGGATCTCGGCGCCGACGCGCTGGCCACCGGCCACTACATCCGCTCCGGCGCCAATGGCGCCCACCGGGCGCTTTACCGGCCGGTCGATGCCGACCGCGACCAGAGCTATTTCCTGTTCGCCACCACGCAGGCGCAGATCGACTACCTGCGCTTTCCGCTCGGCGGCCTGTCGAAGCCCCAGGTTCGCGCCATCGCCGAGGAGATGGGGCTGACGGTGGCCGCCAAGCAGGACAGCCAGGACATCTGCTTCGTGCCGCAAGGCAAATATTCCGACATCATCGCCAAGCTGAAGCCGACTGCCGCCAACCCAGGCGACATCGTTCATATCGACGGCCGCGTGCTCGGTCGCCACGAGGGCATTCTGCGCTACACGATCGGCCAGCGCCGTGGCATCGGCATCGCGTCCGGCGAGCCGCTCTATGTCGTCCATCTCGACGCCGAGCGCGCCCGTGTCGTGGTCGGCCCGCGCGAGGCGTTGGAGACGCACAAGATCTATCTGCGCAACATGAACTGGCTGGGAGACGGAGGCCTCGCCGATGTGCCCGCCGGCGGCATCGAGCTGTTCGCCAAGGTGCGCTCGACCAGGCCGCCACGGCCGGCCGTGCTGCGTCACGAGGCAGGTGTGGCCTCGGTCGAACTGGCCGACGGTGAATCCGGCATCGCGCCTGGACAGGCCTGCGTGCTCTATTCCGACGACGGCAACGAGGCCCGTGTCTTCGGCGGCGGCTTCATCGTGCGCTCCGAGCGCGGCGCCGAAGCCGAAGCGATGCTGAGCCGGCTGGCCGCGAAGCCGGCGCAAGTTCCCGCCGAGTAGCTCTCCCCTGGCCATCGTACCAGGAGTGCGACGTACCAGTACGACGTAGCCTTCCTTCAGGCCGTGGATTTGGTGTGGGTGACGGTGCCGGCCGTCAGGATGCGCAGCACCCTGATCGCTTCCTCGCCGCTGGTGCGTGGTTCGGCGCGCGTTTCGATGCAGTGGATGAAGTGCTCCAGTTCGCGCGTCAGCGGCATGCCCTGGGCAACCGCGACATAGGACGGCTCATTGGTGGTGAATGCCCACTGGCCGCTGTCCTGCCACACGGCGTGGCGGTAGACCGCAAGCTTGCGCTCCCATGGCTCGACATCGTCGAACACCGCCATCGCCTTGGTTCCGACCACGGTCAGCCGCCGCTCGCGATAGGGGTTGAGCCGCGATGTGAAAAGATGGCTGCGCAGTCCGTTGGGAAAGCGCATGTGCAGATGCGCGAAATCGCTGAGATTGTCGAGGAGTGCCGCTCCCTCGCCGCGCACCTCGATCGGCTCGGTGCCGGTGATGGCCAGGATCATCGACAGATCGTGCGGCGCCAGGTCCCATAGCGCATCGTTCTCGGTATGGAACTTGCCAAGCCCCAGCCGGTGCGAATGGATGTAGCGGACCTCGCCGAGCTCGCCCTTGTCGATCAGCCCTTTCAACGTCTCGAAGGCGGGATGGAAACGCAGGACATGGCCGACCATGAACACGCGGCTATTGTCCTTGGCCGCCTGCACCGAGCGTTCGGCATCGGCCACCGTCAGCGCGATCGGTTTTTCCACCAGCACGTCCTTGCCGTTCTCGACGGCGCGCACGGCAAGATCGGCATGGAACTGCGGCGGCAAGGCCATGATGATGGCGTCGATGTCATCGCGGACGAACAGTTGGTCCGGCTCGATCGCCAGGCAGTCCTGTTCGCTGGCGAAACCTTCGGCGCGAGCCCGATTGGTGTCGGAAACCGCGTGCAATGCGCCGAGCGCCTTGAGGGTGCGGATGTGGTTGGAGCCCCAGTATCCGCAACCGAGGACTGCAATGCGCGGCTTCATCTGTTTCAAACTCTAAAAACTCGTGGCCGAGACATAGCGACGTGCCCCGTCGAACTCAACCCCGGCGGCACCAACCAGCTGTTCGTGCGGCAAAGCTTTTCCCCATCGAGAATAGCCCTGATATCGAATGCATCGAAGCTTGACAGGCTCGCCCTCCCAACCTTATATCCGCGCGACCTTGGCGAACGCCTCGAAATGCCTTTCGATTTAAGGCGGATTTCGGGCCTGTCGCCGCCCTGGCGGGGTAGCTCAGTTGGTTAGAGCACGGGAATCATAATCCTGGGGTCGGGGGTTCAAGTCCCTCTCCCGCTACCAATTTCTAGAATAATTTCAGATACTAACGGGCTCCGGCGCCCGAGAACCTTGGCTCGGTTTGCTATCCACGCAGCCATACCCGTTTGAGCGCGTAACGATCGAGTTCGCGGCCGATTTCCGCGCCGCCGCGTCAGCATCAGCGTGCTCAGGCTCTTGCCCTGCGGATCCTGCGCCAGTGACATAGCCGAAGGCGCGGCCGACACCGCCTATGGGATGGCCTTGCCGGACCCGAACCCGATCCTCACGGAGTGAGTAGCCCCTGGCGTGCTCCTACTTGGCCAGGCGCGCGGCATGCCACTTCAAATGGTCGTCCATGAAGGTCGAGATGAAATTATAGGAATGATCGTAGCCTTCCTGCATGCGCAAGGTGAGCGCGATGCCGGACTTCTTGCAGGCATCTTCGAGAAGCCATGGCCGCAGGCCGTCCTTGAGGAAGCCATCGGCGGTGCCCTGATCGACCAGGAATTCGCCGAAGCGGTGCCCGTCTTCGATCAGCGCTGTTGCGTCGTAGGCGCGCCAGGATTTCTCGTCCTTGCCGAGATATTTTTCCAGAGCCGGCCGCGACCAGTCTGCCGTCATCGGCTGAACGATCGGTGCGAACGCCGAGCAACTTCTGAAGTGCTCGGAGTTCTTCAGCGCGATGGTCAGCGCGCCATGCCCGCCCATGGAGTGGCCAAAAATCGACTGGCGCTCCATATCGGCGGGGAACTGGCTGGCGATCAGGGCCGGCAGCTCGTCGACGATATAGGAGTGCATCCGGTAGTTCCTGGCGAAGGGCTGCTGCGTCGCGTCGAGATAGAAGCCGGCGCCCGAGCCGAACTGCCAATTATCCTTTTCGTCGGCCACACCCTCGCCGCGTGGGCTTGTGTCGGGGCAGACCACGATCAGGCCGAGCTCGGCCGCCAGACGCCGGTATTCGCCCTTGTCCATGACATTGGCATGAGTGCAGGTGAGGCCCGACAGATACCAGAGCACCGGCAGTGGCCCATCCTTGGCCTGCGGCGGCACGAAGACGGCAAAGGTCATGTCGCAGGCGCAGGCTTCGGAAGCGTGTGAATAAACACCTTGCACGCCGCCATGCGACTTGGACGTGGAAACGACTTTCATCAGCTCTGCCTTCTCGTCAAGAAATCCCGGCCCGGCATAGCGGCCGGATGCATCGCTCGCAACCGCGAGCCGCTAATAAGTCCCGGCGGCGTTATCGAGGTGCACCCCGATAATGCCGCCGGTAGACGCCAGGCTTTGCGAACACGCTGACCTAGCCGGGAGGCTGGAGGCCAGCGAAAAGCCAGACGTTTCGATGGCCGGCGATCGGGCCGGCAGGGCGCCGGACTTGACGATTGCCCTTAGTGCCTGATCATCCCGGCGTCGACATTCAGCGTCTGGCCGGTGATCCAGCGGGCGTCCTCGCTGGCCAGGAACGACACGACATCGGCGATATGTTCGGGCTGGCCCTTGCCCTTCATCGCCTGGAGCATCTCGACGAAGCCGAACGCCTCGTTGTGCGGGCTTGCCTTGACGCCATCGCTCTCGATCAGGCCGGGCGTCACCGCATTGGCCGTGATGTTGTACTTGCCAAGCTCGGTGGCCAGCGCCCGGGTGAAGCCAATGACGCCGCCCTTGGCCGCGACATAGGCCGCCATGTTCGGCGTGCCGGCAAAGAAGGTGTTGGAGGCGATGCTGATCACGCGTCCGGCCTTGCCCGCCGCCCGCATCTGGTCGGTCGCCGCGCGGGTGACGATGAAGGTCCCTGTCAGGTTGACGTCGATGATCTTGCGCCAATGGTCGAGGTCGACGTCGTCCCAGGCGACGAACGGCACGATGCTGGCATTGTTGACCAGGATGTCGACGCCGCCGGTGAGTGCCTGTATCTCGCCAAACAGCGCTTTCACCGAAGCCGGATCGGCAATATCGGCTGCAATCGCCTTCGCCTTGCCGCCGATTTCGGCGGCCGCGGCCTTGGCGCCCTCGGCATTGATGTCGCTGACGATGACGGTCGCGCCGTCGGCCGCCAGCCGCACCACGATCGCCTTGCCGATGCCTTGTGCCGCCCCCGTCACCAGCGCCGTCTTTCCCGCAAGCCGTTCCGTCATGAAATTACTCCCTCGATGCGTGGTCTGTTGATGTCTGTTCAGGCGTCGGCGTCGATCACCGCCAGCGCCGCGTCGATGCCCTTGCCGACCGCAAGCTTCTGGCCAGCCGCGTTCATGGCGCCGCCAAGCGCCGTCAGCGCCGCGATCGCATAGATCGGCTGTGCCGTCGGGCCCATATGGCCGATGCGTGTAAGCTTCCCCAAAGTTTCGCCGCGACCCGACGAAAACACCACGCCGTAGCGGGTGCGCGCTGCCTGGCGAAGTGCTTTCTCGTCGACACCGTCGGGTGTGCGAACGGCCGTGGTGCTCGGCGAGGCGATTGCATCGCTGGCGGCCCAGATCGACAGGCCCATGGCGACGACGCCTGCCCGCATGGCCTTGGCCGTCAGTGCATGGCGCGCCCAAACCGCTTCTGGCCCCTCGTTGAGATAGAGATCGAGCGCCACATCCAAGCCGTTCACTTCGGCCACCGAGGGCGTGAAGGGGAATGGCTTGTCGCGCGACCAGGCGTTCTCCCAGTCGACGATGCTCAGCATCGAGGCGCGGGGCGCCGCCTTGTTGGCCTTCATCTTGGCCCAGGCGCGGTCGCTGACCCCCATGATCGTCAGCGCTGGCGGCGCGCCAAGACATTTGCCCGGGCCGGTCACATAGATGTCGGCCTTGCAGTCGTCCGGATGCGTCTTCATGCCACCGAAAGACGAGACGGCATCGACGATCAGGTAACCGCCATGCGCCGACACCAGCGCGCCGATGGCATCGATCGGGTTGATCGTGCCCGACGGCGTGTCGTGATGGCAGACGGAGACGACAGTGATTTCCGGATGCGCCTTCAGCATGGCGGCAACCGCCTGCGGGTCGATCGCCTCATTGTAGGGCACTTCGATTTCGAGGAGATGCGGTGAATAGCGCTTCGCCCAATAGCCGAACCCCTTGCCGTAGACGCCCGAGGCAAGGTTGAGCACGACGTCGTCCGATGTGATCAGCGACGCCGCCGCCGCCTCGAGACCCAGCACCGGCTCTCCGTGCAGGATGACTGGCTTGTTGGAAAGCCGCATCGCTTTTTGAACCTTGTCGACGACCTTCTCGTAGAAGAGCTGGAAGGCCGGGTCATAGTCGTAGAGCACCGTGCGGCCGAGGCCCCGCAGCACCTCGGCATAGGCATTGACTGGCCCCGCCGTCAGCGTGAGGACCGGATCCGCGTGATCGGGATAGCGCATGGTCTTGGTCTCCGGATTGGCGGCGATCAGCCGTAGAACTGTGTGCCGGTTTTGTAGGTCTTGAAGTTGTCCATGTCGTGCGAGTACATCAGCTCGGCGCCGTGATCCTCGGCAAGTTTCTTCACCCTGCGCATCGAATTGACGCCCGCGACCGGGTCGATATGGAAGGCGGCCTGGCAAAGCGTTTCCAGGCTCTTCTGCGTGTAGGCGGCGTCGATCGTGAACATGATCGGCTTGCGCTTGGGAAACTCGACCAGAAGGCTGTAATGGCCGATCGAGTGGCCGGGGGTGGAGATCAGTTTCACGCCTTTTGCCAGTTCGATGTCACCTTCGATGCCCTCGAAAGTCGAGTTGGCCCGTGTTGTGCCTGCCAGCAGTTGCGCGGTCGCGCCACGTGCCTCCGCCGCTTCCGCCGAGAAGCTCAGGTCCGAATAACCGAGATGTTCGAAGGGCTGCGGATTGCAGGCCTGCGGCACCTCCGAACGGTGGCAGATCTTCTTGGCATGCGGAAAGTACTTGTTGCCGCCGCAATGGTCGAAATGGAAGTGCGAGTTGACGACCACGTCGATATCCTTCGGCTCCAGCCCGAGCAGCGCCAGCGCGCCGGGAATGGTCTGGTGCTTTTCCTGGATCGGCTTCTCGAAGGGCAGCACCTTCATGACGTGGTCGTAGTCATAGCCGGTATCTATGAGGAAGCGGCCCTCGGCATGCTCGATCAGGATCGAATAGACGGGGAAGCGCACTTCGCCGCCTGGGCCACGGTTCCAGAACACATGATAGCCGTCGAGGACAAGTGAGCCGCCGTCAAGCAGGTAGACCTTGGTATCCGACATTGTTGCCTCCTTTTCCGGCGCGGGTTCCATCCGCGCGTCTGGTTTTTCTCAGCGCGCCCCGCGCTCGTATGGAATGCCCAGTGCCGCCGGCAGGCTGGCCCGCCGCCCGAACAGCACCAGCATGATCATCACCGCCAGGAACGGCAGCATCTGGATGACATCGGTCGGTATGTTGATGCCCGCCACCTGCATGGCCGTCGTCAGCGACAGGCACACGCCGAACAGAAGAGCGCCAAACAGCACCCAGATCGGCCGTCCCCGCGCCAGCATCGCCAGCACGATGCCGAGAAAGCCGGCGCCATTGGTGATGAACGGAATGAACAGGCCCGCTCCGACATTGGCGAGATAAGCGCCGCCAAGCCCCGCCAGCGCGCCGGTCGTCAGCACCGCGATGGTGCGGGTCCTGATGACGTCGATGCCGGCGACATCGAGCGCGGCCGGCTTGTCGCCCGCTGCCTGCAGATTGAGACCGAGCTGCGTGCGGCGGTAGAGGTAGCTCATGGCGAACACCAGGGCGACCGCTAGATAGACGATCAAATGATGCCTGAAGAAGGCCGGGCCAATCACCGGAATGTCGGACAGCAGCGGAATGACGGTTGCGTCCGCCGCCGGCAGGCGAGGATAGCTGCGCGAGAACTGGAAATGATGGAGCAGCGCGGTCAGGCCTTCGAGGCCAAGCGTAAGCGCGATGCCGATGACGATCTGGTTCAGCCCAATGCGCACGCAAAGCAGCGCCATGATCAGCGCCACCGCGATGCCGCCGGCAGCGCCGGTGAGGAAGCCCAGCCACAGCGATCCCGAATAGAACGCGCCGACGAAGCCGAGATAGGCGCCGGCCAGCATCATGCCCTCGATGCCGATGTTGAGCACGCCGGCCTTTTCCGACATCTGCTCGCCGAGCCCGGCAAGCAGCAGCGGAATGGCGGCGGTGACGGCGCCAAACAGCAATGCGCTGAGAAAGACTTCGCTGAAGAGCCCGGTCATGCCCTACGCCTTTCTCGACTGATGATAACGGTGGTCGACATATTCGGCCAAGGCGAGCACGATCAGCACGATGGAGACCAGCACCAGCGTGAAGTGATTGGGCACGCCAAGCCGCCGCGCCGCGCTCTCGCCGCCGATCGACAATACGGAGAGCAGGAACACGAAGCCGATCGCGGCAAAGCCGTTCATGCGGGCGAGAAACACGGCCGGAATGACCGCCAGCCCATAGGCTGGATTCCAGTCGGCGCGAACATTGCCTTGCACGCCGATGATGTCGACAGCGCCGGCAAGGCCGGCGAGCCCGGCGGAAATGGCAAAGACGGCAATCGTCAGGCCGGGCACGCCCAGCCCCGCATGAACCGCGGCGCGCGGATTGGCGCCGACGATCCTCAGTTTCAGCCCGAATGCCGTACGCGTCATCACCAGATGCACGATGATGATTACCGCCAGGCCGAGCAGCAGGCCACTGGTGATGGTGGTTTCGAACAGGCGCGGCAGCCGGTCTTCCACCGGCAGCGTGCGGGTCTGCGGCACGGTCGTGCCGGGATCGCGAAACACCAGCTTGACCAGCACATTGGCGAGCGACGTGCCGAGGAACGTCATCATCAGCGTGGTGATGATCTCGTTGACACCCTGATAGGCGCGCAGCAGCGCCGGCACCAGCGACCAGATCATGGCCACCAGCATGGCAATCAGGAACGCGCAGAACAACGCCAGCCAGGCTGGCATGACCTGCACCAGCACGGGAGCGCTGGCCGCCGCCGTGACGGCTCCGAGCAGGAACTGGCCGTCGCCGCCGAGGTTCCACATGCCGGCGCGAAAGGCAACGATCAGGCCGGCGGCGAGGAACAGCAGTGGCGCCATGCGCGTCAGCGTCTGCTGGATGCCGAGCGGCGAGAAGAGGCCCTTCTCCAGCACGTAGCCATAGTAAGCGAGCGGGTCGACGCCGACGGCAAGCAGAATGCAGCCGGCGATGACGAGGGCGGCAAGGATCGGCCCAAGCGTCATCAGCAGCCGGTGCACTATGTCGCGCCGCGTGGCGGCTGCGCTCGTGGCATCGAGTGCGGTGGCGCCGGCGGCGGGTGCGGTGTCGATGCTCATGCGGCAAGTCCGATCATCAGGCGACCGACCCTGGTGCGGGCGTCGTCGGCATTCGCCACGGTGCCGACCAGCACGCCATTGGCGATGACGGCGATGCGGTCGCACATGCTGAGCAGTTCCTCGAGGTCGGTGGAGATCAAGAGTACGGCGAGGCCGCGTGCCGCCGTGTCGCGGATGCGCTGGCGCGAGGCCAGCGTGTTGGCGAGATCGAGCCCGTAGGTCGGCTTGTTGAAGATCACCACCTTGGCGCCTTCGGCCAGTTCCCGCGCCAGCAGCACCTTCTGGATGTTGCCGCCGGAAAGCCGCGCCACCGGTGTCTTCAGGCTTGGCGTGCGCACATCGTATTCGCGCACGAGCTCGGCGGCACGCCTGTCGATCTCGGCGCGCTGCTCGACGCCGCTGCGCCAGAAGGGCGCCGCCCCGACCTGCTTGAGGAAGAAGTTGATGGAGACAGGGAACGTGCCGACGGTGCCCTCGCCCAGCCGGTCGTCGGTCAGGTAGCGAAGACCGCGGTGGCGGCGTTCGCCGACGCTCAGCGCCTCGATGGCGGTGCCCTCCAGCCGAACCGAGCCGCTGGTCGCCGCCCGTTGACCGGCCAAGGCCTCCGCCAGCTGTTTCTGGCCGTTGCCATCGATACCAGCGATGCCGAGTATCTCGCCCGGGCGGATGTCGAAGGAGATCGACGACAGGCCGGGTGCATTGTCGGTCGGCGCGACCGTCAGATCCGCGACCTGAAGCAGAGGCGCGGCACTGGCATCGACCGCGCGGGCCGGACGTTCGACCGCTTCGGGATCGTCCTTCTGCTTGCCGAACATCAACTCCACGATCTCGGAAATAATCTCCTGCTCGCCGAGTGCGCGAAACCGCTCGGGCGGGATCTCGCCCACCTTGCGGCCGAGCTTGAGAACCGAGATGCGGTCGCCGAAGGCGGCCGCCTCCTTGAGCTTGTGGGTGATGAAGACGATCGCCAATCCCTGTTCGACGAGGCGCCGCATCAGCGCGCCAAGTTCCTCGATGCCCTTCGGCGTCAGCATCGAGGTGGATTCGTCGAGGATCAGCACCCGGCTGTTGCGCACCATGGCGCGCAGGATTTCGACTTGCTGCTGCTCACCGAGCGAGAGTTCCGAAACCTTGGCATGCAGTTTTACTGTGATGCCGAGGCTGCCAGTGATCTCGGCCACGCGGGCCGCAAGCTCTTCGGTCCTCGGACGCTGCCACCAGGGCCCGCCAAGAAGCAGGTTCTCGGCGACTGTCAGGGTGGGCACCAGCATCATGTGTTGGAACACCGTTCCGATGCCAAGCGCCAGCGCATGGCGCGGCGACGTGATCGGCGTCGGCTTGCCGTCGACAAGTATGCGCCCCTCGTCCGGCTGCTGCAGGCCCGACAGCATGCCGATCAAGGTGGATTTTCCCGCGCCGTTCTCGCCGAGCAGTACATGCACCTCGCCAGGATGGATCGACAGGTCGACGCTGTCGTTGGCGACGATGCCGGGAAAGCGTTTGGTCACGCCTTCGAGCGCGACGATGTCGCGGCTGTCGACGGGCGATGAAGAAAGACTGCTCATGAAAGCCCAGCACTGGAAAACGGGAAATATCCGGAGGGGCGAACCGATCGCCCCTCCGGCAGCCGACTTCTGGTCGCCTTACTGGGCGACGCTTGTCATCAGCGCCCTGACGGCGGCGGCGTCATAGACCGGCTCGACCTTGATCTTGCCGGAAATGACGTCCTCGCGCAGCGCCTGGATTTCGCTCCAGACGTTGCCGGGGATGGCGGCGGTCTTCAGCAACTGCACGGAATCGTCCTTGAGGCCGATCGAGTAATGCTTGGTACCGAACGTGTCGGCTTTCAGGTCGGCGATCATCGCCGCGTAGACCGGTTCGATGTTCCACACCACCGACGACAGCAGGAAGCCCTTGTCGATTGGCGACTTGTCGCCGATGACGTCGATGAAATAGACCTTGCCGCCATCGGCGGCCTTTGTCGTCTCGACTGCCTGCAGCATGCCGAAGCTGGAGCCGTTGCCCTGGCCGAAAATGATGTCGGCGCCCGAGGCGATAACGCTTTCGGTGACGCGCTTGCCGCCGGCAGCGTCACTGTAGGCGGCCGGCCCGATCACCGCATAAGTGATCTTGACGTCCGGGTTCTCCGCCTTCACCCCTTGCGCGAACGCCGCCGATTGCGAGTTCCACGATGGCGGTTCACCGGAGACGACGATGCCGACCGACTTCGAGCGCGACATCTTGGCGGCGAGACGGCCGGCCAGATAGGCGCCCTGGTGGCCGCTCAGCGTGTAGTCGGCGACGAGGCCTTTCTTCAGCCCGTTCGGCGTATCGACGATCGCTACCGGAACCTTCAATTCCTTGGCGATCTCGGGCGCCGAGGTGTTGTAGCCGCTGGCATGCGCGATCAGCAGGCTGGCGCCGTCGGACGCGAGCTCGCGCAGCGTCGGACGGACATCGCCATAGCCGAGGCCCTGCGCCACGACCACCTCGACGCCGGCTGCCTTGCCGGCTGCCTTGGCGGCGTCGATGCCTTGCTGGTTCCAGCCATAGTCCGTGCCTTCTTCAGGCGTGAGGATGGCGATCGACTTGACTTCGCCGGCAAGCGCGCCGCCCGTCAAGATACCAGACAGTATTAATGCACTTACGCTACCCTTCAGGATCTTTAACATGTTACCCTCTCTGTTTGATTTCCAATCAATATTTTTATTGTTATTGCGCACAAGCGAGATAGACTGCCTGAGAAAGCTACCCATGGAGCTCAGGCAAAGTGAAAATCCGTTATGTCCTCCCCGTGATGTTGGCGTTCACATCGCTTGCCAACGCGGTTGAGTTGCACCATGTGATCGTCCGCAAGGGAACCGACGGGCTCGATATGGTGCCGTTGACGATTTCGAATGCCGGCAAGAAAGGTGTGTCCTGCAACGCCGACTTCGCCCACTGGTATTCAGAAGGGATCGCCACGATAGAGCCGGGCATGAGCGCTCGTGTCGAACTCTGGTTCGATCCCAAGACCGGCACCTTCACCATCCTCAACGACAAGCGCGAAAACCTGCCGGTCGAGCGCCTGTGGTGTGGCCTCGCGGGTCGCGCATATGCCACGCGCGGGCAGATCGCGCTCGACCGAACCGATGCCGCCAAAGGCGAGCGCGAGGTGTCCTGCGGCATGGAGCAGGACAGCCTGGCATGCCGGTAGGCGCTCATTGATCGGTCCGTCCGGGCCATCGTGCCCTATTCCTTCGCCAGGAACTTGTCGGTGAAGACGTCGTCGGCCGATAGCGCGGCTTTAAGCACGCCCTGGTCGGTGAGCGTCTTCAGCGTTTCCTCCCACTGCGTCTTCGTCATCCAGCCGAGGCCGTGATCCTTGGTGTCGGGGCTGGTGAAGGTGGAGGCGATGTCGGCGTTGATCTGCGCCAGCAGCACATCCTTCTTGTCGGCATAGCCTGGAGCAGCCTTGGCAGTGATCTCGGCGGCTTCTTCCGGATGGGCGACAACATAGTCGAAGGCTTCCCTGTAGGCCTTGACGAAACGGGCGACGACGTCCGGCTTGTCCTTGGTCATTGTCTCCGAGGTGAACAGGCCGGAGCCATAAGCCTTCCAGCCATGGTCGGCGCCCATCATGATGCTGAGCGAACCGGGACCGCCCGCCTTGGCTTCCAGTTCGGGAACCTCGGCGTCGACATAGCCGACCACCGTCTGGACCCGGCCGAGAAGCAGATAGCTTTCATAGGGCGGCGAGACGCTGTTCAGCGTCATGTCCTTTTCGGTCAGGCCGTTGGCCGCCAGGAAGCCCTTGAAGAAGATGTAGGTCGAGCCCGCTGGATGAATGCCGATGGTCAGGCCCTTGAGATCGGCCGGCTTGGTGAGCTTCACCGTCTTGGCGAGCGACATGATTGCCAGCGGCGAGTGCTGGTTGACGGCGGCCACCGCCACCACCGGAACGCTCTGCGAGCGGGCGACGGCGAGCGTGGGAAGATCGCCGAAACCGAAATCCGCGTTCCCGTTGCCCACCAGCCGCATGGCATCCGGCGAACCCGAACCCTTGCGGATTTCGGCAACGTCGATGTCGTTCTTGGCGAAGAAGCCTTTTTCCTTGCCGACGAAGAACATGGCATGATTGCCGCGCACCACCCAATCGAGTTGGACCGTGATCTTGTCAGCCGCCAGCGTCGCGTTCGAGAAGCCAAGCGCGCCGGCAAAGGCCGCAAGCGTGGCTACCTTGATAAGTGAGCGTCTCAGCATTTTTGTTCCCTTTTATTGACGGTGGTTGATCGAGAGGCCTAGGCCTGGCTGAATTTCGGTGCCCATGGCACCACGATGCGTTCGAGGATTTCGGCGGCGTAGTAGAAGGCGATGCCGAGCACGGAGACGAGCAGCAGCGCCGCGAAGACCAGCGCGGTGTCGAGCTGGGTCGAGGCGAACTGGATGACGTAGCCCAAGCCGTCCGAGGCACCGGCGAATTCGCCGACGATGGCGCCGATCACGCTCAGCGTGGCCGCGATCTTGGTTCCCGCCATCAGGTTCGGCAGCGAATGCGGAACGCGGATCCTGAACAGGATCTGCGTCGGGCTGGCGCCGACCGAGTTCATCAGCGACAGCAGCGAGCGATCGACCGACTGCATGCCGGCCAGCATCGACAATGTCACCGGGAAGAAGGCGATGACCAGGATCAGGCCGATCTTGGGCGCGAGCCCATAGCCGAACCAGAGAATGAAGATCGGCGCCAGCGCCACCTTCGGCACGTTCTGGAACAACACCACCAGCGGATAAAGCGCTCGGCCCAGCCAGTCGAAGCGCACGATGACCAGCGCAATGGCGACGCCGACCACGACGGAGACAAGGAACCCGAACAGGATCTCGCCTGCCGTCACCAGCGTCGCCTGCATCAGCGTTGCCCATTGCGCGACCAGCGATTGCGCGATTTCGGACGGAGCGGGAATGATGAAGGCGGAGATAGCGAAAATCCGCACCACGGCTTCCCATACGACGATCGTCGCCAGCAAAAGTATGACCGCCGGCAGCCAGCTGCCGGTCGCGGCCACCCAACTCGAGGCAAACCGCGAGTCGGAGGGATTGGTGATGGGTTGATCGCTCATGACACGCCTCCCGGTTGGTGGCTGGCGCGCAGCATGGTGCGCAGTTGAACCACCAGCCTGACGAACTCCGGATCTTCCGTCACCGACAGATCGCGCGGATAGGGCAGGCCAATATCGAGGCTTTCGGTGATCCGGCCCGGCTTGATCCCCAGCACATGAACATGGCGAGACAAATGAATGGCCTCGTCGATGGAGTGGGTGACAAGAACGATGGTCTTGCCGGTGCGCTGCCAGATCTCCAGCAGCGACTGACCCATCTGGTCGCGGGTAATGGCGTCGAGCGCGCCGAACGGCTCGTCCATCAGCAGCACCGCCGGATCGAGCGCCAGCGCCCGCGCGATAGCGACGCGCTGGCGCATGCCGCCTGACAATTCGTTCGGTCGCTTGTGGGCGCTGTCGCCCAGGCCCACCAGCTCAAGCATCTCCTGTCCGCGCGTCCGTAGTTGCGCGCGCGAAAGCGACTTGTCGGCGATACCGAGCAGCATGGAAGCGTTGTCGACCGCGTTCTTCCACGGCAAAAGGTTGGCGTCCTGGAAGACGAGGCCGATCATGCGCTTGCGCGCCGCCTCGACCGGCGAAAGCCCGGCGATCGAAACGCTGCCGCTTGTCGGATTTACAAGTCCGGCCAGAACCTTCAGCAAGGTGCTCTTGCCGCAACCGGAAGGACCAATGAGAGAAACAAACGAGCCCTTCGGTACCGAAAGATCGATGTTCTGCAGAACCAATTGCCTGGCCATGACCACCGAAACGCCCTTGGCGGAGATCAGGTCGTCGTGACGTATATGGGCCGGCCGACCGCCGGCTGCCCGGATGGTTTCAACACGCATGGCTTGGCCCTCCATGCGGCGCCCCAACCCGACCGGCTTTGTGAGCACGATGTGTCATGGCTACTCCCGGCCCTCCAGGATGCGCCGCACCGCGACGAGCTTGCGCGCCCGTTCGCCTTGCAGCGCCTTTGTCTGCTCGGGCGTGTAGGAGAACATGCCCTCCCCCGACTTGATGCCGAGCTTCGACGCGTTCGTCTTTTCCAGCACCATCGGCGCGACATCGTCGCGATTGGAGAGATCGGCGTTGAGGAACGACGAAACGGACTTGTAGATATCGAGGCCCGCCATATCGAGCAGCGCCATCGGCCCGATCACCGCGATCTTGTAGCCGATGCCCCAGGAGACGCAGGTGTCGAGATCTTCCGGCTCGATGACACCGCGCTCGACAAGGTCGACCGCCTCGCGCAGCAACGCATAGAGCACGCGGTTTTCGACGAAGCCCGGAACATCCTTCTTCACCACCACCGGCAAGAGGCCGATCGAGCGGATCAGGTCGCGAATCGTCGTCACGATATGCGGCGCGGTCTTTTCGCCTGCGATCACCTCGATCATCGGGATGATATGCGGCGGGTTCGACCAGTGCATGCCCACCATCCGCTCGGGATGGGAGATGTGCGCCTGCAGCTTGGTGATCGGGATGCCCGACGTGTCGGACGCTACGATCGTGTCCGACGCGATCAGGCTGTCGATCGTGCGATAGACATCGGCCTTGATCGAAATGTTTTCAGGAACGTTCTCGATGACGAGGTCGGCGCCCGATACCGCGTCTGCGATATCATCCGTGAAGCGGACCGTTCCGGCGCCGGCCGGAGGCACCGCGATACCCAGGGCGTCGAGAACGCCCTCGGCCACGCCCAGCATGGACCCCGCGCGCTCGATCGCGGCCGGGGCAACATCGTAGGCGACGACCTGCAGGCCGCCCCTGGCGAGCCGGGCGGCCATGCCAGGCCCCATCGTACCCAGACCGATGATGGCGATACGCTGGATCATTATGCTGCCCTGCTTTGCGTTGCTGCTTTTGATGCCGCGATGAGGTCGGCGGCTTTCTCGGCGATCATGATCACCGCCGCGTTGATGTTTCCGCAGACCAGGTCGGGCATGACGGAAGCGTCCACCACCCTCAGGCCGTCGACGCCGCGAAGCCGCAATTGCGGGTCGACGACCGAGGCCGCGTCGGCGCCCATCCGGCAGGTTCCTGCCGGGTGATGCACGGTGATCGAGGTCTTGCGGATATGCTCATCGATCTCGTCGTCGCTCTGGCACTTCGGGCCAGGGAAAAACTCCGCCTCGATGAAGGGCTGCATGGAGGGCTGAGACGCGAGGTCCCTCGCCACTCGGAAGCCGGCCCGAAGCGAGCCCCAGTCCTTCGGCGAGGCGAGGAAATTCTGGTGGATCAATGGCGCCGCGAGAGGATCGGCCGAGGCCAATTTCACCGCGCCCCGGCTTTCAGGCTGCGTCGCCACGATCCGTGTGGCGAACCCGTCCGGAAATGGCGCCTTGAACGGCTCGAAATACGGCCACGCGGCGAGCGGGGCGGCCGTGAACAGCAGTTGCACATCCGGCAACGGACGCTCCGGGCCGCTTTTCAGGAATGCGACGACCCCTCCGGGCACATCTCCCGAGAAACCTCGTCCCGTGAAGTAGGTCTTGGCGAAATCGAACCCGATCCGGTCGGCACGCATGTTGCGAAGGAAAGGGCCGCCCGGCCCCCGGCGCCGGTACATGAGAATGACCGATACGTGATCCTGCAGGTTCTTGCCGACCGCCGGCAGGTTGACCCGCGTCTGGATACCGCGCGTCGCGAGCTCCTCCGGCTCCCCTATGCCGGACAGCATCAGAAGTTGCGGCGTGTTGATGACGCCGCCCGAGAGCAGGACTTCCCTGCGGGCGACGACCGACCGTTGGCCGCCGCCATGGTTCACAACCACGCCGGCGGCGCGCGTGCCCTCCAGCGTGATCTTCGTCGCCGTCGCTCCGGTCAGGACGGTCAAATTGGGCCGCTTCAGGGCTGGCCGCAGATAGGCGGACGCGGTCGAGCTGCGCCGACCTTTCGAGATCGTCATCTGGAGGCGGCCGAAACCTTCCTGCCGCTCACCATTGTAGTCGTCCGTCTGTGGATATCCTGCCTGCACGCTGGCCTGCGCAAACGCGTCGATCAGCGGGTCCTTGTAACGGCAGAACTGGGTGCTGACCGGACCATTGCCGCCGCGAAAGTGGTTCGCGCCTCCTTCCCAGCTCTCCTGCTTGCGGAAATAGGGCAGCACCTTGTCGTACGACCAGTCATGGAGCCCGCTGGCCGCCCAACGGTCGTAATCGCCGCGATTTCCCCGCACATAGGCCATGGCGTTGGTCGACGAAGACCCGCCGATCACCTTGCCGCGGGCGCACTCGACCCTGCGTCCGCCGACATTGTCTTCCGGTTCACAGAAATACATCCAGTCGTGGCGACGCTCGGTCAGGATCTTGCCCCAGCCAAGCGGGATGTGGATCATGGGGTCGCGATCCCAGCCGCCGGCCTCGAGCAGCAGCACCGAACATCCGGGGTCGGCGCTCAGCCGGTTGGCGAGCACGCAACCGGCCGATCCGGCCCCAACGATGATGTAGTCGTAACTTTCCGCGTGCGGCATGGTGCGTTTCATTGCCTTGGTCCGGCGCTCCTGCGCGAGGGAACTATTGAAACCGAGCCTGGACCATCCCGGCCAGGGCCGGATGGACTAGGTATTCCTCAAGGCGGCCGGGACTAGGCCAGGCCGGCCTCTCTCAGACGCTGCGACCAGTGATTCCATCCTCGATCGATCTGGGCGCCGACGAGTTTTCCTGCCGTCCTTATCTCGCCCGGCGACAGATATTTGATGTTGCCGATCCGCAGGCCGGCCGTGAGCGCTGCCGCTTCCTGCTCGAGATAGAACGCCCGGAAGACGACCTCACGCACGGAGTTGCCGACATTGACGACGCCATGCCGCGCCATGAGCACCACTGTCTGGTTGCCGAGACTTTCGGCGATATCAGCGCAGATCCCGGGGCTGCCGCCGAAGAGATCCGTCTCGTCGCCATTCTTGTCGCGAATCTCGTAGACCGGGACTTTCTCGCCGATGAAAGCTCCCATGTGGGTGACCGGCCGAAGCGGTGTGTCGACGAAGCAGTACGGCAGGACAGCCGGAGAATGAGTGTGGAGCACACACTGGACGTCGGGCCGCGCCTTGTAGATCTCGCTGTGGATGTAGCGCTCAAGATAGGACGGGCGATTGTCCGACGTCTCGCCGTCGAGATTGAAACGCTGGATGTCGTCGACGGTTATCAGGCTCGGAGCAAGCTTCTGCGCCAGGAAGAAGCTTTGGGGATCCTGGGGGTCACGGGCACTGATGTGCCCGAACGTATCCATGATGCCTTCGTTCAGAAGGATCTTCGTCGCCGTGACCAGCTCTTCGAAGACCGTCTGGTGCGCTGGGCTGTTGTCTTTCATTTCCAAATTCTCCCATTTCGCGGCGCTGGCGACCATTTTTATTCTTAGTTATCGGTCGCCGGCGTCGCGGATTTCACTTGTTTTCGTAGAGGCCGACGATCCGGTTTTGCTCGATGATGTTCCCGGCATATTTCTGCAGGAACTCCTCCCTGGTAGGCGTCCCTTCGACCTTGGTGTCCAGGGCATAAACCCAGAAGTAATAGTGATGTTCTCCATGGCCTGCGGGCGGCTGGGGCCCGTAATACTGCTTGCCGCCGGCGCCGTTTGGCCCGACGCGAAACTTCTCCTGCGCATCCGAAAGGTCGGTGGTCGACGGATCGATGCCGTAGACGACCCAATGCGTGAAGCCGTTGGGCAAGGGCGCGTCGGGATCATGGCAGATGACCGCGAGTTCCTTCGTGCCCGCGGGGACGCCGCTGACCGTAAGCCTGGGCAACACATTGCCTTTGTCGCCGGCATGCTCGTCGCGCAACTTCCCGAGCGGCTTGAAATCCGCTGACGTAATCTTGAGGTCCTTGATGTTCAGGGGCATGGAATTCGTCCTTCGCCAATTTCGATCGAATTAGACACCGGCCTTGAGGTCGGCGACGGATTTGCCCCCGACGCGCTGATGCACGCGCGGACCCGATGCGACGGCCACGCAGATCAAAAGCTCATCGGGGCGCGGGCCATCCGGCACCGAAAATGTGACGGCATCATAGTGGGAACGGATATAAAGCTCGTCCTTGTGGGCAAGCGGGATATCGATGGATGTGCCGGCTGCGGCGACCTTGCTGACCGACGAGATCCAGGCCTTGCCGCCGCCCACTTGCTGACGCAGCGGATCTCCGAACACCGTGGTGATGCAGGCGACGACATGTTCTTGCTCGCCGGATGTGCCCGCGATACCGCCTTTGCCATAGCTTTCGACCGGCCTGTTGCCGAGCAGCGCCACCGCCCGCTCGCCGAGCGCATGACCGATGGCTGAACTGGGATTGGTCAGGTCGGACAGTTCGGCGACGAACTTTCCGGCGAACGGATTGCGGATGACAACGCCAGTCGCGACTTTGACGAGGGTCTCGCCAGGCTGGCCGCCATCATGCCGGCTTTCCTGGACCGAGGCGTACCACCCCCTGACATCGTAGTCCCGTTCGACTTCACTGGAATAGTTCATCTTTGTCTCCTGAAGGGAGCGCAGCTTGCGCGCGCCGATTAATGCGTTGAGCGGCTCGTCCGATGCTACTGCGGCCATGAGAAGACGCCGCGCAGCGGGTCGTAGCGGGCTGCTTCCAACGCCGCCGGCGTGAACATGTTTCCCTTCGAGAGCGAGCGGTTCGCCGCATAGTCGCCGGACAGCGCCTGACAGCGATCGGTGATCGGGCGAATGCGCTTTTCCCACGCGACGAGCGCGTCCTCGACCGAAGAGCCCGTCTGCAAATCCTGCGACAGGCTGAAGGCATTGACCATCGCGCAACCGGCGCCCTGGGCAAGAGCCGGACACATCGCATGCGCGGCATCTCCCACCAGGGCCACCTTACCTCTTGTCCAGCTGTCAAGCTTGGTCGTTTCGTACTTGTCGTACCTGGCTGTTTTCAGCTTGGCCGCCTCGATCAGGCACGGCTCCAGGAAAGGGAACATCTCGACCCAGACCTCGAGATCGATCGGCACCTGCGACCCCCGCGGATCGGCGGCTGGAGCCATGAGGCCGAGGTAAAGCTCATTCTCGTTGCAGGGCGAGTAGAGGATCCGCTGAACGCGCGGCCAGAAGTTCCACATGTCTATGGTGTTGTCCCACTCGCCGTGACCGAGTTCCTTCTTCTTGCGAGGCACGATCAGCCGGATGAGACCGTCCTTGGAGACCCATCGGTCCTGCTTGAAGCCAATGGAGTCCCTGACCTTGGACCCAACACCGTCGGCGCCGACGATCAGGTCGGCTTCGAGAACCTCTCCCGTCTGAAGCGTCAGGCGACCTTCCGGATCGGCGGCAACCGCTTCGGAGTTGACCGATACGTCGACACCCAGCGCGCGGGCGCGGTTGACCAGGGCATCATGCAGGTGGCTCCGGGTCATGATGCGCCACGGGAGGCCGTTGAACGTCTCCTTGGAAACCGACTTGTTATGCATCCAGGTCTCGTAGGTCGGGGGCGTATGCGAACCTTGGAGAACATCATCCAGGGCGCCCAGTCCTTCGAGCACGCGAAGGCCATTGTGCCAGAGATAGATGCCCGCGCCGAATGCCCGCAGCTCCGAGCTCTTTTCGTGCAGCCTGACATCCCAACCGTTCTGCCTCAGAGCGATGGCGGCGGTCAGACCGGCAAAGCCGCCGCCAGCGACCTCGGCACGGCGCGCCTTACCCTGGGTTTTGTTTACATTGGCCATTTTCTATCCTGATGCTGCGTACAAGAAGACGGCGTGCTGGGCCGTCAGGCGTCGATGAAATTCGTGATCGCTTTCAGCGTGATCTCGGGAGATACCTCGTTGACGTAGTGGTCGGCGCCCGGAACGACGACCACGGGCAGATCGGGCCGTAGCCGGCTTGTTTTCGCCAGCGCCGCCGCCGAAACCAATTTGCTCGCCTCGCCCCGAACGATAAGGACGGGCTTCGCCACATCCCGATAGGCGGGCACCAGGTTCGATCGCAGGCCCTTGGCCGTCTGGGCCATGGCCGCGGGCGACGCCAATGGTCGCAGCCCGCCGTCGACCCGCTGATAGCCGCTCTCGGCTCGGATCCTGATGGCGTCGGCGGGAATGTTCGGATAGCGGCCAGCAAGATAGGCTTCGACGGCCTTGATATCCTCGAAAAGCTGGCTTCCCGCGTTTACCCGGGCTTCCAGCGTATCCAACGCTTCGGTCTCGATATAGGGCGTGAAGTCGATTGCGATGACCGACCGCACCAGTTCCGGATGTCGCACGGCGGCCGTGACGGAGTTTCTCGCGCCAAGCGAATGTCCGACGAGGATGGCAGGACCCCGATCGAGGGTACGGATCAAGCCGGCAATGTCGTCCGCGTAGTCATGCGCCTCGTAACCGCCTTCCGGCTTGTCGCTGTGGCCGTGCCCTCTCTGGTCGACGGCCACGGTCGTGAAGCGATCCGAAAGCCGAGCCATCAACGGCGTGAAGACCGCGGAATTGGAGGTAATGCCATGGAAAAACAGCATCAACGGGCCGTTGCCGGCCTCGCGCACATTCACGGTGATGCGGCCGGTGTCGATGCGTCGCGAGCCAAATCGGTCGGAAGCTATCCCTGCCGCAATGTTCATGATCCTCACCGTCACTGCCCGTCTCGGTCAAAAGGATCATACAGCCAGAAGGACGTCAAGCAGATTGTCTGACATTCTTGCAATCTTCAGATTTGACAATCTGGCTATTTTCCACGGCGTGACGTATGCTGGTTAGGAGATTGCGACTCAAACCGATGAGACGTTAGAAATGCCTCCAGATTTGAATTTGCGAATTTCTCCACGAACAGTTCAACGGGAGACCGTCGACAAGTTACGGCTCGCCATCTTCTCCGGATTGTTCCAGCCGGGAAGCCGCCTCATCGAAAGTCAGCTGTGCACACAGCTCGGCATCAGTCGCCCTTCGCTAAGGGAGGCTTTGCGCAGTCTCGAAGCCGAGCGCCTGATCGAGATCGTCCCCAACCGCGGGCCGTCGATACCGTCGCTTACGTGGGAGGTGGCAACCGCCATCTACGAGGTTCGAGAGCTGCTTGAAGTCGAGGCCGCGGGACGCTGCGCGTCGAGAATTTCCCCGGAGCAGTTGCTTGAACTCGAGAAATCTCTTTCCGCGTTCGAAGCGGCGGCGTCCAGCAATGACAGCCTGGCACAGGTCATGACCGCCGCGGACTTCTATTCGATCGTACTGGCCAATTGCGGCAACCCGATCCTTGAGGAGGTCCATCGTGGCCTTGTGGCCAGGATCAGCTTCTTTCGCGGACGATCGATGTCATTGGATGGCAGGGCACAGAGCAGCCTGGCGGAGATGAAGGAGATATACGAATCCATCGCCGCCGGCGACGAGAAGGCCGCCCGCAAGGCCTCCAAAAATCACCTGTTGAAGGCCAAAGCGGCAGCGAAGATGTCCATGGACAGCGCGATTTGAGTTTTTCGAAAGACAGTTGCTCCGCCTGAAACCCGAAGCCTTTGAGGATGTCGCGGATCGACTGTCCGCGCACAGCTCGATGCGTAGGCCACCTCGTGCCGGCGCCAAACTTGCCGACCAAATACGCAAGCGTCAGATGGAGTGATGATGAGCTGGGCGAATTTTGAGCGCGAACGGGATGCCGATATCGTCATCGTCGGCGGCGGGTCGGCTGGCGCATTGCTTGCGGCGCGACTGAGTGAAAAGCCGGACAGCCGCGTTCTGCTGATCGAGGCAGGCGAAGAAGCGGTGGATCCCGACATCTGGAACCCCGCCGCATGGCCGGCACTTCAGGGCCGTGGCTACGATTGGGACTATCGCACGGAGCCGCAAGCCGGGACCGCTGGCCGGGTGCATCGCTGGGCGCGCGGGCGGGTGGTCGGCGGCTCGAGTTGCCTGCACGCGATGGGTTACATGCGTGGTCATCCCCGGGACTTCCAGGCATGGGTCGACGCGACCGGCGATAACAGATGGAGCTGGGATGAATTGCTGCCCGCGTTTCGGGCTATCGAGGATCACCCGCTCGGCGGCAACGGCCTTTACGGCAAGGGCGGGCCGATGCCCGTCCATTTGCCGGCCGACGAGGTCAGTCCGGTCGCGCGCGCGTTTATCGAAGCCGGCGCTTCGCTCGGCCTGCCGCGTCTTGAAGGGCACAACAGCGGGGAGATGATCGGCGTCACCCCGAACTCCTTGAACATTCGCGATGGGCGGCGGGTTACGGTGGCGGACGCCTGGCTCACGCCGGCTGTTCGAGGCCGCGAGAACCTGACCATCCTCACGGGATCGCGAGTGCGGCGGCTTAACCTGGCGAGCAATCGGGTCCGCGGCCTCGAAATCGCAGGGCGACAGGGTCCGGTCGAAATCCTCGCGGATCAAATTGTCCTTTGCGCCGGCGCGCTGGAAAGTCCGGCTTTGCTGATGCGCTCGGGCATCGGTCCGCACGACATGCTCGATACCGCCGGCGTTGGCTGCCTGATCGATATGCCGGAAGTCGGTCGAAACCTTCAGGATCACCTGCTTGGCGCCGGCAACCTTTATGCGGCTCGCAGGCACGTTCCTCCATCGCGCCTCCAGCACTCGGAATCGATGGCGTATATGCGCGCCGACGGGTTCACCGGTACCGGTCAGCCCGAAATCGTCGTTGGTTGCGGCATCGCGCCGATCGTGTCGGAACGCTTTCAGGCGCCTGCCGCCGGCACGGCATATTCGCTGCTGTTCGGGATCACCCATCCAGCGAGCCGCGGCAGCGTGCGCATAAGCGGGCCGGAGCTCGATGATCGGTTGATCATCGACCCCGCATATTTGCAAAGCGGCCGGGACCGTGCGCTGTTTCGCCAGGCGCTCGAGGCAGCCCGGACGATCGGACATCGGGATGAACTCGCCGGCTGGCGCGAGCGCGAACTCCTGCCAGGCAGCCTGAACAGCGCGGCTGACATGGACGACTTCATCGCGCAGTCGGTCATCACGCATCATCATCCCTGTGGCACTTGCAGGATGGGCAAGGATCCGGACGCCGTCGTCGATGCGGATCTGCGGCTGAAGGCGCTCGACAATCTTTTTGTCGTCGACGCGTCGATCATGCCCAGTCTAACCGCGGGACCTATACACGCCGCGGTTCTCGCGATCGCCGAGACCTTCGCTCGATCTCGCGCCTGAGAAATAGCATATCGCCGGCAAAGCAAGCACGACCTGGCGACACGGCACCAACGGCGTTTCAGCGATAGCTAACGGAACCGAATGGCTATCGCCGAATTTTGCTTCAGGCGGATTACGGAAGGGACCCCGTATTTGGAGCACCTGCATGAGCAACATAAGCGCCGAAGTCTCTGAGAAACAGAGCAATCTTCGGGCAAAAGGGCCATTCCAGCGGCTGCTGCGCACAATCGGACCTGGTTTCATCACAGGCGCTTCGGACGACGATCCTTCGGGCATCGGCACCTACAGCCAGGCGGGCGCCCAGTTGGGGTTCAATGTCGGCTGGACGATGGTCTTCACCTTTCCGCTCATGGTCGCGATCCAGGAGATAGCAGCGCGAATAGGCCGGACGACAGGTCGAGGTATTTCCGGCAACCTCGCACGGCACTACCCATCTCCGCTGATGTATTTTGTAGCCTTGCTTTTGTTCGCCGCCAACGTGATCAACATCGGGGCGGACCTGAGCGCGATGGCTGATGCATTGTGGTTGCTGGTGGGCGGCCCAAGCTCGCTTTACGTCGTTGCGTTCGGCGTGGCATGCGTTTTGGCGATCGTCTTCCTCGACTACAGCCGCTACGTCACGGTCCTGAAATGGACAACGCTGAGCCTCTTTGCCTACGTGGTGGCCGCGTTTCTGGCTGATATCCCATGGGGCGAGGCACTCAAGGGAATCGTCGTTCCGCATGTCGAATGGAGCCGGGCGTTCTTCACGACGCTTCTGGCCATACTCGGCACCACGATTTCTCCCTACCTGTTCTTCTGGCAAGCATCGCAAGAGGTCGAAGAGGAGAAGATCGACCCGAAGGCCAAGCCTTTGAAATGGGCACCCTGGCAGGCGCCGCGAGCGTTCCAGCGCATTCGCGCCGACACCCTGGTAGGTATGGCTTTTTCGAACCTGATCGCCATTGCAATCATCGTCACGACGGCCGCCACCCTGCACAAGGCGGGGGTGACCGACATCGATTCCTCCGCCGACGCAGCCAAGGCACTGGAGCCGGTCGCGGGCAAATTCGCCTTTGTGATTTTTGCGATGGGGATTATCGGCACTGGCCTTCTCGCCGTGCCGGTTCTCGCCGGCTCGGCCGCTTTCGCCGTGGGCGAGGCGCGCCGCTGGCCAGTGGGGCTGGAGCGCAAGCCGAAGCAAGCGTTGGCATTCTATGCGACCTTGGCCGCCGCCGTGGTGCTGGGAATGGGGATCATGCTGACGCCGATCGATCCCATCAAGGCGCTTTACTGGAGCGCCGTCATCAACGGCATATGCGCGGTTCCCGTAATGGTCGTCATGATGCTGATGACCGGGCGTTCCGAGATCATGGGCGAATTCCCCGTCGAGGGCTGGCTGCGCTTTCTCGGCTGGCTCGCGACGACAGCGATGGGACTGTCGGTTGTCGGCCTCGCGCTGCAATGGGCCTTTTGAAATGACCCGACCGGGTCAGGCTCCGGTATGACGCTGGGCGCCCGCAGGGGACGAGGACCTTGGCATCCGCCGGCAGTCGCGTACGGCACCCTCGTCAACGTGCGCTCAGCGCGACCATGCGATCGAGGGCGGCGCCAAGGCCTTTCAGCGACACCGGAAAACTCAGCTTGGTGTCGGCCGCGGTGGTGACGTCGAGTTTCAGCTCGGTCCCCGCCTTGAGCTTCTGCATCAGCGCCCGGTCGATCGGAAACAGCGCCACGCAGCCGTTCGGCAGGCAGGTCCTGAACTTCAACGCCCCGACGGGCGGCTGGTCGTCGATCTGTGGCGTCACGCCGGGCTCGAACAGGATGCCGAAGGGCAGCAGCAAGGTTCCGATCAGCCCGCCCTTCTGCCCCACGCGCAGTTCCACGGCCAGAAGCCTCTGGCCGTTTTTCTGCGTCTGGTCCTGCGTGACCGTGCAGACCCGGGCATTGTCCTGCATGCCGCAGGCCAGCTGCCAGTCCTGATAGGTTTCCTGGAGCGACGATGCGCCATTGGGAAGCGAAGCCTGCTGCTGTTGCGCGAAAACGGCCGGCACCGAAGCGGCGAAGGCAGCCGCGCAGATGACGGCTGCCTTCGGGAAAAGCTGTCTACGAACCAATGAATGCTGCCTTCTCTTGGGTGCTGGGCAAATGCCCGAAGTAGCGGCTCGAGGACCCGTGTTTATCGTCACGTACAGACCCATTCACGGATCTTGCATTGGGTCCCCCCTGCCTCGCAGGCTTGCAGGGCGAGATCCTCCGCTTCCCGGCGGGTCTCGGCGGAGTTCACGCCCCACGGGGTGAACCGGTGCTCCACTTTGTCTGCCACGGCGAGCGCGCCGCAATGCTTGTAGGGAAATCCGGTCTTATCGTCGTCCGTCCAATGACGGTGATTGCGGAACACGGTAACGACGTTACAGGCCTTTCCACCGGCATTCTCGCAATATTTCTGCGCTATGTCCTTCGCTTCCTGCCGCTTGTCGGCGCCCCAGAAGAAGCCGTATTTGGTATCGGTCTGGGAGTAGGCGATTGCCGCCCAGATACCTTTCTCCTCCTGCGGTGGCTCGGACGGCTCCACCAGATCGGCCGAGACGACCTGCCCGCTCCACAGCAAGGCCATGCACAAGACTGTCAAACGTCGCGATTTCATGGTCCGCAATCCTTTCCAGGGCGCCTCGCCCATTCGCCTGACATTCTCACTTGGCCGCCGATGCGATGGAAATCACCACGCAGGTGTTGCCCGTCGGCAGCAGAAGGGCTTCGCCCGTGTTGCCGCCAAGCTCGTACACTTCGACCTGTCCGAGATGATCCGTGATCTTGCTGCCCTGCGGAAGCGCGGACGTGACGTCGGCGCAAGGGCTGGCGAACGGCGCCACCCGCACCATGGTGCCTTCGCAACCCGTGGCGGTGGGCGAAGCAAAAACGATGCCGGCGGCCGGCCCGCTGTAGCGCTCGGTCGCATAGTCCAGGCCGACAAGCGCCTGCACGGCGTGCTTGTCGGCGGCCTGGTCGCTCCACAGCGACTTGACGCTGTATTTCGAGCCGGTCGTCAAGAGCTGTCCGAGCACCGGATAGACGGTTGAACAGGCCTGCACGCCGGATTGCTTGACGTGTTGGAGGAAGGGCGAGTCCGGCAGCGCGGGCGGCGCCGTGCCGGCCTGAGCGGCCGTCGGCGTGCCGACGAGACCGGCGATCGCGGCATAGTTCGCTGCGGCGAAGCCGATGCCCATCATGACCAGCCCCAGCGCACACAAACCGATGACGCGCGGCCAACGCCGCGGCGGCTCGACGGTCCTCTTGCGGTCCGGCTCGACGGTCGGGTTGCTGCGCGTCGCGGAGATGAACGGGTCTTGCTGGCTCACGGTGCTGCCTCGGTTATTTGACTGGCGCAAGGGCCTCGGACAGCCCCTTGAGCGTTGCGGTGACGGTAACGGTCTGGCCATCGACGGTCGGGTAGGAAATCGCCGGCGTCGCCTTCTGCGCTATCTCCTGGCGCATCAGAGGTCCCACCGGCAGCATGCCGACACAGACCATTTCGTTGCAGCCGTTCAAATGCACGTCGATGGATTCGGCGCGCCCCTCGAACTTCAGCGATACCAGCCCATCGCTCCTGGCGTTCGGCGCGGTGCGCAGGATCATGTAGGGTTTGCCGTCCTGGGTGGCGGCGAGCGACCAGCTGAACGCCATCTTGCCCGCCCCGTCCTCGATCACCTGCGAGACGTTGCAGACCTTCTTGCGCGCCTTGAGGTTCTCGTCGCAGATCAGCGTCCAGTTCTCGAAGGGACGGATGGTGCGCTGGTATTGTCCGAGCTTCACGTCCGGCGGCACGACCACGTCGGAGGGCTTGACCCTATAGGGCGAAGCCGTCTGCGCGGCAGCCGGCGCCAGCCCGCCGGCAAGCGCCAGGCAGATCAGGAATGCCATGGCTAGTCCGGGAAAACCAAACGGGGTTCCCGGATTCGAGCCTGGCCTGACATGGCCGGTTCGCCTGTTCATTCCCGCCCCAGGTCCCCGCCTCAGTTCAAGGTGAAGCTCAGCCCGGCGCCGACACCGACATTTCCACCCGCCGCCGTGCCGGACACATTGCCACGGATGCGGCCGTCCTCGCTGGTGTAGCCCGCGCCGAAGGCAAAGGCGCTCGAGTCCCGCCAGAAGCCACCGCCCGCCGCCACGCTCAGCTTGCCAGGACGGTCGTCGTAGCGGAGCGAGGCTGCCGCCAGACCGATTGCCGCCGCCTGCCGTGCTTCGTCCCGGATGCCGCTGATGTCGGAATTGAGCTGGCTGAACTTCTGGTCGGTATAAGTGTTGGCTTGTTGCAACGTCGTGACAGCCACCTGGTCGGTATAGGTCTTGCTCTGAGCCAGGTTCAGGTTCAGCTGGTTGACGTTGACCGCGTCGGTGCCGGCAACGCCGGGGCCGACATTGGAGATGACGACAGGCGCATTCGGATCGCCGCCCTGCAGCGTGATCTTGTTGACCTTGGTCGTCGATCCGTCCGGATTGGTGACGGTGTCGTACTGCACGGTGTTTTGGACGGTGCCGCCGATGCCGCCGATCGTTTTGGTCAGGTCTTCGATCGCTGTGTTGGTGGCGTAGAGCTGCGAGCCGTTGATCGCATCGGTGCTGTCGGAAGAAACGCGTCCGGCGGCGACATTGGTGATCGTCCTCTCCGCGCCGGCATCGCCGACGCTGACGGTGCCGTCCGGGGTCGTGCCGGCAAAGGCGTAGGTCTTGCCGTTGATGACCGTGTTGGACGTGCCGACGGCGGTCTGCGACACCGAGCCGGAGCCAAGCGCCACATCGCTGGCATTGTTGGCCTGCGCGCCCTGGCCGAGCGCCACGGCGCCCTGCCCGGTCGCCGTCGAACCATGGCCCGCGGCCAGGCTGTCGGTGCCGCTCGCCACGCTCTCCGGCCCGATCGCCACCGCGTCGGTGCCGCCGGCAAGGCTGTCGGCCAGCGTCGAATTGGCATGGAAATATTTGATGCCGCCGCCATTGTTGATGGTGGTGAGCGCATTGTTGACGGCGGTGAAGCCGTCATAGACGGTCGAGTAGTTGTTGCCCTGGATGTTGTAGGTCGGCCCGGTGATCGAGCCGTCGGGATTGACCGTGGTGCCGCCGCCGAACAGGTTGGAAACGTTTTGTGAGACACCGCGCAACTGCGAGACGTTGACGCCGTCCGTATCGGCCGAACCCGCCGCGACATTGGTGAGCTTGCGCTCCGCCCCGGCGGCACCGAAGGACACTTCGCCGGCCGATGTCTGCGCGGCGCCGAGGGCAAAGGCTGTGTAGCCGGCCTGCGCGCCGACCGTGGTGATGGATGACGCGCCCAGCGCCACGCTGTTGGCGAAGATGCTTTGGGCGCCGGCGCCCAGTGCGATGGATTGCACGCCGGCGGCGGTGGAGTCGGTGCCGAGCGCGATGCCGTCGGCCAGCATGACATGGGCGTTCTGCCCGATGGCGGTGCCGCCGGGTGCCGTCTGGTCGACGACGGCTCCATTGCCGATGCCGACGCCATTGTCGCCATTGACGACCGTGGTCGGGCCAACCGCGACCGATTCCGCTCCGACCGCCAGCGAGTCGCCGGCTGTCGAATTGGCATGGAAATATTTCGTCGAGGTGGCGGAGACCGCCGCGATCGCTCCCGCCAGCTGGCGCACAGTCACGGCGTCCTGGTCCTGCGTGCCGTCGGCCACGTTGGTGATCTGCCGGTAGGCCGTGGCGGTACCAACCGACACGGCGCCGAGCAGCGTCTTGTCGGTCGTGTTGTACTGGATGAAGTTGGACGGGCCGGCCGCGATCTGCCCGGAAGCCGGAGCGATCGCGCGGTCAGAGACCGAACCTTGACCGAGCGCCACGCTGCCGTCGATGCTGGCCGCGCTGTCGCGACCGAGCGCAAGCGCGCTGACGCCGGTCGCGGTCGCCTGGTAGCCGACTGCGGTGGAACCGACGCCTTGCGCGAAGGAATCGGTCTGCGCCAGGCCGGTCTCGTTGGTGCGGGCATAGCGGATGCCCTCGCCATTGGCGTTGGTGTAGATCGCCGAGGTGTCGCCGGCGATGTTGTTGATCGTGTTGCCGAGATTGGTGATGTTGCCGCCGATATTGGCGATGTCGGTCGTGTTCTGCGTCACCTGCTGGTTGGTGGCGAAGAGCTGCGAGCCGTTGACGGCATCGGTCGAACCGCCGTTCAACTGTCCGGCGGCGACGTTCTGGATCTGGCGCTCGGCGCCGGCCGAGCCGACCGAGAAGGCGCCCGCCGGCGTGCCGCCGGCGAAGGTGTAGTTGACGCCGCCGATCGTCGTGCCGCCGACATTGGTCGTGGCGCCCGACGTCGAATTCAGGCCGATCGCGACGTCGCCGGCATTGTTGGCCACCGCGTTCGGGCCGACAGCGACGGAATCGGCTCCCAGCGCCTGCGAATCCGCCAGCGTCGAGTTGGCGTGGAAATACTTGATGCCGCCGCCGACATTGATGTTGTTGACGACGGCGCCGATGGCGTCGACCGCCTGGTTGGTGGCGAAGAGCTGCGAGCCGTTGATCGCGTCAGTCGAGAGCGCGCTGATCCGCCCCGCAGCCAGGTTGGTGATGGTGCGTTCCGCGCCCGGCGCGCCGATGCTGACCGTCGAGGTCGGGTTGGTGCCCTGGAAGGCATAGGTCGTGCCGTTGACCACCCCACTGGCGGTGCCGACCGCCACGGCGGTCACCGAGCCCGAGCCCAGCGCCACGTCGCCCGAGCTTGCCGCCGCCGAGGCGCCGTTGCCCAGCGCGACATTGCCGACGAAACCGGCGGCGCCCGCGGTGGAGCCGTTGCCCAGCGCGACGGAGCCTTGCCCGATCGCCTTGTTGTTGTTGCCGATGGCGACGGCGCCATTGGCCATATTGGCTCCGGTCGCGGTCGCCGTGCCGTCGCTGTTGGCGATGTTGTTGGCGCCGCCGGTGAAGGCGCCGGTGCCGCTGGCGAAGCTCGGATCGCCGATGGCGACCGCGCCGTCGCCAAAGGCGGTGTTGTTCGCACCGATCGAGACGGCTTGGCCGCCGGTCGCCACGGCGTTGGTACCCATGGCAACCGCGTTGGTGGAACCGGCCGCGGCATTGTTGCCGATGGCGATGGCGCTCGTAGCCGACGCCGCGGCGCCGATGCCAAGTGCGGTGCTGGCAACCCCGCTGGCGTTGGAGCTGACGCCGGCAGCGAGGGAATTGTCTCCCGTAGCCTTGGATCCTGTCCCGTACGAGGAGGCGTTTGTGCCACTCGCAACAGCCTGGCGTCCGGTGGCTGTGGAATTGTCGCCGCTGGCGTTGGTACCGGCGCCTACGGCAACCGATAAAATACCACCGGAACTTGCATTGTTGCCGAGCGCAAGGCCCGAGGTCGCGGTGCTGGCAACGATTGCGCCCGAGCCTATCGCAACAGCACCACCGGCTGCAAGCGCCTGCGCTTGGTTACCCATGGCGACCCCGAAGGCTCCCGATGCAACCGTGCTGGCGCCGACGGCGACCGAGTTAGTTGCCGATGCCGCGGCTGTGACGCCCATCGCTATGGCGGACGTGCCCGTTGCCTTGCTTTGGCGCCCGATCGCAGTGGAGTCAACCTGAGACGCCAGTACGTCCGTGCCAATGGCGATGGCGCTTTCCTGAAGGGCGCCCCCTCCCGCAACAGTTCGGTTGCCAAGATTGACGGCATTGATCGCGGTCGCGGTCGCCTGGAAGCCGATGGCGATGGCGTTCTGATTGCTTGCGACGGCGCTATTACCTTGGGCAAGCGAATCCAGCCCGGACGCTGTTGCCCCAAACCCGAGCGCGGTGGCGCGCAGCCCGGTCGCCCGGGTAACGTAGCCGATCGCCGTCGAGTTCAATCCGTCGGCACGCGCGTTCAGGCCAAAGGCGGCCGCGCCTGCGGCTGCAACCGAGTTGACGCCAATCGAGCTTGCTCCGTCCCCGTTGGCATGGGCGTTCCCGCCCAAAGCGAGGGCGTTGACGCCGGTCGCGCCCGCGAACACGCCTATGCCTATGGAATTGAGGCCATTGACACTCATCGCATAGCCGATGGCGATCGTAGCGTCGCCCGTTGCACTGTTGGAGGTGCCCAACGCCGTGCTGTTATTGCCATTCGCCGTCGCGCCGTTACCGATGGCGACGGCGTTGCCGCCTGTCGCCGACCCGCCACCGGCCTGATATTGCGCCAGGGCCGGCGTTGCAGCCATGCCGATCGCGAAGGCGCCCAGCATCGCGGCCGGCGCCCCGCCGACGCCCAGCGTTCCCAGCCCCAGGCGCTTGCGTCCCATACCCAGCGCGCGATGAGCCATGCGCAGCACCGCCATCAAACGACGACGAATTGAGCGGGAACGGGGATCGGTGCCGGCGATCCAGTTGCCGGCGAAATGCGCCGCGCGACGCTGCACAACAGGCGAGCCGCTCGAAATCTGATTGTCGGTCATGATGCCCTCTCCGCTGGCCGGCATGGAATCGTCTGACAATTCCAGTCCACGGCAGGAAGACATGATTCCTGCTTGCCGTATTTCACGAAATTGCTGTCTTGTGAGAAAAGATCCGAGCATATAGGCGGAGGTTAACAGCTCGTTACCTTAGCAACTGCTTTAAAACCAAGTAATCAAGCAACGGTGTGGGCGACGCTTCATCTAATCTTGGCGTTAAGCTTCCCTACCCGCGCCTGCAATGGGGTCACTTGCCGGTATTTCTTCATCACGGTGGTAAAATGGCTCTGGCTTGAAAATCCGCTGGAATGGGCGATGTCGGCGATCGTCATGCGGCTGTCGGCAAGCAGCCTTTCGGCGAGGTCCAGCCGCAGGTCGAGAACATATTGATGCGGCGGCACGCCGAACGTCCTGGCAAACGCCCGCACGAAATGAGAAGGCGACAACCCGCACACCGCGGCCATCTCGGCAAGCGCCAGCTTGCGGGTGAAGTTCTCGTGCAGGAAGTCTTGCACCTTGCGGGCGGCGCGGGGAGAAAGCCCGCCTTTTGCAGTGAGCGCCGGCTGCCGCGCCGAATTGATTCGAGAAACTGACCCGGGGAAACCATCATCGCCCGGCATTCTTCGGCCTCCTGATAAGTTCCAGATAAAGTTCAACCCGAGGCTTCCCTGGCCGTTCCCGCGAAAAACAATTCGTGATTGCTCGACGCGGGCCGGCGTCGTCGTGAGGCCCGTTCATGTGAGCGATCCGTCCGGACGGCGAACGATGCGCAGGCTGCATGGGCGCAAGCACGATCCCTGCGGAGTACTCCTTGGCCAGGAATGTCTGCGAGCCGGGCCCGCGAACGGAATAAATCACGCTTCCTTGCGCTGTGGCCCTGCGCGGACCTGCACTTTCAGGAATGATGTCCAGGACGTATCGAGCTGCTCGCTTCCGATCGATGCCTCGGGAAATGCCGCTTTCCCGTGCCTCGTCCGCATTTTTCATTCGCACTGCCTCAGCCGTCCGACGACGCCTCACATCCCCTTCCCGGCCCCGAAGACAGCGTAACGCAGCCATCTTCGCTTGGGAAGAACTCCCACGTGCAAAGAAAAATCTTTGTTCGAGAAAAGAACAAAGAATGGCGGTGAATGGGAGTTGCCGAGCGTTTCATTTTCGCTCGGCGCGAGGTCTTCGCCATCCAGGAGTTCGCCAATCGGTGCTGACACGCCCGGTCGCGCGATTCTGTGTTCTCGTCAACCGCTGACGGCAGGTGCCTGGCGCAGCCTGCGCTGATTGATGGCTTGCCCGCGAGGTCGAGCATGGGAGCCGCCGTTCGGAGCCGGTGATTGGCAGTCCGCTGCTACAGATCACCGCGCCGGTTCTCGTACAGATCCCAGGCGAGTTCCACGAAAGCCAGAAGAACATCGTCCCGCTTCCAGCCGGCCGCCACCGCGGCCTGCACGATCTCATTGACGAGAGGCAGCAACTGGTCCTGGCAATCGGCCGGCGCATCGCCGTCGCCCACTGGTGGCCCCTCGAAGTTGAACGTCATCATTCGGCGCCCCCCTCGCCATCAACCGAAGTGTTACATCGCTAATTTCATTCCCTCTGATATACAATGGATGCGGTACCAAAGTACAGGAAGCCTCGATGACCAAAGCAGCGCGGGACGGCGCCGGATCGCACCGGCTCTATGCTTTCCCACGCGGTGAGGCTGGGCTCTCTCGGGTGGAATTTATCGCAGGTTGATCGAGCCAACTGCTCAATCCTCAAACGAACGTTCCCACCAGTTGGAGAGCCACGCTTGGCGGCCGAGGCTCTCGCGACCAGCGGCGGCCTGCCGTGCTCGCGACGGCGAGGCCGTCAAGGCCGCGGTCCGCGCCGATATCGACGCCGCTTTCAGCGTCCTGGTTGGCCTGCTCAAATAACCGTGCGCCGCCGTTCTCGCACATGCAGAGACGTGGATACGGCCGGCTGCATTGCCTTATGCGGGCGCTCGCTGGATAGTCCCGGCAATGTTCGAGACCCTGGCGATTCACTGGCCCCAAATACTGGCGATCATCTCGGTGGTGATGGCGACCATCGGCATTGCCCATGCTGTCATGACCAAGGAGGACGTCCGCGCCGCCACCGGCTGGGTCGGCATCATGGTGCTGTCGCCGATCCTCGGCGTGCTGATCTATGCCGTGGCCGGCATCAATCGCATCCGCCGCGCCACGATCAGCGCCCAGCGCCCGCTCGCCGATGGCCTGGTGTCGGCCAAGCATGAACGCGACGTCGCCCTCGAAGAGGCGTTGATCATCGAACGCTATGGACAGCGGTTCACCGGCCTCAGGACGCTGGGCGACAGGGTGGCGCGGCGAACGCTCAACCCGGGAAATGCAATCGAGGTGCTGGAAAGCGGCGACGAGGCCTACCCGGCCATGTGCGCGGCGATCGACGGGGCCGAGCGCAGCGTCCTGCTCGAGACCTATATTTTCGACAACGACGCCGTCGGCCTGCTTTTCGTCGAAGCGCTGGCCGGCGCCGTCCAGCGCGGCGTCACCGTCCGTGTGCTGATCGATGCCGTCGGCGCACGATACTCCGTCCCCAGCATCCTGGGGCATCTGCGCCGCGCCAACATCACGGCGGATGTCTTCAACGGCAACATCGTCATGGGCCTGCGCCTGCCCTATGCCAACCTGCGGACCCACCGCAAGATCCTGGTGGTCGACGGCACGGTTGCCTTTACCGGCGGCATGAACATCCGCAAGGGTTTTTCGGCGGAGTTCGCCGGGTCGAAAAGCGCCAGGGATACGCATTTCCAGGTCACCGGCCCCGTTGTCGCCGATCTCTTCTCCGTCGCCGCCGAGGACTGGCGCTTTGCCACCAAGGAGGCGCTGAAGGGCGATGCCTGGCGGATCACACCGGTTTCGCCACCCGCCGGCCAGCCGATGCTGGTGCGTGCGGTCGCATCCGGACCGGATGCAAGCAACGAAACCAACCACAAACTGCTGATCGGCGCCTTCTCGGTCGCGCGCAAGTCGATACGGCTGATGTCGCCCTATTTCCTGCCGGACCGGGAATTGATCAGTGCCTTGATCACCGCGGCCAGGCGCGGCGTCGAGATTGATGTCGTGGTGCCGGCGGTGAACAACCTCTTCCTTGTCGATCGCGCCATGACCGCGCAATTCGACCAGATCCTGAAGAATTATTGCCGCATATGGCGCACGGAAGGGCCCTTCGACCATTCCAAGCTGCTTTCGATCGACGGCGCGTGGGCCTATGTCGGGTCCTCCAACCTCGATGCCCGCTCGCTGCGGCTCAACTTCGAGATCGACCTTGAGGTCCTCGACGCGGGTTTTGCCACCGAGATCGAGACCCGGATCGGATCGGCGATCGAAACGGCCGTCCCAGTCACGCTGGCCTCCTTGCGGGCGCGTCCGTTCATCATCCGGCTGTTCGATCGCATGCTCTGGCTGGGATCGCCCTATCTCTAGGAAACTATCTCTGGGAAAAAACCTGTCGTTAAGAAAACGACGTGTTTACCGGATAGGGTGTCGCCAACCATGGAACATCGGCTGAAAGACTCTATTTCTAGGTGCATGGTGAGAACAGCAAGGACGATCGGCGCGCGATGCGAATGAACGGGCGTAGCCTGCCGGCCAATATGCTCCTGTCCATTCGCGACCGGCGGATGCGCAAGGCCAACGCCTTCTCGGCGAAGAAGGACGGCGTCACCGGGACGCTGGTCGCCTCCTACAACGTCCACAAATGCATCGGCGTCGACCGCAAGTTCGATCCCGACCGCACCAGCCGCGTCATCCGGGAGATCGCCCCCGATGTCATCGCCCTGCAGGAGGCCGACAATCGTTTCGGCGACCGTGACGGGCTTCTCGACCTGCACCGTCTAGAACTCGAAACCGGCCTCGTGCCGGTGCCCATTTCAGCAACGGGCAAAGGCCATGGCTGGCACGGCAATGTCCTGCTGTTCAAAAGGGGCGTCGTTCGTGACGTGCATCAGATCAGGCTCCCGGGTCTCGAACCGCGCGGCGCGGTGGTCGCGGAAATCGATCTCGACGGAAATCGGTCCTTGCGCATCATCGCGGCCCATCTGGGCCTGCTGCGCCGCTCCCGCTCGCAGCAGGCCCAGGTCGTGCTGGATATCATGAACAGTCCCGACGAGAAGCCGACGCTCCTGCTCGGCGACCTGAACGAATGGCGGCTCGGCAACCGCTCCGCGCTGAACACGCTGCACGCGAGCTTCGGCCCGCAGCCCCCTGCCGTTCCCACCTTCCCGTCCAATCTGCCGCTGCTGGCGCTCGACCGGATCATGGCCAACCGGCACGGCATGATCGGGACCATCGAAGCGCATGACACACCGTTGTCGCGCGTGGCCTCCGACCATCTGCCGCTGACCGCCTTCGTCCATTTGTAATATGCGGCCGATAACGGCTTGATGTCGCCAGCGTCGCAAAGCGTGTGGATTTGAGCGGAACACCCGGTTGTTCCGCGAGTTTATGTGTGTTGAACATGCAGGAGGACAGAATGAGAAAGTTGATTTTGGCTTCGGTGCTGGCGTTTGCCGCGTCAGCTGCGGCGATTGCGCCCACGCAGGCTGCCAGCGTGACTATCCAGTCCGACGACGGCAACCAGTATTCCTCGGACGAAGATTCGGGAATCGTCGTGCGCCGTCATCATGAGCGCCGCTACGACAACGAGTATGATGGCGACCAGAGCGTCCAGTATGACAATGACGGCTACCGCTGGCGTCACCACCGCCATCACCGCTGCCACATCGAGACGGTCGTGCATTGGCGCCACCACCACAGGGTGGTCGAAGACGTTCGCGTCTGCGGCTGATCAACGTCTCCTGCCAAGCCGATACTTTTCGCCGCCGGGCATTCTGGGCATAGCCACCGACCTTCCAAGGTCGGTGGCTATGCTGCATTGCACAAATTTGCGGCCTTGCTCATAATGCGGGCATGGTCCGAGCTTCCCTCGCCGTCCTGGTGATCGACGAAAACCGCATCCGCGCTTCGATAATCGAAGCCGGATTGCGCGAGGCGGGTCATCAGCAGGTCACCGTCATCCATGACGTCTCGGGCATTGCGCGCCGCATTGCCGAGATCGAACCCGACGTCATCGTCATCGACCTTGGCAATCCCAACCGCGACATGCTGGAAAACATGTTCCAGCTGTCGCGGGCCGTAAAGCGCCCGATCGCCATGTTCGTCGACCGCTCGGATCAGGCCTCGATCGAGGCCGCGGTCGATGCCGGCGTTTCGGCCTATGTCGTCGACGGGTTGAGGCAGGAGCGCGTCAAGCCGATCCTCGACATGGCGGTGAGCCGCTTCAACGCTTTCTCGCGCATGGCACGTGAACTGGAAGAGGCGCGCAGCGAACTCGAGAGCCGCAAGGTGATCGACCGCGCCAAGGGCATCTTGATGAAGTCGCGCGGCCTGACCGAAGAGGCCGCCTACACGCTGCTGCGCAAGACCGCGATGAACCAGAACCGCAAGATCGGCGACATCGCCCAAAGCCTGGTGACTGCCGCCGGGCTTCTCGGACCGGCGGAGGACGAATGAGCATGGGCGCCGAGCACCAGATCACCGCCGGCTTCATGCCGCTTTTCGATAGCGCCGTGCTGGTCGCGGCCGGCGAACTGGGCTTTGCCGCGCGCGAAGGCATCGATCTCACCCTGCACCGCGAGACCTCCTGGGCCAACATCCGCGACCGCATCGCCATCGGCCATTTCGACCTCGCGCACATGCTCGGACCGATGCCGCTCGCCTGCAATCTGGGCCTCACTCCGCTCGCCTCCGAGACCATCGTGCCCTTTTCGCTGGGGCTCGGCGGCAACTGCGTCACCATCTCCAACGCCGTCTGGGCCGGCATGGCGGCGCACGGTGCGGCACCCGATCTCGATCCGGCCCGTGCCGGCGCGGCACTTGGCGCCTTCATCCGCGAGCGGGCCGACGCCGGCCGGGACCCGCTGCGTTTCGCCGTCGTGCATCCGCATTCCGGGCACAATTACGAACTGCGTTACTGGCTTGCCGCCTGCGGCGTCGATCCATCGCGCGAGATCGAGATCGTCATCGTGCCGCCGCCCTTCATGGCCGACGCGCTGGCCGCCGGCCGCATCGACGGCTATTGCGTCGGCGAGCCCTGGAACAGCGCCGCGGTGGCGGCCGGCACCGGCCATATCGTCACCGTCAAGGCACGGATATGGCGCAACAGCCCGGAGAAGGTGATTGGCGTGCGCAAGGCCTGGGCCGAACAGGTCCCAGAGGCGCTGGCGGCCCTCTTGCGCGCATTGCATCACTCGGCGCGCTGGTGCCAGGATCCGGCGAACCGTGACGAATTGGCCGCGGTGATGGCGCAACGTGGCTTCCTTGGCCTGCCGCCGGCGGTCCAGATGCCGATCCTGACCGGCCATCTCCGGCTGGGCGGCGAGGCCGAGCTGGACATCGACGACTTCTTCGTGCCGTTCGACAAGGCCGCCAACTTTCCCTGGAAAAGCCATTCGCTGTGGTTCTACACGCAGATGGTCCGCTGGGGCCACGTCGCGCACACGCCCGACAATCTCGCCATCGCCCGCGACTGCTACCGGCCCGATCTCTACCGCGCCGCGCTGAAGCCGCTTGGCGTGGCGCTGCCAGGCGCCAATGCCAAGGTCGAGGGTGCGCTGAACATCGCAACGCCCGTCGGCTCGGCGGGGGCAAGCCTGGTGCTCGGACCGGACGGTTTCTTCGATGGCCAGATCTTCGATCCAGACGAGATCGACGCCTATATCGAGAGGCAAAAATCAGCCATCGGGGAAGCCTGATCATTTTAGCGCCATGCTTGTGCATTGCACAAAAATTATGCGCTCGAAAGGTGAGCTGACCAATGTTTGACCTCAGTCGCGACGGATCGGGTCGCCGCATAAAGCCCCCACCGTATTGATTCCATTTGGATTTTTCGGCCAGAGGTAAACTGGCACGGTTCCTGCTTTGAAATAAACGAGCCTTCACGGGCAATGGAACAGGCGTCCAATGGCGGGCGCCGTAGGCAAAGCTGCCGCTCAGGTCACTGCGCAATCCCCAGGGATGCGCGAAGCCTGGCCGGTGGCTTTTTTGTTTTTGGCCGAACACGCAATCGACGGCGCTTCCAACGCGCCCAACCGGAGACGACGATGACGAAACGGATCGGAACTGGCACGTCCCTCAAGGATTTCACCCGCCGCGATTTTCTGGCCAGCAGCGCGCTGACGGCAGGACTGTTCCTCGCCGCAAAGACATTGTTTCCCGCCGGCGCTCATGCCGAAGGGAAAGGTCCCGAAGTAACCGGCGCCAAGCTCGGCTTCATTGCGCTGACCGATGCCGCGCCCCTGATCATCGCCAAGGAGAAGGGCCTGTTCGCGAAATTCGGCATGCCTGATGTCGAGGTGCTCAAGCAGGCCTCCTGGGGCGCGACGCGGGACAATCTGATGCTCGGCGGCGAAGCCAATGGCATCGACGGCGCCCACATCCTGACGCCGATGCCTTACCTCATGCACACCGGCAAGGTGACGCAGAACAACCAGCCGCTGCCGATGGCGATCGTCGCCCGCCTCAACTACGACTGCCAGGGCATTTCGGTCGCACAGGAATATGCCGCGACCGGCGTCGGCCTCGATGCCGCCAAGCTGAAGGACGCCTTCGCCGCCAAGAAGGCCGAGGGCAAGGAGGTCAAGGCCGCCATGACCTTCCCGGGCGGCACCCATGATCTGTGGCTGCGCTACTGGCTGGCGGCCGGCGGCATCAACCCGGACAAGGACGTCTCGACCATCGTCGTGCCACCGCCGCAGATGGTGGCCAACATGAAGGTCGGCAATATGGACGTGTTCTGCGTCGGCGAGCCGTGGAACGAACAGCTTGTCCATCAGGGTGTCGGCTTCACCGCCGCCACGACCGGCGAACTCTGGAAGGGCCATCCGGAAAAGGCGCTCGGCCTGCGCGCCGCCTTCATCGAAAAATACCCCAACGCCACCAAGGCGATCGTCATGGCGGTGATGGCGGCACAGCAATGGTGCGACGCCAAGGAAAACAAGGACGAGATGGCCGCCATCATCGGCAAGCGTCAATGGATGAACGTGCCCGTCGCCGACATCATCGGCCGCCTCAAGGGCGACATCAACTACGGCAATGGCCGGGTCGCTGCCGGTACCGACCTCTACATGAAATTCTGGAAGGGCGGCGTCTCCTACCCGTTCAAGAGCCACGATAGCTGGTTCCTCGCCGAAAACATCCGCTGGGGCAAGTTCGCGCCGACCACCGACATCAAGGCGCTGGTCGAACAGGTCAACCGCGAGGATATCTGGCGGGAGGCGGCCAAGGAACTCGGTGTCGCCGCGAGCGACATCCCGGCCTCGTCCTCGCGCGGCGTCGAGACCTTCTTCGACGGCAAGACTTTCGATCCGGCCAACCCCTCGGCCTATCTCGACAGCCTGACCATCAAGGCATCGGCTTAGTCAGGCCGTTTGTACCCAACGCAAACGGCGCCAGCGCCGTTTGGCGCTCAGTACCGCACCAGCACACCACGGAGTATCCCAGGACATGTCCATCCAAGCCGTCGAGGACACCAAGGTGAAAGCATTCCCGGCCAAGTCAGCCGAGGTGGTCGCCTTCACCGGCAAAGCGCGGCGCCGTGTCGATCCGGTGGCGGTCGCCGCCAAGGTGGCCAGCGCTCTCGTCCCGCCCGCCATCGTCATCGCCCTTCTGCTTGTCGTCTGGCAGGTCGCCTGCTCGTCGCCGACGGCAAGCCTGCCGCCGCCGAGCCAGGTGTGGAACGAGGCCTATGACCTGATCGCGCATCCATTCTTCGACAACGGCCCGCAGGATATCGGCCTTGCCTGGCGGGTGCTGATCTCGCTCCAGCGCGTCGCCATCGGCTTCGGCATGGCGGCGGTCGTCGGTGTGGCGCTCGGCGCGCTGGTCGGCCAGTCGATCTGGGCGATGCGCGGCCTCGATCCAGTGTTCCAGATCCTGCGCACCGTGCCGCCGCTCGCCTGGCTGCCGCTGTCGCTCGCCGCCTTCCGCGACTCCAACCCGTCGGCTCTGTTCGTGATCTTCATCACTTCTATCTGGCCGGTCATCATCAACACTGCCGTCGGCGTGCGCAACATCCCGCAGGACTATCGCAATGTCGCCCGCATCCTGCGGCTGAACCAGCTCGAGTTCTTCATCAAGATCATGGTGCCGGCCGCTGCGCCTTACATCTTCACCGGCCTGCGCATCGGCATCGGCCTGTCCTGGCTCGCCATCGTCGCGGCCGAAATGCTGACCGGCGGCGTCGGCATCGGCTTCTTCATCTGGGACGCGTGGAATTCGTCACGGCTGCCCGACATCATCGTCGCGCTCGCCTATATCGGCGTCACCGGCTTCTGCCTCGACCGCCTGGTCGCGGCGGTCGGCGCCTTTGTCACCCGCGGCACGACGGCAAAGTGAGGAGAGCGCCATGACCGCCTATCTCAAGCTCGACCATATCGACAAATCCTTCGCTCGTGGCAGCCAGGTAAGCGATGTGCTGAGGGACATCCGGCTGACCATCGACAAGGGCGAATTCGTCTCCATCATCGGCCATTCCGGTTGCGGCAAGTCGACCTTGCTCAACCTGATCGCCGGCTTGACCAAGGTTTCCGCCGGCGCGGTGTTGCTGGAGGACAAGGAGGTCGACAGCCCCGGCCCCGAGCGCGCCGTTGTGTTCCAGAACCACTCGCTGCTGCCGTGGCTGACCGTCTACGAGAACATCAATCTGGCGGTGTCGAAAGTCTTCGGCCGCTCGAAGAGCAAGGCCGAGCGGCATGACTGGATCATGCGCAATCTCGACCTCGTGCAGATGGCGCATGCGAGCGACAAGCGGCCGGCCGAAATCTCCGGCGGCATGAAACAGCGCGTCGGCATTGCCAGGGCGCTTGCCATGGAACCCAAGATCCTGCTGCTCGACGAGCCGTTTGGTGCGCTCGACGCCTTGACCCGCGCCCATCTGCAGGACGCTGTGATGGACATCCATTCCAGGCTGGGTTCGACGACGATCATGATCACCCATGACGTCGACGAGGCGGTGCTGCTGTCCGACCGCATCGTCATGATGACCAACGGCCCGGCGGCGACCGTCGGCGAGGTGCTGCCCGTGCCGCTGGCGCGGCCGCGCCGACGCATCGAACTTGCCTCCGACCGGACCTTCCTGCGTTGCCGCGAGGCGGTGCTGAAGTTCCTCTACGAACGCCACCGCTTCGTCGAAGCCGCGGAGTAACGCCATGACCGAAAAACTCGTCATCATCGGCAACGGCATGGCGCCCGGGCGCATGCTGGAGCATCTGCTGGAACAGGCGCCGGGCCGCTACGCCGTCACCATCTTCAACGCCGAGCCCAGGGTCAATTACGACCGCATCATGCTGTCGCCGGTGCTCTCCGGCGAGAAGGCCTATGAGGAAATCATCATCCATGGCGACGGCTGGTACATCGCCAATGACATCACCCTCTACAAGGGCCACAAGATCATGGCCATCGACCGGCAAGCGAAGACCGTCACCTCCGACCACGGCGTCACCGAGCCTTACGACAAGCTTGTCATCGCCACCGGCTCGGTGCCGTTCATCATCCCGGTGCCCGGCCACAATCTGCCGGGCGTGCTGACCTATCGCGATCTCGACGACGTTCAGGCGATGATGCTCGCCGCCCAGTCGCGCGCCAAGGCCGTCGTCATCGGCGGCGGCCTGCTCGGATTGGAGGCGGCGGCCGGCCTCAACGCGCAAGGCATGGATGTCACCGTGCTGCACGTCATGCCGACGCTGATGGAGCGCCAGCTCGATCCGGCCGCCGGCTACCTCCTGCAGCGCGCGGTGGAGCAGCGCGGCATCAAGGTCGTCACCAAGGCCAACACGCAGGCAATCACCGGCAATGGCAAGGTCGAGCGGGTGGAACTCGCCGACGGCACAATCATCCCGGCGACGCTGGTGGTCATGGCGGTAGGCATCCGGCCGAACGCGGCACTGGCCAAGGATGCAGGCATTGCCGTCAACAGAGGCATCGTCGTCGATGCCGGGATGCGCAGCAACGACCCGGATATCTACGCACTCGGCGAATGCGCCGAGGTGGGCGGCATGGTCTACGGGCTGGTGGCGCCGCTCTATGAGATGGCGCGTGTCGCCGCTCATCAGCTTGCCGGCGACGAGACCGCCGCCTTCGTCCACATGGACACGCCGACCAAGCTCAAGGTCACCGGCATCGACCTCTTCTCGCTCGGCGACTTCGCCGATGGCGACGACCGCCAGGAGATCGTGCTGCGCGACGCCTCGGCCGGCGTCTACAAGCGGCTGGTGCTCAGGGATGACCGCATCATCGGCACCGTGCTCTATGGCGAGACATCGGACGGCGCCTGGTTCAACGACCTGAAGAAGAAACAGACCGACATATCGCAGATGCGCGATACGTTGATCTTCGGCCAGTCCTACCAGGGGGGTGCCCCGCTGGACCCTATGGCGGCCGTTGCAGCCTTGCCGGATGATGCGGAAATCTGCGGCTGCAACGGCGTCTGCAAGGGCAAGATCACGGGCGCGATCACGGGCAAGGGGCTGACTTCGCTCGACGACGTGCGCGCCCACACCAAGGCGTCGGCGTCTTGCGGCTCCTGCACCGGGCTGGTCGAAAAGCTGATGGTGCTGACGCTTGGCGACACCTACAGCCCGGCCGCCGTGCAGCCCATGTGCTCCTGCACCGTTTTCGGCCATGACGACGTGCGCAGGCTGATCAAGGCCAAGGGGCTGAAGACCATTCCGGCGGTCATGCAGGAGCTGGAGTGGAAGACCTCCTGCGGCTGCGCCAAATGCCGGCCGGCCCTTAACTACTACCTCGTCTGCGACTGGCCGGACGAGTATGCCGACGACTACCAGTCGCGCTTCATCAACGAGCGCGTCCACGCCAACATCCAGAAGGACGGCACCTATTCGGTGGTGCCGCGCATGTGGGGCGGCGTCACCAATGCGGCCGAACTGCGCGCCATCGCCGACGTCGTCGACAAATTCGAGATTCCGATGGTCAAGGTCACCGGCGGCCAGCGCATCGACATGCTGGGCATCCGCAAGGAGGACCTGCCGGCGGTGTGGGCCGACCTCGGCCAGGCCGGCTTCGTCTCGGGCCATGCCTATGCCAAGGGCCTGCGCACGGTGAAGACCTGCGTCGGCTCGGACTGGTGCCGCTTCGGCACGCAGGATTCGACAGGTCTCGGCATCCGCATCGAGAAGTTCATGTGGGGCTCGTGGACGCCGGCCAAGGTCAAGATGGCGGTGTCGGGCTGCCCGAGGAATTGCGCCGAGGCGACCTGCAAGGACGTCGGCGTCATCTGCGTCGATAGCGGTTACGAGATCCATTTCGCCGGCGCCGCCGGGCTCGACATCAAGGGCACGGAAGTGCTCGGCCTGGTCAGGACCGAGGACGAGGCGTTGGAGCATATCGTGGCGCTGACGCAGATGTATCGCGAGCAGGGCCGCTATCTCGAACGCATCTACAAATGGGCCAAGCGCATCGGCATCGTCGAGATCAAGCGCCAGATCATGGACGATGGCGAGAAGCGCAAGGCCTATTACGATCGCTTCATCTTTTCGCAGAAGTTCGCCCAGGTCGACCCATGGTCCGAGCGCGTGTCCGGCAAGGACAAGCATGAATTCCGGCCGATGGCGTCGGTCGGGTTTGCGCAGGCGGCGGAGTGATGGAGATGTCAGCGCGAGGCACCCCCCTCTGGCCTGCCGGCCATCTCCCCCGCAAGGGGGGAGATCGGATGTCATATTTGCTTTCGCCAATCTCCAGCGCTGAAGAAAATGCGCCTGCGCTCAAGCTGCCAATCTCCCCCCTTGCGGGGGAGATGTCCGGCAGGACAGAGGGGGGTGCCTTGGCACATTCATATCAAGCAAAGGCACACCTATGACCTGGACATCGATCGGCACCCTCTCCGACATTCCCCGCCGTGGCGCGCGCTGTGTCGCCACCCCGCAAGGCAAGATCGCTGTCTTTCGCACCGCCGACGACCAGGTCTTCGCCATCGAGGACCATTGCCCCCACAGAGGCGGGCCGCTGAGCCAGGGCATCGTGCATGGCGCGGCGGTGACCTGCCCCTTGCACAATTGGGTGATCTCGCTGGAGACGGGTAAGGCGCTGGGCGCCGACGAAGGCGCCGTGCGCACGATTCCCGTGAAGCGGGAGGGCGAGCACCTGTTCGTCGCGCTGGAAGCGCTGGCCAGCCGCGCGGCCTGAACTATGGAGATTGACGCAGCGCGCGAGGTGAGGACCACCTGCCCCTATTGCGGGGTCGGCTGCGGCGTGCTGGCGAAGGTTGCCGCGAATGGGCAGGTGTCGGTCCGTGGCGATCCCGATCATCCCGCGAATTTCGGCCGGCTCTGTTCCAAGGGCTCCGCACTGGCCGAGACGATCGACCTCGACGGCCGGCTGCTCCATCCACAAATCCACGACCGCCCCGCCGGCTGGAACGAGGCGCTCGACCTCGTCGCCTCGACCTTCCGGCACACCATCGCCGAACATGGCCCCGACGCGGTCGCCTTCTACGTCTCCGGCCAGTTGCTGACCGAGGATTATTATCTCGCCAACAAGCTGATGAAGGGGTTCATCGGCTCGGCCAACATCGACACCAATTCGCGGCTCTGCATGGCTTCGTCGGTCGCTGGCCATTGCCGCGCGTTTGGTTCGGACACCGTGCCGGGAATCTACGAGGATCTGGAACTGGCCGACCTGATCGTGCTGGTAGGCTCCAATCTCGCCTGGTGCCATCCCGTGCTCTATCAGCGCATCGCGGCTGCCCGGGAAAAGCGGCCCGAGATGAAGATCGTGCTGGTCGATCCGCGCCGTACCATGACATCAGACATCGCAGACATGCATCTGGCGATCGCGCCGGATGGCGACGTCGCCCTGTTCACCGGCCTGCTCGCCTGGCTCGGCCAGCACAATGCGCTCGACCGTGCCTATATCACGGCGCATACGGCCGGATTCGGACAAGCCCTGTTCGCCGCCTCGACGCTGGACCTTGCCGGCGTCGCTGCCGCCACGGGCCTCAGCGAGGACGAACTTAGCCGTTTCTACAGCCTGTTCGCCAGGACCGAAAAGGCCGTCACCGTCTACAGCCAGGGCGTCAACCAGTCGTCCCAGGGCACCGACAAGGTCAACGCCATCATCAACTGCCATCTCGCCACCGGCCGCATCGGAAAAGCGGGCGCCGGCCCTTTCTCGGTCACCGGCCAGCCCAACGCCATGGGCGGCCGCGAGGTCGGCGGCATGGCCAACATGCTCGCCGCCCACATGGAGATCGAAAACCCCGGGCATCGCGAACGCGTGCAGCGCTTCTGGAAGGCGCCGGCGATTGCCGGGGAGCCCGGTCTCAAGGCGGTCGAGATGTTCAAGGCGGTGGCCGATGGGCGCATCAAGGCGTTGTGGATCATGGCCACCAACCCGGTCGATTCCATGCCGGATGCAGGGGCAGTCGAGGCGTCGATCAAGGCCTGCCCCTTCGTCGTGGTGTCGGACGTGCTGGCCGAGACCGACACGGTCCGCCACGCCCATGTCCGGCTGCCGGCCACGGCCTGGGGCGAGAAGGACGGCACCGTCACCAATTCCGAGCGCCGCATCTCGCGCCAGAGGCCGTTTTTGGCCGCCCCCGGCGAGGCGCGGCCCGACTGGTGGATCATTGCGGAAGTCGCAAGGCGGATGGGCTTTGGCGAGGCGTTTGCGCATAAGAGCCCGGCGGGGATCTTTGCCGAGCACGCCGCGCTGTCGGGGTTCGAAAATGATGGCGAGCGGGATTTCGACATCAGCGCTTATGCTGCGATCGATGTTGAGGACTACGAAGGATTGGCTCCGTTCCATTGGCCGGCGCCGAGCCCAGGCACCCCCCTCTGGCCTGCCGGCAGGCCAGAGGGGGGTGCTCAAGCTCAGCTTCAATCAGAAGGGGGTGCTCAGGCTGGAACTCGGCCAGAGGGGGCCACTTCGATTGAACGCCAACCAACCCGTTTCTTCGCCGACGGCAACTTCTACACGCCCGACCGCAAGGCCCGCTTCATCGCTCTGCGCCCAACCGTCGAGACCCGCATCACCGCCGCCTTCCCGCTCGTCCTCAACACCGGCCGGATCCGCGACCATTGGCACACCATGACGCGTACCGGCAAAAGCCCGCGCCTGTCCCAGCACATCGCCGAGCCCTTCGTCGAAATCCATCCCGAGGATGCACAACGCCACGGCATTGGCGACGCCGACATCGCGCGCGTTTCGACTCCGCGCGGCGAAGTGCTGGTCCGCGTGCTGGTGACAACGCGCCAGCGCCCGGGCAGCCTGTTCGCCCCGATGCACTGGACCGACCAGTTCGCCGCCAGGGGCCGGCTCGACACGCTGACAGCGTCGCTTGCCGATCCCGTGTCGGGGCAGCCGGCGCTAAAGCATGTCGCCGCCCGCATCGAGAAATTCACCGCTGGGGCCTTTGGCTTTGCCGTGACACGCAAAAGGCCCGTGACGATGGCCGCCGACTACTGGGCGACCGCCAGATGCCGGGGCGGCTGGCGGGTCGAACTGGCCTTTGCCAATGACGATATCGACTGGACGGCCTTCGCCGGCTCTCTCTTCGATGCCGCGGATGCCGAAATGCTCGCCTATCACGACCGCGAGGCCGGCCAGCACCGCATCGCCGCCTTCCAAGGCGAGCATCTGGCGGGTGCCTTGTTCATCGCACCCGGTCCGGTCGCGGTGTCGCGCGGCTGGGCCGCCGAGCAGCTCGGCGAGGTCCACGCCAGCCAGCGCGAACGCTTCAGGATCGTCGCCGGCCGTGCCGGTGCCGAGCGGCCCGATGCCGGCGCGACCGTCTGTTCCTGTTTCAACATCGGGGTGAACCAGATTACCGCGGCCGTGGCGGCCGGCTGCAACAGTGTCGAAGCCATCGGCGCCACGCTGAAGGCAGGTACCAATTGCGGTTCCTGCCGGTCGGAAATCCGCACGATCATCCAGGCCTGTCGGGTTCAGGCGGCCGAGTGAAGGCGTCCGTCCCACCTGGCAAAGTGGCACGGCCTTGCGAAATCGGCGGAACCCGCAAGGGCTTCAACCTGTCCAACGGTTAATTCGACCTGGCTGGGACTCATTTGGTTGATGGAGGTGAAAGATGCCGCCATGGACCAGAAACTGGAAACGCCCTTGACGACCGTTGCGCCACGCTGCGGCTGGATCTCGCCGTTCGGCTAACGATTCGGGAAGGGGTTCTCAAGCCATGGCAAACGAGACGCATGACCGTTGCCGTGGATCTGTGTCTCGGCTGGCCCTGTTCTTCGTAGTTGGTACGTCTGGACACAGATGTCGAAGACTGGAAAATGGGGAACGCAATCTCGCCATGCGAGTTGATTCAAGGCATCGGGAGATCATCGCTGAATCCGCAAGACATAGCCGGCCATCCAGCCTTGCACCGCTACGTTCAGGAACAGTCGCAGTCCCTGATCCGCATCTATGAGGAAAGCCCGCGGCTGGCTTCCGTCTTTGCCACGCAGCAACGCTGGCTGTTGGGCCATGTCGGCCTTGCCATGCACTTCAGGCGCGACCCGAACGACCGCCGCAAGGACCTGACCGTATCGCGTTTCATCGAGGTCGTGCACAAGAACGCCGTGGCCAGCCGCAACACGGCGGACGCCTTCATCAAGGAGATGCTGCACTACAACATCGCCGAGTATGTGGCGGGTGGGGACGGCCGCACGCATCCCCTGCAACCGACGGCGGCGACGATTGAGCGATTCACCGGCTGGGTAACAGCCCATCTGCGCACGCTCGACCATATCGATGGCGGCAACCGGCTGGCCAGGTTCCTGGAGCGGCCCGACATGCTTGCCACGCTGCAGCCGCTGGTGGCTGACGGCTTGCTAGCCTCAAAGCCGGTGCGCGAACCCAACCAGACCTTTTCCCTGTTCATCTGGCTCAACAATGGCGGCATCGTCATGGACTGGCTGATGTCGGGCATCAACCCCGACCATGCCGGGCTGGAGCGAATTCCGACCGGCGTGGTTTCGATCGGCGACTTCGCCAAATGGCTCAAGCTGTCGCGGACCCATCTCAGCCGTAAACTGCGCACGGCGGAGGAACTCGGCAGCATTGGCTGGCTTGGTCAGCGCGGCAATTCGGTGATGTGGGTGTCGCACGGATTCTACGAGGAATACATGATCGTCCAGGCCGCCAAGCTGGCCGTCGTCGACAGCGCCTTTGCAGCGTGTTTTTCCACCGACCGCCGAGTCCCGTCACCTCCCAGCTTGTGAAGGTGATGCAGGCTTATTTAAAGCGTCGATCGCGCGGGCGCGGCGCCGGTCAGACTGGTTGCGCCTCGTCGGTATGGCGTGCGCTCCAATGGCGCAGCACGACGGGAACGACGAGCGCCAGGCCGAGCAGCGAGGAATAGAGCTCGGGCGCCACCAGCAGCAGGGCGGCAAATACCAGGAGCACGTTCTCCCATGGGCGCGTTCGCACCAGCAGATAGCGCGACAGGGCGGCCCCGAGGCAGGTGATACCAAGCACGCAGCCGCCAAAGGCCAGGAAGAAATTCGGCCAGGTGAAGTCCTTTGTCACCAGCAGCAGGGACGGCGAGAAGACGAACACGAAAGGAACCAGCGCCTTGCCCAACCCTAACCGGAAGGCGGTGTTGCCTGTCTTGAACGGGTCCGCCCCCGCCATGCCGGCGGCCGCATAGGCGGCCAGCGCCACCGGTGGCGTGATGTCGGCCAGCAGGCCGTAATAGAAGACGAAGAAATGGGCGACGATCGGTTCGGTGCCCAGCATGACCAGCGCGGGTGCCGCGATGGTCACCATGATGATGTAGTTGGCCGTCGTCGGGATGCCGCAGCCCATCAGGATGCAGACCACGCCGGTCATGAGCAGGGTGAACAGCAGCGTCAGGCCCTGAGCCGAGAAGATCGACTCGGGGATGAAGGTGCCGAACAGGAGCGACAACTGGCCTGCCGTCGAGGTGACGATGTAGGATAGCTTGAAGCCGACGCCGGTCAGGGTGACGACGCCGACGACGATGCCGACGGTGGCGGCCGCGGCACCGACGGCGAGCGCATATTTGGCGCCGTCGCGCAGGCATACTGCGATGTCGGCAACCGACATGCGACGGCGCGGATTGAGCAGGCCGACGGCGATACAGAGCGTGATGCCCCAGAAGGCGGCCATGTAGGGCGTGTAGCCCGAGAGCAGGACGCCGATGAGGACGACGAGCGGGATGATCGTCGGCCAGTCCCGCTTCAGCGCCTCGACGACGTCGGGCATCTCGTCCGGCCTGAGCCCTCGGAGGCCGGTGCGCTTGGCCTCGAAATGCACCTGCATGAACACGCCGAAGAAATGCATGAAGGCAGGCACGATGGCGGCCAGAATGATGGTCGTGTAGGGCAGTTCGAGGAATTCGATCATCAGGAAGGCGGCCGCGCCCATGATCGGCGGCGTGACCTGACCGCCGGTCGAGGACGCCGCCTCCACCGCCGCGGCGAAATGTTTCTTGTAGCCGAGCTTGATCATCGCCGGGATGGTCAGCGAGCCGACGGTGACGGTGTTGGCGACCGACGAGCCGGAGATCATGCCGAACAATGCCGAGCCGAAGATCGAAACCTTCGCGGGACCGCCGGCGTAGCGGCCGGCGACCCAGGCGGCACAGTCGAGGAAGAGCTGGCCGAGGCCTATGCGGGTTGCGAAGACGCCGAACAGCACGAAATGGAAGACGTAGGTGGCGACGACGCCGAGCGCGATGCCGTAGATTCCCTGCGTCGTCAGATAAAGGTGATCGACAAGCTGGGAAACGGACGCGCCGGGGTGCACCAGAATGCTCGGCATGTACCGCCCAAACAGTGCGTAAGCCATGAAGATGCACGCGATGATCGGCAGCGGGATGCCGACGGAGCGGCGCGTCGCTTCCAGGAGGAGCAGGATCAGGATAACGCCCAACACCACATCGAGCGTCGTGGGGTTGCCGACGCGGAAGGCAAGATCGTCGAGCGGGATCATCGGCACGTGCAGCACGGCCACCACGGCGGCGAGCGCCAGCAGCCAGTCGAAAAGCGGTATGCCAAGCGGCCGCAGGAAGCTGGATTGCGCGGGCTGGTCGTAACCCTTCTTCACCAGCGGGAAGACGAGGAAGATCAGCGCCAGCACCATCGACAGATGGATGCCTCGGTGCAGCATCTCCTGCAGCAACCCGAAGCCGGCGGTGTAATAGTGAAACAGCGACAGCGCCACCAGAAGGAAGCCGACCAGCCAGCCCGCGGCCTGGGTCAATGGCCGGAATCGGATTTCGGAGTCGAATTTCTCCTCCAGTTCGCGAGCCTTCTCCTCATCGAACTCCATCGCGGAAAGCGTGATTTTGTCATCGTCGCTCATGGCCGGTTCCGTGTCCTGAGTTTCCAGACAAAAGAGGCGGAAAGCGCGCCTCCCGCCTCGCTGTCGTCCGTCGGTCCTACGCGCTAGACTCCTACTTCAGGGCGCCGACTTCCTTGTAGAATTTCTCCGCACCGGGATGAAACGGAATGCCTGCGCTGGTGACCGCGTTCTGGAGCGTGATCAGCTTGCCCTTGGCATGGCCGGCCTGCAGCGCCTTCTGGGTCGCGTCGCTGTAAAGCGATTTGACGATCTTGTAGACGAGGTCGTCGGTCTGCTTGGCACTGGTCACCCATTGCGCGGCGACGGATATGGTCTTGGTCTCGCCGACATTCTTGTAGGTGCCTTCCGGCACAGTGTCGGCGGAGAAGAACTTCTGCTCGGACAGGAGCTTGTCGGCTTCGGGGCCGGTGATTGGAACCAGGGTGATGTTGTTGGTGCTGGCAAGTTCGACGATGGCGCCGGTCGGATAGCCGCCGACGAAGAAATAGGCGTCCATGGCGCCATCCTGGAGCCGCTCGCCGGCCGGACCGGGCTTGAGGTATTCGGGCTGCACATCTTTCTCCGTCAGCCCGTATGCGCCGAGCACGAGGCGCGCGTCGACAATGGTCCCTGAGCCCGGCTCGTCGAGGGAAACGCGCTTGCCCTTCAGGTCCGCCACCGTCTTGATGCCAGCATCCGCTCGGGCGACCAGATGGATCGTTTCGGGATAGAGCGTCGCGATGAGGCGCAGGTCATCAGCCTTGGGCTTGCCCTCATAGAGGCCAGTGCCCGAATATGCCCAGTAGGCGACATCGGATTGCGTAAACCCTGATTCGGATGCGCCCGACTGGATGGCGCTGATGTTGGCGACCGACCCGTTGGAGGACGTGGCGGTGGCGACCAGGCCTTCGACGCCGGCCGGCCCCGTTGCCGAGATGGCGTTGGCGATCAGGCCACCCACCGGATAGTAAGTGCCGGACGTTCCACCCGTGCCGATGCGGAAAAAAGCCTGCTGCGCGTGCGCCGGCGAAAGGCCGGCGGCGGCCAAAGCCAAAGCTCCTGTGCCTATGGAAAAGGTGCGGCGGTTGATCGAAACAGTCATAACTACCTCCGAGTCAAAGATCGGCAGGATGTTGCAGCAACCGGAAGGTTGTCAACCTGCGCGTGCTTTTTGGCCGTTTCCAAAGCGCTTCCAGGAAGGGTATGTTTCCGCCCGGAATCGCGTAAAAACAGGGACTTAATGGATGGCACCCGGCTCCGGGCCAACGACCTGCATAAATCAGGGGCTTACAGCAGGTCGGGCGAATCCTATTCGCCGCGACATGCCGTAGAGCGGTTTAACCGCGTCGCCGGCGTCACCTGCCTGTTGGCGACAACCAACCAACCAAACACAAGAACCGTGAAACAAAAAACCCGCCTTGCGGCGGGTCATCGGCGCATGTCGGCACCATGCGGAAGATGGTAGCATAACTGCACTCGGCAATCAACCTCCGGTCGCAAACGGTTCGGGTGTGCAACGACACCCGAACCGGGCCGGCGTTCTCAATCGATGTCGAACGAGACGCCCTGGGCGAGCGGCAGCGCCTTGGAATAATTCACGGTGTTGGTGGCGCGCCGCATATACGCTTTCCACGCATCGGAGCCGCTCTCGCGGCCGCCGCCGGTTTCCTTTTCGCCACCGAAAGCGCCCCCGATCTCGGCGCCGGAAGTACCGATATTGACGTTGGCGATGCCGCAGTCCGAACCGTCGACACCGAGAAAGCGCTCGGATTCCTGCAAGTCGCGGGTGAAGATCGACGACGACAGGCCGGCGCCGACCGCGTTGTGCTCGTCGAGCACGGCGTCGAAATCGGAATACTTCATCACATAGAGGATCGGCGCGAAGGTCTCTTCCGTCACCGGTGCAACCTGCTTCGGCATTTCGACCAGCGCCGGGTGCACATAATAGGCATCGGGATGGCCGTTCTCGACCCGGCTGCCGCCAGTCACCTTGCCGCCATGCGCGGCCGCCTCCGTCAGCGCCTTCTGCATGGCGTCGAAGGCGGCCTTGTCGATCAGCGGACCGACCAGTGACGAGGTCTCCAGCGGATTGCCGACCGAGACGCTCTGATAAGCCTTCTTCAGCCGCGGCACCAAGGCGTCGTAGACGCTGTCATGGACGAACAAGCGGCGCAGCGTCGTGCAGCGCTGGCCAGCGGTGCCCATGGCGCCGAAGGCGATGGCGCGCAGCGCCATGTCGAGATCGGCCGTCGGGCAGACGATGCCGGCATTGTTGCCGCCCAGTTCCAGCACGGCGCGGGCGAAACGCTTGGCCAGGCGCGGACCGACATCCCGGCCCATGCGAGTCGAACCGGTGGCCGAAACCAGCGGCACTCTGGGATGGTCGACCAGGATCTCGCCGACCGCTCGGTCGCCGATCAGAACCGGTGCCAGTCCTTGCGGTGCGTCTGTGCCGAAACGCTTGACCGCACGCTTGAAGATCGCCTCGCAGGCAAGCGCGGTCAGCGGCGTTTTCTCAGACGGCTTCCATACCACTGCATCGCCGCAAACCAGCGCAAGTGCTGCGTTCCACGACCACACCGCGACCGGGAAGTTGAATGCGGAGATGACACCGACGACGCCAAGCGGATGCCAGGTTTCCATCATCCGGTGGCCCGGACGCTCGGTGGCGATGGTCAGGCCGTACAATTGCCGGGACAGACCAACGGCGAAATCGCAGATGTCGATCATCTCCTGCACTTCGCCGAGCCCTTCGGACGGGATCTTGCCGACCTCGATCGACACCAGCCGGCCAAGCTCGGCCTTGTGCGTGCGCAGTTCCTCGCCCAGCAGCCGCACCAGTTCGCCGCGCTTGGGACCCGGCACCAGCCGCCAGGACTGGAACGCCTTGTGGGCTGCATCGATGGTCTTTGCCGCGTCGGCCGGCGAGATCGTCTTCAACGCCGCGATCCGCTCACCCGTCACCGGACTGCGCACGATCAGGTCGCCGCCGTCAAGCGCCTCCTTGGCCACGCCCAGTTTCGCCAGAAGCTCGGCCGTTTCCTTCGCTATCGTCATTTCTGTCCCTTTCAGAATCCCGCCGCTCGTAGGGCGCGGACCAACGCCTTGCCATGCCTTCCCGGCGCCGTCGCGGCTGGAAGGGGCTGTCATGGCGTGCCATTACCTGTTTCAGGGGAAAATCGCCACCCCGGCATGGTCCATGCCCGGGCTGCACGATTGAGCCAGGCGATGCTCGGGCCGACCGGGCGCAGGGGCTCAGTTTGCCTTTTTCGCCGGCGTACGTACGGCGCCGTCCTTGATCAGACGGTCGATATGCATGCGGATATGGGCAGCTTCCGCCGCCGTATTGGCGAGCGCGATGGCGCGATCGAAGGCAATGCGTGCCTCCTCGCCCCGGTCGAGTTGCATCAACAGCCCGCCCTTGAGGCCGAAGAAATGGAAATAGCCCGAAAGCCTCGGCTCGAGCGGCTCGATCATTGCCAGCGCCGCTTCCGGTCCGCGCACCTTGGCGACCGCGACCGCACGGTTGAGCGTGATGACCGGCGACGGCTGCATCTGCTCGAGCAGCCCATAGAGCAGGTCGATCTCCACCCAGTCGGTGTCCTCGGCTTTCTCGGCCCGCGCGTGGAGCGCTGCGATCGCCGCCTGGACTTGATAGGGACCTGGCTTGCGATGGCGCAGCGCCTTGTCGACGAGCGCCAGCCCTTCGTCGATCATCTTGCGGCTCCACAGGCTTCGATCCTGGTCCTCGAGCAGCACGATCTCGCCATCATCATCAAAACGTGCCGGTGCGCGTGCGTGCTGCAGCAGAAGCAGCGCCGTCAGCCCCATGATCTCCGGCTCGGTCTGGAACAGCCGCAGCAGCAGCCGGGCAAGCCGGATCGCTTCCTCGCACAATGGCGCGCGAGCCGGCGCCTCGCCGCTGTTGGTCGAATAGCCCTCGTTGAAGATCAGGTAGACCATGGACGCGACCGCCGCGAGCCGCTCGGAGCGCTCGACCGCGCCCGGCGTCTCGAACGGCACGCCAGCGTCCGCGATGCGCGCCTTGGCGCGGGTGATGCGCTGCTCCATCGCGCTCTCGCCGACCAGGAAGGCGCGCGCGATCTGCTTGACGGTGAGGCCGGAGACGACGCGCAGCGCCACCGCGATCTGCTGCGTTGCGGGCAAATCAGGGTGACAGCAAATGAACAGCAGCCGCAATATGTCGTCGCGGTAATGCGCTCCGTCCAGCCGCTCGGCGATGTCGCTTTCGGCGTCCTCCAGATCGGAAACCTGGTCCTCTTCCGGCATCGGCGCCTGCTTGGCACGCTTGCGCACAGCGTCGATGCCGCTGTTGCGGCCGACGAAGATCAACCAGGCCGCCGGATCGCGAGGCGGCCCGTTTTGCGGCCAGTTCTTCAGCGCCTTGAGGCAGGCGTCCTGGAAAGCTTCCTCCGCCGTGTCGAGATCGCGGAAATAGCGCAGCAGCGCGCCCATCGCTTGTGGGCGGGCAGCGCTGATCGCGGAGCTTATCCAGGCGAGTTCGGTCATGCCGGAACCCTCGTCGGATGGAACACCGATACCGGGCGGATTTCGTAGGAACCGCCGCTTGGGTTGACCTCGGAGAGCTCGCGAGCGAATTCGACGGCCTCGTCGAGGTCGGCGCAATCGAGCGTGTAGAAACCGAGGAACTGTTCCTTGGTCTCGGCGAACGGCCCGTCGATGACCAGCGATTCACCTTTCACTTTCCGCAGCGTCGTTGCCGCCGTCGTCGGCAAAAGCCGCGCCACGGGCCCAAGCCGGCCGGCGTTGGCATACTTCTCCTGAACGCCGAGCAGGTCGGCCATGACCTTGTCGTCCTGTTCCTTGCTCCAGGAACAGACGACATCTTCGGAGGCGTAGCAGAGGATGGCGTAGAGCATGGACGGTCCTTTCTGTAGCAAAGGACGAAACAGTAGGGCCGATGCCGACATGGCGTCGATAAAAAAATCGAGACGCCGCGGATTCAGCGGCCGCCGATTGCCGCCGATCGGTCCTCCTGCGTCTTCAACCATCTCAACACGAGCGCTTCCTCCTCATCGAGGCCTTCGATGGATCGCTTGCGCTTGTTGGCTTCCGCCATTTCGGCAAGCAGTCGTCCTTCGCTCCAAGCCTTGAAGACCTGCGGATGGATATAGCATTGGCGGCAGACCGCGCGCGTATTGCCCAGCCGTTCGGCCACCTTGTCGATGACGTTGTTCATCACCCGTTTTTGCTGTGCCTGGCTTTCAGGCAGTTCCGTCTGTGCAAACAGCGACGCGGCGTGGATGGTGCCACCCCATGTGCGGAAGTGCTTCGAACTGAACGCGTCGCCAACCGCTTCGCGGATATAGTGGTTCACGTCGTCGGAGCGGACAGGGCGTCTGTTGCCGTCCTCGTCGAGATACTGGAACAGTTTCTGGCCCGGCAGGTCCTGCGCGCCCCGAACGATCCCCGCGATCCGGCGGTCAACCAGCTTCAATTTCCATTCCTTGCCGGACTTGCCCTTGAAGGCGAAGCGCAGGCTCGATCCCTTGATATCGACATGCCGGTCCCGCAATGTCGTCAGGCCGAAGCTCTTGTTGTCGCGAGCATAGGCGGCATTGCCGACGCGGATCATCGTGTTGTCGAGCAGCCAGACCACCGCGGCGGCGACGCGTTCGAGCGGCAGGCCGTGACGGCGCAGGTCGCTGTCGATCTTGCGCCGAAGGTCCGGCAGGCTTTCGGCGAAAGCCACGAGGCTCGAATATTTGGCGCCGTCGCGCTCCTCGGCCCATTGCGGATGATAGCGATACTGCTTGCGCCCCCGCTGATCCCTCCCGGTCGCCTGGATATGCCCGTTCGGATCGGGCGAAATCCAGACATCGGTCCAGGCCGGCGGTATGACGATCGCCGCGATGCGCGCTCTGTCGGCATCGGAGACCGCTTTCCCGTCCGGTGCCTTGTAAGCGAATCCCTTGCCTGCCTTCAGCCGGCGGATGCCGGGCTCGGCATCGCTGACATAGGTCAGCGCGGCATCCCTGGCGGAAATCTGTGCTCCATTCTTGGGTACGCTATCACCGTCGGCCAATCGGCTCCGCGACGATCCGGTTCTTTGCAGCATGTAAGCTCCACACGAAATATGCGTAGATAAGCTGCGGGCTGACCGCTGGTTCCACACCCCGCCTGGAAACAAGGCAGTCCCGGTGGCGGCGGTCAGGCCCCCGGTGGCGGCGGTCAGGCCTACAATGCGCGCTGCATCTGTGTCGGCGGAAGGGACAGCCGGCGCCGCGCCGCGAGTTTGAATTTGTAGCGCAGGCAGCGCCAGGCTTCCGAGCGCCGCTTCGGCGCCGCCGAGGCTATTGCGAGAAAGCGCGCGGCCATGTCCAGGTCGCCTCGCGCATAATGGACACGGGCGATCTTGAGCGCGACGAGGCCCTCCCTGGCTTTCAGTGCCGAAATCGGGATGCCGCAATCGGTGAGCGTACGCAGTTCCCGGCGCCAGTCCAGGAAGCGCCGCACCGGGTTGACCGTGAAGCGATCGTCCGAACGCTCCGCTGAAACTTCGTAGATCATGACGGGGCGCTGAATCATGACCAGCGACGCCTTGCTCATCAGCCGCGCCCAGAACAGCGTGTCCTCGTCGAAGGCGAGCCCGACGGGGAACCGCGTCTCGCCGATGAGACGCCGGGAAGCCAGCACGCTGCCCACCGCCACCGAGCGTATATCTCCCTTCACGTAGGCGGAGGCGTTGGTGAGGCAGGCCGCGGTATAGCCGTTTGGCACCTTGATCTGCCGGTCCTGGCCGTTCACCCTGCGCCGGAAGGCGCCGACGATCATGTCGGCCTTGGGCTGGGTTTCCGCCTGCGACAGCAAGGAGCTTAAGCCGCCCTGAAGGTGCAGGTCGTCGGCGTCGATCAGGTAGACCCACGGATGGGCTGCCTCGTCGAGCGCCAGGTTGCGGGCGCCGCCGGCGTCGCGGCAACTGGCGGGCAGCACACGCAAAGGCAGGGATGATTGCGCCGCGGCCTGCCGGGCCGCATCGGCCGTGCCATCGGTCGATTGATCGTCGACCAGCAGGACCTCGCCGATAAACCCGGCCTCTCCGCCAAGCGAGGCCAGCGTTTTAGCGATCGTTGCCGCCGCATTGTAGGCGGGTATGACGACGCTGACAGCTTTCAATGACAAACCTCATGCCTGTGCGCGGCAGCCTAAGACTATTCTCCCTTAAGGCGAATACAGACTAAGCACTTACAGGAAAAGTGTGAAACGGCTTTTCCGTCCGGAATTGCGCGAAATCAAAGACTTGGATCGGCTTGCCTTTTCCGTGAACCGGTGAGCTGCTCTAGTGACCGCATCGATGCAGTTATTCGCTAGCTGTTGGATGGGGTCATCAGCGAGGAGTGTCCGCAAATGGCAGCGCGACGACCTGATGGTCGTCTTCAAACACCACGTAGCCGGGTCGCTCCGTCCTGATCTCGTCGATCGCGGTGTGCCCAAGCTCTTCGACCAAGGCTACAAGCAAGCGAAGCCTCCGCACGTGTTCTTTGGCGCTGCTCCTGATCCACGAGATAGCCGTTTCCTGTGCGCGAGGGTGTCGAGATGTCGAAAAGCGCGTGGGAACGGCGAGGTTCGTCTCGAACCAGCTCAATTGCTCCGCCATGTCTTCGAAACGTGGCGTTAAAGGCGGCAGCGTTCTACGAAGCTCATACGCTACCTTGAATACGCCGCTTCGGTAGCCGAAGGGCGGGTGTGTCGAATGCGTCACGAAGCGAAGAACCGTGTCTGCCATCGCCCTACTCGTCACGCTTTCATCGCTAGGTCGAGGCCGCCGAAGGCGCGGCCGCGTATCCCGGAGCGATCGGATCCGGCCATTCCATGCCGCCGATCTGCGATCTGCGCAATTGGCGTCCGATCGCCCGTTTCAGCAGGTCACGCAGCTGGATCTCGAAGTTCCGGTAGACCATCTCTTTGCTCTTCGGCCCGTCCTCGACGTACTGCTTGACGATAATCTCCCGCTGGTTTCGCCTGAAGATGATTTCGTCGACATAGCGCTGCAGGTGCGTCTCGCTGATGTAGTGGAACACGCCGAGTTGGGCGCGCTTCAGCTGCGACGCCAAGCCCTCCACGGTGTTCGAATGGACATCGCCGCGGGCGAATTCCTCCTGGCCGTGGATGACGGTCGCGTGGCCCGCGAAAGCCTTGGCCGCCTTGGCTATCGCGCGGTCATCGTCCGACATGATCCTGGCGTCCTTTGAGACGAAACGGTCGAGGAAGCGGGCGATGGCGCCTTTGTCGCCCTTGGGGATCACCGCCGCCGCCACACGGCCGTCTCGGCTGGCTGCGACGGCCACCTCCGGCCGCTTCGTACCCCTGCCTGGCGGGTTCCATACATGGCGGTGGAACTTGGACTTCTTCTTGCGCGGAGGCGCGCCCATGTAGGTCGTGTCGACCTCGACGATGCGGCCCAGCAGCGGATCCCGGCCGTCGCGGTCGTCCGTCATCTCGCGGACTGCGTGCGCCACTTTCCAGGCCGTCGACTGCCTCCCCGTTTCACGCCTTTTCGAGCACGACCGGGATGACGTCGACCGCCTGGTCGCCGACCTGTCCGCCAGTCGTCTTCAGCACGCCGACGATGGGCGCCACATCCGAATAGTCGCGCCCGTAACCAACGGTGATATGGTCGTTGGAGGCCCGCATGCCATTGGTCGGATCGAACTCCTGCCAGCCGGCATCACGCCCGCACCAGACCTTGACCCAGGCATGCATGGCATCCGCGCCTTCCAGCCGGGGCTTGCCTTTGGGCGGAATGGTGCGCAGGAAGCCACTGACATAGCCGGCCGGAATGCCAAGCCCGCGTAAGCCGGCGATCATGATGTGGGAGAAATCCTGACAGACGCCCCGCTTCAGCTGGAAGGCGTCGCTGGCCTGGGTCCGCACCGTGGTCGCCTCGTCATCGTATGTGAAATCGCGATGGATGCGATTGCACAGGTTCATCGCCGTCCCCGCGGCCGAGTTTCCGATGCTGTCTCGCGCGAATGCGGTGATCGCGGCATCAATGCCCGCATGGCTGCTGGCGGCCAGGAAATGGTGCGGCGAGGCAGGCGCAAGCGACCGCACGGCGGCCAGCTCCTGTCGAAGGCGGCCGAGATCGGGCGACACGTCGAGCCCCGGCTCGGGCCGCGCCACCGACACACGCGCGCTCATCCTGATGTCGAGCGTGTCATGGGCGTCGCGAAACGCGATCGAAGTGACATTGTTGCCGAAGAAATCGGAAAAATCCGACCGTTCGTTGGGTGCCGGTGAAAAAGAAAGCGAAGCGGCGATGACACGCTGCACACCGTCAATGGTCGACGGCAGCACGCGCACCTGATGGCGTCCGCCGCCAGCAGCGGCAGCATAGTCGTAGTGGAGCAGAAGCCTGATGTCGTACAGCATGGCCATCTCTTTCTAGCCGAAATAGGCTTTGGCGAGGCTGCTGTAGAGCCCGCCTATTTCGCCCGCGAGATCGTTCAACGCCTTCACCGTCATGTCTGCCGGTTCCTTGATGGCGATGGACGTGTTGAGCTGCAGTATCTCTTTGGCCGCCGCCGACATGTGCCCCTCGCCGCCGGTCGCCGGCAACAGCCCTATCTCTGCTTTCAGCCTCTCCAATTGGAACAGGATGGAGCGTGGATTGAGCGGATCGAGCGCCAGGAGATCGATCACCGTGCGCCGGCCGGCCTGCACCGGATATTGCCGTCGATGGGTCATCACGCTGTCGCCGATCTCCAGCATCATGTCCAGCGCCCCGTCCGGCGCCTTGCTGCTGGTCAGTCGGGCCAGCGTGCTGGCGATCTGGATGCCGCGCTCCAGCCGCCGGCCGATCTCGAGGAAACGCCAGCCAGCAAAGCGGTACATGTTCTCATGCAAAAGGCCCGAGAATCCGGCAAGCTTGCGCAGGATCACGGTCATGGCCCGCGTCGCATCGTCGCCGGGCGCCACTGTGGTGGCGAACTGATGGATCGTTTTCGACAAATCCTTGAGCGCCAGCCAGCCATCCGGCGAGAAACGATCGCGGATCTGGCCGGCGCTGTACACCGCGCTGTCGAGCGTGCCGATCAGCCCTGGCGGGATCGCCGTTTCGACATCGATGCCGAACGGTTCGAGATAATCCCTGATATCGGCCAGCAGCGGCATGTCCGGATCGGACGTTTCGGCGAGCCGCACGTGATAGGCGCGCAGGATACGCACCGTGTCTTCCGAGCGTTCGATGTAGCGGCCGAGCCAGGTCAGGTTTTCCGCCGCGCGGCTGGGCAGGCTGCCGGGCCTCGTCCGGTTGAAGCTGTCGCTCTCCTGCGGCAGCAGCGTCTCGCGCTCCACGGGTCTGTCGCTGACCACCCAGACATCAGCCGCCTGGCCGCCGCGCTGCATGGCGATCGCCGTCGGGTCGAGCGATAGGCCGACGCGCGCAAACCCGCCCGGCATCACCGTCCAGCCCTCGGGCGTACGCGCCAGATAGACGCGCAGGCTCGCCGGCCGCGGTTCCAGCCAGCCGCCGACATAGACCGGCGTCGTCGAAAGCGTCACCGCCTCCTGGCCGACGAAGGCCTCGCCGCCGCGTTCGATGCGCGCCACCAGTTCCGCCCGCTCCCCGACCGACAGCGCCGAGCCGAGCTTCGTCTGTCCGTCATCTTCGAAGGCAAGTCTTGTCGACAGCGCCGGGCCGACCACCATGCGGTCGATATTGGCGAGCACATGGGCGCGCTCCGTCTCCTGCCCGCACCACCATGTCGCCACACTGGGCAAAAGCAGCTCCTCGCCCCACAATTCGCGCGCGATCTTGGGCAGAAAGGCGAGCAGCGCGCGCGTCTCCATCAGGCCCGAGCCCAGCGCATTGACGGTGGACACCGTGCCTTGCCGGATCGCCTCGACCAGCCCCGGCGTACCGATCTGCGAATCCGGGCGCAGCTCGAGCGGATCGGCGAAGGCGGCATCGAGCCGCCGCCACAGCACGCTGATGGGCATCAGGCCGGACACGGTCCGCACCATCAGCCTGCCGCCGGAAACGGTCAGGTCCTCGCCTTCGAGCAGCATGATGCCGAGGTAGCGGGCGATATAGGCGTGTTCGTAATAGGTCTCGTTGAGTGGCCCCGGCGTCAGGATGGCGACGCGGCCGTCGCTCTCCTTTGCCATGCCGATCAGCGCATCGCGAAAGCGGCGGAAGAAGCCGGCGAGCCGGTGCACATGCATCTCGCCATAGATGTCGGACAAAGCGCGCGTGGTGGCGACCCGGTTTTCCAGCGCGAAGCCGGCGCCCGAAGGCGCCTGGGTGCGGTCGCCCAGCACCCACCAGCGGCCGTCCGGACCGCGGCCGAGTTCGAAGGCGCAGAAGTGCAGGAAATGCCCTCCGGCCGGCCTGGTGCCGACCACGGGCCGCAAATATTCAGGGCTCGCCGCGATCAGTCCTGCCGGCAGGATGCCTTTTTCGATCAGCCGGTTCGGCCCGTGGATATCGGCAACAATTTCCTCGAACAGTTCGGCGCGCTGCACCAGGCCGGCGCTGACCGCCTGCCACTCGCTGTCCTCGATGAGCAAGGGAATATGCGCCAGCGGCCATTCGCGCTCGTTGGCGCCCGCCTTGTCGTAGACGCGGTAATAGACACCGGCATCGCGCAGATACTGATCGGCGCGGGCGAAGCGCTGGCCGAGCTTTTCGGCCCCGAGGTCGTCGAGCGCTTCGACAAAATGCTTCCAGACCGGACGGGGATTGCCTGACGCGTCGACCATCTCGTCGACGACGCCGTCGATCGGCTGGTAGTGCTCCAGCAGGCTATGGGCCTGCGGCTTGCCGCGCACCCTTTTGTGATTCCCCTTTGCCATGTCAGATCACAGTCTTGGTGGACGCCTGAGGTCAAGGGTCATCGGGAAATCTTCCGCCGGCTGTTCCTCGCGCAACACATAGCCCGAGGGTGTGTGGCCGCGCGGTTCGAAGCGGGCGAGCCGCCGTGCCTCCGCCTCGTTGCCGTTGACGGGGAAAGTGTCGTAGCTGCGCCCGCCGGGATGCGCGACATGGTAGACGCAGCCGCCGATTGCCCGGCCGGACCAGCGGTCATAGATGTCGAACACCAGCGGCGTGTTGACCGGCAGCGCCGGATGCAGGCCCGAGGCCGGCTGCCAGGCCTTGAAGCGCACGCCGGCCACCGCGACCTCTCTGTTGTCGGTAATCCTCATCGGCACGATGCGGCCGTTGCAGACGATCGCATGACGCTCCGGGTTGAGGCCTTCGGTCCTGACCTGCAGCCGTTCGACCGATGAATCGACGAAGCGCACGGTGCCGCCGATCGCGCCCTGCTCGCCCATCACATGCCATGGTTCCAGCGCTTGCCTAAGCTCCAGCTTGATGCCGGCATGCTGCACCTCGCCGCAGAAGGGAAAGCGGAATTCGAGCTGGGCATCGAACCATTCGGGCCGGAATTCGAAACCATTGAGCTTGAGGTCGTCGAGCACGTCGAGAAAGTCCGCCCAGACATGGTGCGGCAGCATGAAGCGATCATGCAGCGAGGTGCCCCAGCGCGCGAAGCGCCCGTCGAGCGGGTTCTTCCACGCGCGGGCGATGATGGCCCGCACCAGCAATTGCTGCGCCAGAGACATGCGCGCATTGGGCGGCATCTCGAATCCGCGGAATTCGACAAGGCCAAGCCGGCCAGTCGGACCATCCGGGGAAAACAGCTTGTCGATGCAGATTTCCGAGCGATGCGTATTGCCGGTGACGTCGGTCAACAGGTTGCGGAACAACCGGTCGACCAGCCACGGCAAGGGTGCGGCACCCTGGTCGGGATGCGGCACCTGCGCCATCGCGATTTCAAGCTCATAAAGAGAGTCGTGGCGCGCCTCGTCGAAGCGCGGCGCCTGGCTGGTCGGGCCGATGAACAGGCCGGAGAACAGATAGGACAGCGAGGGATGCCGCTGCCATTGCAGCACCAGGCTCTTCAGCAGGTCGGGCCGGCGCAGGAATGGGCTGTCATTGGGCGTGGCGCCGCCGACCACGACATGGTTGCCGCCTCCGGTGCCGGTGTGGCGGCCGTCGATCATGAACTTGTCGGCGCCAAGCCGCGCCTGCCGCGCCTCGTCGTAGATCGCCGTCGTTGTCGCCACGCAGTCCTGCCAGTTCGAGGCAGGGTGGATGTTGACCTCGATGACGCCGGGATCGGGTGCCACGCGGATGACGTTGAGGCGCGGGTCATGCGGCGGACCGTAGCCCTCGATGTGCACGGGAAGGCCAATTGCCTTTGCCGCGTTCTCGGCGGCGGCGACGAGTTCGAGATAATCCTCGAGCGCCTCGACCGGCGGCATGAACACGCACAGCCTGCCGTCACGCGGTTCGACCGACAGTGCCGTGCGCACCGCGCCGCCGATCTCGGTGATCTCCTGCTCGACGCGCTCCTGCTGGCCGGTCGTCGCCGTGAACGAGGCTGCCTGCTGGCGACGGGCCATTTCGTCGGCGCCTTCGAGTTCCGCAGGAGCGGCCGCTGGCAAGATCGCTTCGCGCACGGGCAAAGGGCCACGCGGCAGCGACGGATCGACGGGCACGATGTAGGGGAATTGCGCCGGCGGCACATAGGGCAGCGTGCCCAGTGGGAGACGATAGCCGACCGGGGAATCGCCCGGGACCAGGAACAGCCGGCCGCGCCGCGTCTTCCATTTCTCCGAGCGCCAGCGCGGATCGGAGGCCTGGCTGTTCCAGCGTTGCACCGGCAGCACATATCCGGACGGCTTGGTCAGCCCGCGTTCGAAGACACGCGCCATGCGGCTGCGTTCCTCCGGATCTTCTAGCTTCGAATTCGACGGGTCGACATTCTCGGGCAGCTTGCCTTCCTTGAGCAGCCATTCGGCCGGATCCTCATAGGCTTCGCTGACCATGGACGTGTCGATGCCGAGTTCGCCGGCGATCGCGGTCAGCAGGCTTTCGGCTTGTTTCGGCCCGATATCAGCCGAACTATCTTCCCGCGCGATCAGCGACGGGTCGCTCCACACCGGCTCGCCGTCGGCGCGCCAAAAGAGCGAAAACGTCCAGCGTGGCAGGCTTTCACCGGGATACCACTTGCCTTGGCCGTAGTGGAGAAAACCGCCGGGCGCGAAACGCTCGCGCAGCCTGCGGATCAACGCATCGGCCTTTTCGCGCTTGGTTGGCCCAACGGCGGCGGTGTTCCATTCGGCGGCCTCGAAATCGTCTATCGAGACGAAGGTCGGCTCGCCTCCCATGGTCAGCCGCACATCCCCGGCCGCGAGCGCGGCATCGACCTTGTTGCCGAGCGCGTCGAGCGCCTGCCAGCTCTCATCCGAGAACGGCTTGGTGATGCGCGGATGCTCGGCGATGCGGTCGACCCGCATCTCGAAGCCGAACTCGACATTGGCAAAGCTCGCCATGCCGGAAATAGGCGCCGCATTGCGGAAATGCGGCGTCGCTGCCAGTGGCACATGGCTCTCGCCGGTGAGCAGGCCCGAGGTCGGATCGAAGCCGATCCAGCCGGCGCCAGGAAGATAGACCTCGCACCAGGCGTGTAGGTCTGTGAAATCGACCGCTGTGCCGGCCGGCCCATCCAGCGCGACAAGATCGGGCTTGAGCTGGATCAGATAGCCCGAGACGAAGCGCGCGGCGATGCCGAGATTGCGCAGGATCTGCACCAAGAGCCAGCTTGAATCGCGGCAGGAGCCCTTGGCCGCTGCCAGCGTTTCCTCCGGTGAGAAGACGCCGGTTTCCATGCGCACGATATAGGCGATCTCGCGCTGCAGGCGGGCATTGAGATCGACGAGGAAATTGACCGTGTTGGGCGCGCTGCGGTCGACGGTTTTCAGAAACGCCTGGAGCAGCGGCCCGGCCCGCTCCGGCATCCGGTAGATGGCGAGGTCGTCACGGATATCCTCGGGATAGTCGAACGGGAACGCCTCGGCCGACGGTTCGACGAAGAAGTCGAACGGATTGTAGACGGTCATGTCGGCGACGAGGTCGACCTCGATCTTCAGCTCCGTCACCGGCTCCGGAAAGACGAAACGGGCGAGGAAGTTGCCGTAAGGATCCTGCTGCAGATTGACGAAGTGGTTCGCCGGCTCGACCTTGAGCGAATGGCTCAACACCTTGGTGCGGGAATGCGGTGCCGGCTGCAGCCTGATGATTTGGGGCCCGAGAACCACCGGCCGGTCGTATTTATAGTGGGTCAGGTGGTAGACGGCTGCCAGAATTGCCATGGGGCCCCGGAGATCGGCGTTTCATCAGCCGAACCCTGACACACCTGGCCGCCATTCTCCAAGCGGATGTTGCGGTGCACCTAAATTAAAGAACCGCTTGCCGGCTTAAGTCGCTCAAAAGAACGCCTGTATCCCCGTTTGCGCCCGTCCCAGGATCAGCGCGTGCACGTCATGGGTGCCTTCGTAGGTGTTGACGGTTTCCAGGTTCTGCGCGTGGCGCATGACGTGATAGCCGATCTGGATCCCGTTGCCGCCATGCATGTCGCGGGCCTGGCGGGCGATGTCCAGCGCCTTGCCGCAATTGTTGCGCTTGACGATCGAGATCATTTCCGGCGCCATCTTGCCTGCATCGAGCAGGCGCCCGACGCGCAAGGAGGCCTGTAGCCCCAGAGCGATCTCGGTCTGCATGTCGGCGAGCTTCTTCTGGTAGAGCTGCGTGCCGGCCAGCGGCTTGCCGAACTGCTTGCGGTCCAAGCCATACTGGCGAGCGCGATGCCAGCAATCTTCCGCCGCGCCCATCGAACCCCAGGAGATGCCGTAGCGGGCCCGGTTGAGGCAACCGAAGGGTCCACCGAGGCCCTTGGCGTTGGGCAGCAGCGCGTCCTCGCCGACCTCGACGCCTTCCATCACCACTTCACCGGTGATCGACGCGCGCAGCGAAAGCTTGCCGCCGATCTTCGGCGCCGACAGCCCTTTCATGCCTTTCTCGAGCACGAAACCGCGGATCTCGTCCTTGCCGTTCTCCCCCTTCAACTTCGCCCATACGACGAACACGTCGGCGACCGGCGCGTTGGAAATCCACATCTTGGAGCCGGAGACCTTGTAGCCGCTGGCGGTCTTTTCGGCGCGGGTCTTCATGCCGCCGGGGTCGGAGCCGGCATCCGGCTCGGTCAGACCGAAGCAGCCAATCCATTCGCCGCTGGCAAGCTTCGGCAGGTACTTCCTGCGCTGTTCGTCCGAACCATAGGCATGGATCGGGTACATCACCAGCGACGACTGCACCGACATCATCGAGCGATAGCCGGAATCGACGCGTTCCACTTCCCGCGCCACCAGCCCGTAGGTGACATAGCTGGCAGCGAGGCCACCGAACTCCTCCGGAATGTTGATGCCGAGCAGGCCGGCCTCGCCCATCTCGCGGAAGATCGCCGTGTCGAAGGTCTCGTTGAGATAGGCTTCCTCGATACGCGGCGCGAGCTTGTCGGCGGCAAAGGCGGCAGCGCCATCGCGCACCATGCGCTCGTCTTCCGAAAGCTGGTCCTCGATCAGGAACGGGTCTTCCCACACGAATGCATTCTTGTCGGCCATGGCTTCTCGATCCTTGAAACAGGTGAAGCCCGGCTTATCGGCTCGTGGCCTGAAAAAATCAAACGAAATTGCTTCGCGGATCAATGAGCGTTAGGAATGGATCATGAGTGTCCAGCGCCGCCTTTTGCCCAATATCAGCGCCCTTGCCGCCTTCGAGGCCGTGGCGCGGCTTGGCTCCTTCACCGCCGCCGCCCAGGAATTGGACCTGACCCAGGGCGCGGTCAGCCGCCAGGTCAGGCTTTTGGAAGATCAGTTCGGCCGGCAGCTGTTTGAACGCGACAGCCGCAATGTAAGGCTCTCCACGGCAGGTGAAATCTACGCCGAAGCGGTACGCTCGGCGCTTGGCCAGTTGCGTGACGCAGCCCTTGGATTGATGAGCAATCGGCATAGTGGGATCTTGAATCTTGCCATTCTGCCGACTTTCGGTACGCGTTGGCTGATGCCGATGATCCCCGATTTCGTCGAGAACAATCCCGACATCACCATCAATTTCGTCACCCGCGTCGGGCGCTTCGACTTCGCCCGCGAACGGTTGGATGCCGCCATCCACTACGGCCTGCCGGACTGGCCGGACGCCGACTCGACACTTCTGGTGCGCGAGACGGTGGCACCGGTGGTGTCGCCCGACTTCCTCGCCGGCCGCGCCATCGCCACACCGGCCGACATCGGCCGTTTGCCGCTGCTGCACATGACGACGCGCCCGGGGGCCTGGAGCGAATGGTTTGAGCATCAGGGCCTGAGCGCGCCGACCGGGCCTGGCATGCAATTCGAGCAGTTCGCCACCGCCGCCCAGGCTTGCATGGCGGGCCTCGGCGTGGCGCTCTTGCCGCAGATCCTCATCGAGGGCGAACTGCAGCGCGGCCAACTTGTGCCCGCGCCAGGCCAACCGATGCAAAGCCGCAATGCCTATTACCTCGTCGTCCCCCACGACAAGCGCGGCTATCCGCCGGTTGCCAGTTTCCGGGACTGGCTGCTCGGCCAGCTTGAGAAGGAGCCGGCTGTTCTGGCGTGGTAGCTACTTTCGCTTCAGCGCGTCCGCCAGCGCGGCGCCGAACGCACCTTGCTGTGCCGGCCGCTCCGGCTGGCGTTGCGGCGTAGGCCCGCGTGGCGCCGGCCTGCCGCCGCCATTGTCGCGCGGCCCGCCCTTCGATGCACCGCCCTCGCCGGCATCCTTACGCATGGAGAGCGCGATACGCTTGCGCTTGATGTCGACATCGACGACGCGCACCTTGACCACGTCGCCGGCCTTGACCACCTCATGCGCGTCCTTGATGAAGCGGTCGGCGAGCTGCGAGACATGCACCAGCCCGTCCTGGTGCACGCCGATATCGACGAAGGCGCCGAAAGCGGCGACATTGGTTACGGTGCCTTCCAGCAGCATGCCGGGCTTCAAATCCTTGATCTCGTCGATGCCATCGGCGAAGGTCGCCGTCTTGAAGCCGGGACGCGGATCGCGGCCGGGCTTCTCCAGCTCCGCCAGAATGTCGCGCACCGTCGGCAAGCCGAACCGCTCGTCGACGAAGACGCGCGGGTCGAGCGCCTTGAGCGCGGCACTGTCGCCCAAAAGCGAACGCACGTCGCGGCCGCAGGCGGCGACGATCTTCTTGGCCACGCCATAGGCCTCCGGATGCACCGACGAGGCATCGAGCGGTTCGCTGCCGTTGGCGATGCGCAGGAAGCCGGCGGACTGCTCGAACGCGCGCGGCCCAAGCCGTGCCACCTTCAGCAGATCCTTGCGGCTGGCGAACGGGCCGGTCGCATCGCGATGCGCGACGATTGCATCGGCGAGCGACGCGCCGAGGCCTGAAACCCGCGCCAGCAACGGCGCCGAGGCGGTGTTGAGGTCGACGCCGACCGCGTTGACGGCGTCCTCCACCACCGCTTCCAGCGAGCGGCCGAGCCGGTACTGGTCGACATCGTGCTGATACTGGCCGACGCCGATGGATTTCGGCTCGATCTTGACCAGTTCGGCCAGCGGATCCTGCAGCCGTCGCGCGATCGACACCGCGCCGCGCAGCGACACGTCGAGGCCGGGGAACTCGGCGGCAGCCGTCGCCGAGGCCGAATAGACCGACGCTCCCGCCTCGCTGACGATCACCTTGAGCGGCTTCGGACCGCCGGTCGAAGGCATGTCGGACAGCATGTCGGCGACCAGCTTCTCGGTCTCGCGGCTGCCGGTGCCGTTGCCGATCGAGATCAGCTCGACCTTGTGCTGGCGGATAAGTGCCGCAAGTTCGGCCTGCGTGCCACGCACATCGTTCCTCGGCGGAAACGGATAGACCGTCGTCGTCGCCAGCAGCTTGCCGGTGCCATCGACCACCGCCACCTTGACGCCGGTGCGGATGCCCGGATCGAGCCCCATCGTCGGCCGCGAGCCGGCGGGAGCCGCCAGCAGCAAATCCTTGAGGTTACGGGCAAAGACATGGATCGCTTCTTCCTCGGCCCGCTCGCGCAGGTCGCGCATCAGGTCGAGCGTCAGGTGCAGCGACAGTTTGATGCGCCAGGTCCAGCCTGCCACTTCCATCAGCCAGCGGTCGCCGGGCAGGCTGGCACCGATGGCGTAGGCGTTGGCGATCATCCGCTCGACCGGCTTCACCGGCGAGCCGTCATCGGCATCCACCTCGATGTCGAGCGACAGCACCTCCTCGTTGCGGCCGCGCAGCATGGCGAGCGCGCGGTGGCTTGGCACGGTCGCCCAACGTTCGACATGGTCGAAATAGTCGGAGAATTTCGCGCCGGCCTCCTGCTTGCCGTCGACCACCCTGGCGCGCAGGAAGGCGCGCTCCTTCATGTAGCTGCGCAGCTTGCCGACCAGATCGGCGTTTTCGGCGAATTGCTCCGACAGGATGTCGCGCGCGCCCTCGAGCGCCGCCTTCGCATCGGCCACCTCGCCGGTGACATAGGCGAGCGCGACGTCCGCGGGCACCAGCGCACGGTTGTTGAGAATGGCTTCGGCCAGCGGCCCCAATCCACGCTCGCGGGCGATCTCGGCCTTGGTGCGGCGCTTCGGCTTGTAGGGCAGGTATATGTCCTCTAGCTCCGCCTTGGTCGCGGCGCCCGCGATCTTGGTTTCAAGCTCTTGCGTCAGCTTGCCCTGCTCGCGGATCGAGCCCAGGATGGTGTCGCGGCGCGCGTCGAGTTCGCGCAGATAGACAAGACGCTCGGCAAGGTCGCGCAATTGCGTGTCGTCCAGCCCGCCGGTCACTTCCTTGCGGTAGCGTGCCACGAACGGCACCGTCGCCCCCTCATCGAGCAGTCCGATCGCCGCGGCCGCCTGTTCCGGCCGCGCCTTGATTTCGGCCGCGATGATGGCTGCGATGCGCTTGATGTCGGATGCCATGTCTTCCCACTCTCGTCGAAAAGAGCGGCGACCATAAGCGCAGACATCAGGTCCGCCAACCGCGACGTTTTCAACGGCGGCGGAGGTCCACAGGAAAACGCGATGCGTTCACCGGATCTGGGTACCGCAGGAATTTGCTGATACTGATGTCTGCGCCGCCCCTCACCTGCCTGCCGGCATCCTCTCCCCGTACAGTGACGGGGAGAGGGCGCTGTCATCGCCGATTTCGCCAATTGCCAACGGTGCAAAGGGGCGCCGCGGCGTAGCGACTAGATCCCTTCTCCCCGTCACTATACGGGGAGAAGGTGCCGGCAGGCGGATGAGGGGCAGCGCCGACATCACCAATCGCACGCGACTGCCCACTTAGACCATCCGGCTCAGCGCCTCGAAAAACGCAACGATCTCGATATCCAGCGGATCGTCGACCGGCTCCGGCTGCGACGACATCTTAGCGATCACCACTTCGGTGCTGGGATCGACATAAAGCCACTGGCCATGGATGCCGATGCCGCAATACGCGCCATTTTCGAAGCCGGTCTGGTACCATTTGTTGCGGTAGCGGCCTTTCGGGAACAGCGGCAGCATGGCACCGCGCCGCCAAGCTTCCGAGCTGCCGCCGGTGCTGGTGGTGTCGCGCACCCAGGCCTCGGGCACGATGCGGCGGCCATTGGCGGTGCCGCCCTGCCGCATCATCTCGCCGAGGCGCGCCAGGTCACGCGGCGTCACCGAAATGCCGCCGGCGGTGCGTGCCGTGCCTTCCATGTCGACGCCGACAGAGGCCTCGCTGAGGGCGCCAAGCGGCAGCCATAGTTTCTCGCGCATGAGGTCGGTGAAGCGCTGGCCCGAGGCGCGCTCGAGCAGCAGGCCGAGCAGGTCGGAATTGGGCGAGCGGTAGCGGAAGGTCTGGCCATGCGGCTCGGCAAGCCGCTGCAGGGTAAGGATGAATTCACGCAGGCTTTCGGTGCCGCCGCCCGGATTCCACAGCGTCGCGCGGCGATAGCGGGCGAAGGCGCTTTCCGGATCGAGATAGGCCTCCTCGAAGTCGAGGCTGACGCTCATGTCGAGCACATGCCGAACGCTTGCATCGCCATAGGCCGAGCCGGCTGCTTCGGGGATATAGTCCATCACCGGCGCTTCCGGATCGAACACCCCCTCGCCTTCCAGTATGCCGGCGATGATCGCGGTCACCGATTTGCTGATCGAGAAGATGATGTGGCGCGCGCCAAACTCCATATGCGGCGCGAACCAGTCGCCAATGATCTTGCCGCCTTTCATCACCGTCAGGGCGTCGGTGCTGGAGCGCAGGAGGAATTCAGCCACCGTCTCCGGTGCAGTCGCGACCGTGACCTTTTCCCCGAGCAAGCCGTCCATGTCTCGCCGAGGGGCTTCTGCGGCGCCGGGCGCTGCCGCCACCCGGGCGGTCGGCACCAGTTCGCCGAGATTCTGGAACGACCACCGATTGAACGGGCTCACACGCCAGTTGCCGAGCAGCACCTCGTTGCGGCGGAATCCGTATCGAGTCTCGAACGCGGTCTTGCCGGTCATGGCGTTTCCTCCCAGTCCATTGGTCATGAAGCTCAGGCAAGCGCCGCGGCGATGGCGTGCACGGCCTTCAGCGTTGCCCTGGAATAGGCCATGTTGCTGAAATCCGGCCAGGTCGACAGCTTCACCACGACTATTCCTGTGTTCCAGTCGATATGGATCAACTGTCCGAACACGCCACGGCACATCAGTGCCCGCGAGCTGGGATTCTCGATCCAGAACTGGTTGCGATAGCTGCCCTCGGGCAGGCTGGCCGAGAAATCCGGACCATGCCTGCCGGTACGCGTCGCCTCGATCCAGTCCGCCGGCACGATGCCGCCGCCACTGTCGAGGATCAGCTGGCCAAAGCGGGCGTAGTCGCGCAGCGTCGCGTTGAAGCCGCCATCGGCCAGCGCATAGCCGGCGCTGTCGACGGTGAAGCAGGCGCTTTCGTCAGCCCCGAGCTTTTGCCAAAGTTCTTCCGAGACGAGTTGCGCCAGCCGCTTGCCGGTCACCCGTTCCATGATGAAGGCGAGCACGTCCGTCTCGATCGAGCGATATTCGAACGTGGCTCCATGCGGGCGAACCGTGTCCTTCAAGCCCAGGATCAGTTCGAACATGTGCGATGGCCAGCGGAAATCCGGATCGCTGCCCGGTGGCACCGGCTTCCAGCCGGTGGCGACATCGACCTGGCCGATGTCGGAATAGCGGTCGGTGTATTCCTCCGAAAACCGCACGCCGGTGGTCATATCAAGCACATGCTGGACGCTGGCGCCGGCCCACCCGGTCGCGCTCAGTTCCGGCAGGTAGTCCGTCACTGGCTTCGCCGGATCGATCAGGCCGCGCCCGGCCAATATCCCGAACACCGAGCCGGTGACCGACTTGGCCATCGACTGCGACAGGTGCAGCGTGCGCTCGTCCATGCCGTTGAAATAGCGCTCATAGGCTATCCTGCCGTCCTTGAGCACCAGGAAGCCGTCCGTATAGGTCTCGTCGAGCAGACCGGCGAGTGTCGAAGGCCTGCCCTCGCTGTCCTCGACCGCTAGCCCGTCGAGATCGACCTCGGCGCGTTCGAGACGGTGGCGATGGCCAGCGCCGCGCCAGACTTCCACGGTCGGCAGAATTTCCCGTATGTGCTGGAAAGCCCAGCGGTTCCAGGGCGGCCTGTCCCAGTCGAGCCTCGGCGGCAGCATGGCGGGCGGCGAGCCTTGCATGATCGGCGGCCGCGGATTGGAATTGCGATAGGAACTCATGAAAGGCCATTCCCGGAAAGAAAAGGCCCGGCGGCAAGTGCCGCCGGGCCCCTTGGGTCTGTGACTACTTCTGCAGTTCGGTCCAGATCTTGGTGTAGAGTTCCTGCGTCTCCGGAGCGCACATCTGCTGCAGTTCGCCAAGCGGCTTGGCGTCGGCCGGAATGACCACCTCCGGCGCGTCCTTCATGTCGGCTGGCATGTACTTGTCCGAGCCGGTGATGGCGTTCGCGTATCGGTGGAAGGCCGAGAGACCCGCGGCGTTTTCCGGATCCATGATGAAGTTCTGGAACAGCTTGGCGTTTTCGACGTTCTTGGCCTCCTTGAGCACAACGACGTTGTCGCTCCACAGCCCATAACCTTCCTTCGGATAGTTGAAGTGGATGGCCGGGTTGGCCAGCCGCTGGCGCAGGGCCGAACCGTTCCAGTCGCTGGTTGCCTTGAAGTCGCCGGCGCCCATCTTCTCGATGGTGTTGTATTCCATGGCGATCCAGTTCGGCTTGGCTGCCACCAGGAGGTCGCGCACCTTCTTCAGCACCGCCTTGTCGTCGGTGCATTGCTGACCGCCGACATACTTGATCGCCGCGAACATCACGTCGCCCATCTCGGGCACGACGTTGACCTTGCCCTTCAACTCGTCGGGCGTGTTGAAGATGATGCCCCAGGTGTTCGCCGGGCCCTTGTAGGCGTCGGTATTGACGACGACGCCGATCGTGCCCCAGGCCCAAGGAACAGTGTATTTGCGGCCTGGGTCGAAGTCGGGGTTGGCCCATTCGGGCGCGATGTTCTTGGCGTTCTCCATCTTGCCGGGATCGGTCTCCTGGACGAGGCCTTCCTTGATCCAGATCGGCACATAGGTCTGCGAAGGCACCGCGATGTCGAAGCCGGTGCCGCCCTGGCGAACCTTGGCCAGAGCGGTGTCGTTCGAGTCATAGTCGGTGATCGTCACTTTGATGTTGTATTTCGCCTCGAACTTCTTGATCACGTCGGGGCTGGTGTAGTTTCCCCAATTGTAGATGTTGAGCACGCCTTCGGCCCGCGCGAGGCCCGTCGAGGCAAGCAACGCCAACCCCATGGCGGTCGCTGTTGTCTTCCAGTTCATGGTTTTAACTCCCATTGTCGGTTTCAGTCTCGTTTCCTGCTGACGAAGAAAAACAACGTGACGATCGCGACCGAAAGCAGCAGGAAGGCGGTCGATATCGCGTTGATCTCGGGTGTGATGCCGCGGCGGATCTGGCCGAGCATGTAAGTGGGCAGCGTGTCCTGACCGCCCGATTTGACGAACTCTGTGATGACCACGTCATCGAGCGAGATGACGAAGGCCAGCATCAGGCCGGCCAGGATACCAGGCCACAAAAGCGGCAGCGTGATGCGGCGGAAGGTCTTCCATGGCGTCGCGTAGAGATCGGCCGCGGCGCGCTCGAGCGTCAGGTCCATATTCTCCAGCCGCGCCCGGATCGGCAGATAGGCGAACGGAATGCAGAACGCCGTATGCGCGGCGACCAGGTAGCCGATGCCGGAATAACCGGTGAAGATCTTGATGCGCGAGAAGAAGATCAGCAGCGCCACGCCGGTGACGATCTCGGGCACCATCAGCGGCTGGTTGATCGCCGCGTATTTGAAGGTAAGGCCGGGATACGACGCCGTGCGCGTGGTGGCGAGTGCCGCCATGGTGGCAAAGACGGTCGACAGCACCGCCGCGATGGAGCCGATCTGGAAGGAACGCAGCGTCGCGTCGATGACCTGAGTGTTCTGGTATGCCGACTGGAACCATTTCAGCGAAAAGCCGCCCCATTCGGATGTCGAGCTCGCCGCGTTGAAGGCGTAGATAACCAGCACGATGATGGGCAGATAGAGGATAACGAAACAAGTCGCCGCGATCGCGGTGAAACCCGGCTGGTGCTTGATGGAAAAGTTGCTAGCCATGCCGCACCCCCGACTTCCCGGCATTGCGCACATAGGCAAGCAGCGCCACCATAACGATGATCATCACTGTGATCGACAGTGCCGAGCCGAGCGGCCAGTTGCGGCCCTGTCCGAACTGCAGTTCGATCAAATTGGACAGCATCATGTTCTTGCCGCCGCCGAGCACGCTCGGCGTCACATAAGCGCCGAGCGCCGGAATGAAGACCAGGATCGAGCCGGCGATGACGCCGGGTTTGACCAGCGGGAAAATGATCTTCCGCAGCACCTTGAAACGCGTCGCGTAAAGATCGTAGCCCGCCTCGACCAGCCGGAAATCGAGCTTCTCCATGCTGGCGTAGATCGGCAGAACCATCAGCGGCAGGTAGACATAGGCCATGCCGATCAGGATCGCCGTGTCGGTGTAGAGGATCTGGACCGGCGCCGAGACGATGCCGAGCTTGAGCAGGATCGTGTTGACGATGCCTTCGTTGCGGATGATCTGCAGCACGGCGAAAGTGCGGATCAACAGGTTGGTCCAGAACGGGATGGTGATCAGGAACAGCCAGAGATCCCTGGTCTTTTCACTGCGCGTCGCCATGAAGTAGGCCGTCGGGAAACCGAGCGCCAACGTGGCGAGTGTCGTCACAACCGCAAGCTTGATCGAGCGCCAGAAGATGGTGACATGCGCCGCCGCCAGCGACAGCGTGTCGTCGAAAATGTCGCGCTCCAGGAACACCGACGTCCAGGCATCGCCCGAGAACTGCCATTTCACGTCGCCATATGCGCCCGGCGTCAGGAGCGAATAGACCAACACGATCAGCAACGGGCCGGTCGCGGCGAACAGAATGACCAGCAGCGCCGGCGCTGACAGAAGCCAGCGGTCACGGACATCGCGCCGTTCCGCTGCCTTGGCGACTTCTTCCGCGGTCGCCATTAGTCCCTCAGCACTTGCGCGGCATCGTTGCCGATCATGATGCCGACCTTGTCGCCACGCTCGAAACCGCAGCCTGCGCTGCGCGTGTTCTGCTGGCGCACGGTGAAGGCCTCGCCGCTGTCGAGATGGACGTGGATATGCGTGTCGGTGCCGAAATAGACGATGTTCTCGACCGTGCCCGACACGTCGCCCTTGTCCTTCGTCAGCTTGGCGTGCTCGGGCCTTACCACCACCGTGGCGTTGTCCTTCGGCTGAAAACCTTCGGCAACGGTCGCCTCGATGGTCGCGCCGGATTTGAGCGTCGCGCGCGCCTTGCCGCTGCCGATGCCCGATATGGCGGCGGTGAGGAAGTTGGTTTCGCCGATGAAGTCGGCGACAAAGCGATCCGCCGGCTTGTCATAGATATCCCAGGGCGAACCGACCTGAAGGATCTTGCCCGACGACATCACAGCGACGCGGTCCGACATGGTCAGCGCTTCTTCCTGGTCATGAGTGACGAAGATGAAGGTGATGCCGGTCTCGTGCTGCAGCCGCTTGAGCTCGATCTGCATCTCCTTGCGCAACTTGTAGTCGAGGGCTGAGAGCGGTTCGTCGAGCAACAGCACTTTCGGCTGCGGCGCCAATGCCCGGGCCAATGCCACGCGCTGCTGCTGGCCACCGGAAATCTGGGCTGTGCGGCGGCCGGCCAGCGCTTCCATCTTGACCAGCTTCAGCATCTCGGCGACGCGCGCCTTGATCTCGGCCCTGGGCTTGCCCAGCATCTCCAGGCCGAAGCCGATATTGTCGGCCACCGTCATATGCGGGAACAGCGCGTAGGACTGGAAGACGGTGTTGACCGGGCGCTTGAACGGCGGCAAGGGCGCGATGTCCTGACCGTAGAGCAGGATTTCCCCGGCGGTTGGAAAGTCGAAGCCGGCGATCAGCCGCAACAAGGTGGTCTTGCCGCAGCCTGAGGGTCCCAGCAGCGTGAAGAACTCGTTTTCGCGAATGGAGACCGAAACCTTGTCGAGAGCAGCGACCTGCCCCTCACCCGATCCGAAAATTTTGCTGACGTTTACTACTTCAATCGCATTCCGATCCGGTTTGTCCGGCACGATTACGCCTCACTGTTGACCCCGCTCTTGCTGGCGGAGTTTGTCCCCTGTTGGATGTGACCACATGGCCGGTAGGTTGGCAAGCCCGGCATCGAATCACAGTTCAGTCAGTCTTTAGCCAGCAAGCCTCATGCCATTATCGGGCCTGATAGGTGACCTTGCCGCCGCAGATCGTCGTCACCGGCCGTACCTTGTGCAGATCGGCCGGCGCCGTCTTCTCGATATCGGCCGACAGCACCACCAGATCCGCCATGTAGCCGGATTTCAGCATGCCCTTGCGATGCTCGGCGAATTCCGCATAGGCGCCCTCGACCGTGTAGGCGGCGATCGATTCATGCAGCGAGAAGCTTTGGTCGGGATCGCTTTCTGCCCATGGCTTGCGCAGCACTGCCGCCTGAATGCCCAGGATCGGGTCGATCGGCGACACTGGCCAATCCGAGGCGAACACGACATGGGCGCCGGCGTCCTTCAAGGTGCGCCAGGCATAGCTCAGCGGCCAGCGGGCCTGCCCGATGCGCGACACGGTCGGCTCCAACGGGAAATCCATGGCGCCGGGCGGATGCGGCGGCTGCATCGAGGCGATGACCCCGAGTTCGGCAAAACGCGGCACATCCGATGGGGTGGTGACCTCGATATGTTCAACGCGATGCCGGCTGTCACGCTTGCCGTTGGCCTTTTGCGCCGCCTCGTAGCCGTCGAGCACGGCACGCACGGCGCCGTCGCCGATCGAGTGTACCGCGATCTGCAGCCCGCGCCTGTCGATGGCGACCGCCAGGTCGATGAACTGCCGTGGCGTGAACAGCGGCTCGCCGACCCAGTCGGGACGATCGGCATAGGGCTCGACCATGACAGCCGTCCACGAGTCCAGCACGCCGTCGTAGAACACCTTGACCATGCCCGAGGACAGCCATTCGCTGTCGTAGCGTTCGGCCATCACGGACGCCTTGTCGAGCATGTCGAGCGTCATGAAGTTCTTGTAGTGGAAGGGGATCTGCACGCGGCAGGGCAGGCCTTCCTCGGCCTCGATCTCGGCCAGCAGTTCGAGCTGGTAGAGATTGCCGTCCATGTTCTGGATCGAGGTGATGCCGTGGCGCGCGCACCAGGCAAGCCCGCGCCGCATGATGTCGCGGTCGGCGGCGCGTTCGGCGGCCGACGGCATCGGGTCCGGCTCACCGCCGGTCGCCAGGCCCAGCCGCACGCGGCCTTCGCCGGCAAGGTCGAGAACCGGGCCGAAGGCCTCGCCCTCGCGCAATTCGCCCGCTGCCAAGCCATCGTCGCCCATGACGATCTCATTGCCCGGACCAAGCATGCGTCCTTTGAGGATGCCGGCCAGTTCAAGCGCCTTTGTGTTGGCCCACATCGTATGGTGGTCGGGGGCGGCCATGACGAATGGCCGGTCCGGCAGGATCGCGTCGAGATGGTGTCGCGTCACCCGCTCGTCGTCGAGCACGGTGTAGTCGACGCTCTGCCCGACCAGCATCCGCGCATCGGGGTGCGCCACTGCATAGTCGCGGATCGCCTTCCGCAGCGCCTCGAACCCATGCACGCCGGCCAGTTGCAGATGGGCAAGCTCGGCCGCGCCTGAAAACAGATGCATGTGGGCTTCGATGAAACCCGGGATCACCGATCCGCCATGCGCGTCGATCACCTCCGTGTCCGGTCCTTTAAGCACTTCGATGGAGGTGCTGCTGCCAATGGCGATGATGGCGCCGTCCTTGACGGCAACGGCCTCGGCGGCGGGATTGTCACCGTCCATGGTCAGCACACGACCGTTGATGACAATCAGATCCGCATTGTGACCCGCACCCGTAACAGGCATCGCGACTCCGCGCTTTTGACGACTGATTTTAGACCCGACAACCCCGTGCCCAACGACCCACTCCACAGGAGCGGCGCCATGGGACAAAAATAGATGCCAGTACGCTGTCTTCGAAATTTCCCTTGTTATCCCAAGAGACAGTGTGGATAAAGAATGCGACTGATTATTCGCGTTTGTCAACATGCCGGATTTAGAATGTATTGTGGACAGCACGCCCCGCTTGTGTTGGGACCAGGCGGGGAACGAGGGCATCAAGCAGTGAAGCGCAGTCTCGACCGCAAAACCAGGATAGCGCTCGAGCCGCGCAAGCAGCCGCGGCAACAACGGTCCAGCAAGGTGGTCGACAGGATTCTCGACGCGGCGCTGATCCTGACGCGTGAGCAAGGAACCAGGACACCGACGACGCTCGCCATCGCGCAGCGCGCGGGCCTGTCGGTCGGTTCGGTCTACCAGTACTTTCCCAACAAGGAAGCCATTCTTCTGGATCTCGCCCGGCGCTGGCTGTCATCCTTTCCCGAGGTGATCGCGAGGCGCATCAAGGTCGCCCCGCCCACCAACCGCGAAGAATTTCGGCGGGAAGTGCGCAAGCTGTTCATCGACACGTCGAAGCTCTACCTCGAAAACGCCACCCTGATGCCGGTGATCGAGGCCATTTCAGGCAATGCCGACCTGCGGCCGATCCAGAACGAATATGACGACCAGATCATCGCCCTCTATGCTGCATGGCTGCAGCATGTGAACCCCGCACTCGAAGGCAAGATCGCCAGCCGGCTCGGCGTGCTGATGATGGAGGTCGGGCACGTCTGCCGGCTCGTTGGACTGAAGAAGGACCGCAGGACGTTCGACCTCATCGAGGACGATGTGGAAACCATGTGGCTCGCCTTGGTGAGCCCCTACCTCAACCTTGACTAACCGGCTTCAATGCAATTCCGGACGGAAAACCGCTTCACACCTTTCCTGGAATTGCCTTAGCTTCGCACTTCGAGAGGAATTTCATGAAGACTGTCTATTCGCCGCTTCACGCCGGTCATGCCGGGCAGATGGAACTGGTCACCTCAGCCATCGTGCCCGGCTTCGAAAAGCCCTCGCGGGCGGAGTTCATCAAGGCGCGGGTCGAAAGCGAGAAGCTCGGGCCGATCATCGCGCCGGTCGAGCACGACCTTGCCGCCGCCAAGCGCGTCCACAGGGCCGACTACATCGACTTCTTGCCGACCGTCTGGCCGCAATGGATCGCCGAGGGCCATGCGGGCACCGCGATGCCCTTCACCTGGCCGACGCGCGGACTGCGCGGCGACGTGCCGCCCAAGCGCATCGACGCCCTGCTCGGCTACTATTCCTTCGACGGCGGCGCCACCTTCGTCGAGGGCACCTGGGCCGCGATCAAATCGTCCTTTGACGTCGCCCTGACCGCCGCCGGCCTGGTCAAGGACGGCGAGAGGTCGGCCTTCGCGCTCTGCCGTCCGCCCGGCCACCATGCCGGGGCCGGCTTCATGGGCGGCTATTGCTACATCAACAACGCGGCCGTCGCCGCGCAATGGTTCCGCGACCAGGGCGCCAAGCGTATCTCGATCCTCGACGTCGACTATCACCACGGGAACGGCACGCAGGAGATCTTCTATGACCGCGCCGACGTACAGGTTCTCAACCTGCACGGTGATCCGATGGTCGAGTACCCGTTCTTCCTCGGCCATGCCGATGAGCGTGGCGCGGGGGCCGGCGAAGGCTTCAACCTCAACTACCCCATGCCCTTCGGCACCGGCTGGGATGCCTGGAACGTGTCGCTGGAGGATGCCTGCGCCAGGCTCGCCGCCTACGCTCCCGACATCGTCGTCGTCTCGCTCGGCGTCGACACTTTCGAAAAGGACCCGATCAGCCAGTTCAAGCTGAAAAGCCTGGATTATCCGAAGATCGGCCAGCGCATCGCCAAGCTCGGCCTGCCGACGCTGTTCGTCCAGGAAGGCGGCTATGCCGTCGAGGAGATCGGCATCAATGCCGTCGGCGTGCTGACCGGGTTCGAGGATCGGTAGAGCGGTCGTCCAGAAAGCGGAGCGCCTGCGGGGAGGACGGACAAAGGAAGGGTGGCGGCAGCCGCCCCTTTTTTGCATCCTGAGGCGCCGCGTAAGCCTCGCAAAAATCATGGCCGGCCTGCGCGGCTCGATTTCCGTGCCCAGGAAATGCAAAGAAATTGGCCGCTGAGTCGCAGGTCGAGTCCACCGGATTCGATTTTGTCAAATCGCGTTTGATGTCGGATTCATCTGCGGGTAGATTAGACCCGAATCAGCCGGTCCTCGGGGGGCGCGGCGACCACCCAAAGTCTCACGTTCCGGAATTTTTCCGGCGCCAGACGCGGATGTCTCGCGTTCCCTGAATGGATTCCGTCTGGTTGGGCGCGGCCCCGCGCCTCGTGTGTGTCTCGTAAAAGTAACGCGTTTTCGGGTTCGGCGGCTGGCACTCCAGCAGCCGGGCATCAGAATTGATTCCGACCAAAAAGCAGCAGATGAGCAGTCCCGCCGCGCCTCTTCAATCCGACACATTGGGCTCGCGCCTGACGTCGCGCGGTGATCTCACCTCCTTCTTCATGGAGCTGACCGCCGAGATCGGCGCCGACAGCTACATGCTGGTCGCCATCGTCCATGACCAGGACCGCAACGATGCACGTATCGTGTCTTCGAACTGGATCTTCGACGCCATCGAGTTGATCGGCAAGCGGCTGATCGCCGGCCTTGCACAAGGCCCGCTCACCGCCGCACCCGGTATCCGTCCGACGCCGCTGGTGGCGGCCCAGGCGCCGGATGCCGGCGGGCTGGTCTCGGGCGAAGAGGCTCGGCTCCTCGACGTGCTCGGCCATGCCGAGGTCTATTCACTGCGGCTGAATGTCGGCCGTCAGCGCCTGTTCGCCTTGTTCTCGGCGGCCGCCGCCGGCCGGATCGACCAGCCGGCGCTGATGAAGGCGCAGCTGAAATGCTGCTACGCGCTTTCGCACATCCCGCAGTTGATCGCCGCCGCGGCGATGCAGGATCCGCTGTCGGACCGCGAGCGCGAATGCTTGTTCTGGGTCTCGGAAGGCAAGACCACCGACGAGGTGGCGGTGATCCTTGGCGTCTCCTCCAACACCGTCAACAGCTACATCACCCACGCCATCCAGAAATTCGCGGCCTCGAACCGTGCGATGGCCATCGCCACGGCGATCAGGAGTGGCATCATTTGAAACACGCCGACATCAAGGAGGCCGCGGAGGCCCTTTTCAACGAGCAGCGCAGCCCGTTCGGTGCCTTCTCGCTGGGATCCGAAACACATCACGCCGTCACCATTCCCGATGCGGTGCGCCGCTGCCGCTGGATCTCAGTCGACATCAATGCCTCGGCCTTCGGCCTGTACTTCGTCAGCCCGTCGCCGGAGCGCGCGCGGCTGGTCCCGTGCTTTGATTCAGATTATCCAGGCGTCGCGGTGGCCACCAAGTTCATTTCAGGCGCCAATGGCGAGGACATCGTTCGCCATAGCCGGATTTCAACCGAGCCGCGCTGGTGGACGGATGATGGCGTGGCGGCCATGGCCGACATGTTCGGCAATCTCGCCTGGACCGGACAGATGGCGCCGCTGACACCCGGGTCGAGCGGCATTGCCTTCCCCGTCCATGCCGATCGCGGTCAATGCGGTCTTGTCGTCTTCCTGGGATCGGAGATCGCGCTGGCGCAGGATGCGCTCTACGAAATTCACGCTCGCTGCTTCTCGCTGTTCGCCGCCGTCGCGCGGATGCGTCCGGGAGACGTCGGCAGAATGCGCTCGATCTCCAAGCGCGAGCTTGAATGCCTGAAGCTGACCGCCAACGGCAACACCAGCGAGGAGATCGCGCGGCTCCTGAAACTGTCGGTGCACACCGCCAACCAGTACCTCACCCAGTCGACCCAAAAGCTCAATGCGGTCAACCGCAACCAAGCGGTCGCCAAGGCGTTGCGGCTGGGGCTTATCGAGTAGCCGCTCTCGGCTGAAGGAAGCGCTTTAGAACGCCAGCGGTTCGACCTTGCGAATGCGGGCCTGTTCGATCACCGCCTCCAGCAGCGCCGTGTTGTGCCCGGGGTCTTCGCCCGGCTTTTCAAACGACACGTAATTGACCAGGACCGTGCTGCCGGTCTCGCTCAGCGTCAGCTGGAAATAGACGGTCACGCCGGGCGGCCTGAGTTCCAGATCGAGCACGATGCGCGGGCTGCCGCTCCAGTCGACATGTGCCTCGCCGCCATGACCGAGCCTAAGCGTACCCGGCATGAAGAACAGCTCCGCCGCTGAATCGACCAGATCCGACAGGCAGGCGAAATGCTCCAGCCGGATGAAGGCGATATAGTCGGCGACGTCGATCAGCCTGAGCTCCACCACCACCTGTTCGATGGCGCTGGCGACGATGATCTCGCGGGATTTTGCGTGCGGTTGCCGGTTCATGAAATCTGTCTGCGCTCAGCCTTTTTCGAGTAGACGATCCGCACCAGTTCGGCGACGGCCTGGTAGAATTGTGATGGGATCACATTATCGACCGAAACTTGCTTGTACATGGAGCGGGCGAGCGCCACGTCCTCGAAGATCGGGACGTTATGCTCCTTGGCGATTTCGCGGATTTTCAGCGCCACCAGATCCTGCCCTTTCGCTACGACCAGCGGCGCCGAATCTTCGTCGCGCACATATTTCAGCGCAATCGAGAAATGGGTCGGATTGGCGATAACGAGCGTCGCGCGCGGCACTGCGGTCATCATCCGCTTACGCGCCCGGTCGCGCGCCAACGAGCGCAGCCGCGACTTGACGATCGGGTCACCTTCGGACTGCTTGAACTCGTCCTTGACCTCCTGCTTGCTCATGCGCAGGTCCTGCTTCCAGTGAAAGCGCGACCAGACGATGTCGATCGCCGCGATCAGTCCCATGACGAACACGATCGCCACCAGTATGTCGACGGCGATGCCACGGATGACGAGGCCGAAAGCGACGGGATTGGTGATCATCCCGGCAAGCAGCTTGCGGTGGTCCTCCGACAGCGTGAAGGTGAGCACGGTGATGGCGAAACCGACCTTTGCGAGCGATTTCAAAAACTCGACCCAGCCCTGGGCGCCGAACATCCGGTTCCAGCCCTTGGCGATCGATATGCGCGACATCTGCGGCCTGATCCGCTCGCCGACGAATTGCGGCATGTTCTGCAGCACGGAGGCGCCGATGCCGGCAACCGTCAGCAGCACCAGCAGGCTCACGACGGCGCGACCCACTTCGAACAAGACCTGCTTGTAAAGCGCGATGACATCGGTCTCGGTGTCCATCGGCCAAGCCTCGGGCTTCTCCAGGAACATCGACAGGAACGTGCTGAGATCGACGACGGCGTCCTTGGCATAGAAGACTGTGAACACCAGTATGGCGACGAACGAGGCGAGGAGCGCCGTTTCCCTCGAATGGGGCAGCTTGCCCTGTTCGATGGTATCGCGGATCTTCTTTTCCGTCGCCTCTTCGGTTTTCGAGTCCTTGTCGGTGGCGTCGGACATGCCTTAGGCGGCGTTCTGCGTCGAGGGAAGTTCGAAGGCCCCTTCGCGCGACAGGCGGATGGTGGTCGTCACGATCGTCTTGCGCGCAGCCATGATGTCGGCGGCCGGGACACCCTCCGAGCCTTGCCCGAGTTCGGCCTCGATCATGCGTCGCGAGCGCGCGCCGATCGCCGACAGCACCGCCTCGGCCAGTGCCGCCGACGTGCCGCGCAGCGCCAGCGTGACAAGCTCGGTCGACAGCCCGTCGAACAAAAGCACGCGCGCCTTCTGGGTGAGCAGCGGCAGGTCGTCGAAAGCGAACAGCCGGGCACGGACACCGTCGAGGTCGGGCGTGCCGGCGGCTTCGAGATCCTGCATGACCTCCTCAAGCAGGGGCTTTTCCAGCTCGTTGAGCACGCTGGCGACGCGCGCCTGCCCGGCCGAAGTGTCCTTGGTGGAGGTATCTGACAGCACGCTGGAGCGCAGCCGGTTCTCGACGATCCTGGTGGCGGCGGCCGGAACGTTGGCCATCGTCACCATGCGCTTGATGATCTCGCCGCGCATCGGCTTCGTCAGTGTCAAAAGCACACTCGCCGCCGCCTGCGGCGCCAGTTTCGACAGCACCATGGCCGCCGTCTGCGGGTGTTCGCCCGCCAGGAAGGCGCCCAGCCGCGAGGGTTCGAGCTTTTCGAGATCGGGCCAGATCGGCGGCGGCCCTTCAGGCGCGACCTCGAATTTCTTGTCGCCCATGATGGCACTCATCTCTTCGGGCGAGAGAGACTCGTTGAGAATGGTGTCCATCCTGTCGGCGGAATCGAGCAGGCCGGCGCCCTCGGTGAACTCGGCCTCGAATTCGGCGACGATGCGCTCGAGATCGCTCTGCGGAATGGTCCTGAGCAGCCGCGCGCCCTCGATCAGCGCCTTCAGCTCTTCCTGCTTGAAGAATTTCAACAGGCGGCTGGCGGACGGTTTGCCCATCGCCACCAATATGGCGGCCGCCTTCTGCGCGCGCGTCAGGGTCGTCAGCGGCGTCGTCATGCCTTTCGCCTCCGCCGCCACCGGCGAGCTCCGCGATCCATGTCTAGGCGCCCTTCGTGCCGGCGATGATTTCGGTCAGCCTGATGCCAAAGCGCGAAGGGTCGCTTTCGAGCACGGTGATCTCGCCGCGCGCGATCTTGCGGCCGTTCACCACGACATCGACCGGCTCGCCGATGCGGCGATTGAGCGCGACCGTCGACCCCTTCTGCAGCGCCATCAGATCGGCAACCGCCATCTCGGTGCTGCCGAGGATGATCTGGACATCGACGGGGATGTTCATGATGACGCTTGAATTGGCCCCCGCGGCAGCCCGGAACGCCGCATCGGGGCGCTGCTCTTCTTCGTGCAGGACCCCCCGCAATTCCTCGATGGCGCGATCGAGCTGCTCGTCCGGCTGGTCGAGCTCTGCTTCTACCTTGGTCTTGGCCATGCGTCGTCTCCAAAAGCTCAGGCGCGCCCGGCACCAGCCGGCATGAGCCCATCGATGAAATCCTGCCCGGCATCGAAAGGATGCCTGATTCGGACGGTGTAATTCTGCCCCAGTTTGCCGAACTCGCATACGAACAGCGTCTGGCCGCGCGCGCCGAGGCGAGCCCGCGATTGCGCCGTTTCTTCGAAGTCGATGACCTGGCCCACTTCGAGGTTGGCGAGGTCGCCCAGCGTCAGCCGCGCCAGCGGCATGGTGGCCTCGAGCGCTACGGTCGAGCGCATCACCTCTTCCGAAAAGCGTGCCCGCCAACTGGTGCCATGATCGTCCTCGCTGATGCTGGCCGTGGCATCGCGGCCCGCCAGCACGATGCGCTGCGGCATCGTCACGGTAATCGAGCCGCTGTCGACCGGCGTCGAGATGCCAAGGACGATGCGGATCGCGGCACCGTCGCGCAACACGTGCCGCCTGGCCTCGATCCCCGACATGGCGCGGGGTGCGGGCAGCCGCAGTTCGAGCGAGCGCCGCCCCGATCCGTTCAGCGCCTGCGCCACTTCCTGGAGCACCATGGTCGAGACATCGGCCTCGATCGACGACAGCTCGCGCTCGATCGGCGACACCGGCATATCCGGGTCGCCGCCGAACAGGGTGGAGACCATGATCGCGATTGCGGGAGAATCCATGACGAGTGTCATCGCGTCCGAGGACGCCGGCGAGCCGACGACGGTCATCGCGAAATTGTCGCCGGCGCGCGAGCGCGCCTCCGGGACGCGGCTGACCTCGACGGCCTTGAGGTCGACAATTACGGGAATGCCGAGCTCGCCCGAGAGTCCCTTCTGCAGCAGCGGCACGGCGCGTTCGGCCATGGCACGGCCGGCGTCGACGACCTGATCGGTCTCACCGCTGTCGCCGACCAGACGCTCGATGATCAACGAACGCGCCTGCGAGGGGCTGCCCGGACTCGTCATGACAGTTTTGGCACCGATCTGTCGCGCATCGCTCAGGCGGCCTTCTTCTCGGCGCTGCCGGTGTTCATGGTGCTCTGCTCGACCGCGTCGATGGTCGGCCGTTCATAGGAGGAGATGGTCTTGCGGCCGAACTCGATCGCCACCTGCGGCAGCGCACCGTTCATGTAGGCGAGCAGCGTCTGCTTGACGATGATGTAGAGGCGGTTCTTCTTCTCGCGCACCGTCTTGATCTTGGTGGCGACAGGTCCGACCACCGCATAGGACAGGAAGATGCCGAGAAAGGTGCCGACCAGCGCCGCGCCGATCAGGCCGCCGAGGATTTCCGGCGACTGGTCAAGCGCGCCCATCGCCTTGACCACGCCGAGCACGGCGGCGACGATGCCGAGCGCCGGCAGGCCGTCGCCGACCGCGACCAGCGCGTGATAGGCCTTCATCTTGTCGGATTTGATGGTCTGGATTTCCTCGTCCATCAGCGCCTCGATCTCGTGTGAGCGGGCATTGCCGATGATGATGATGCGGCAGTAGTCGCAGATGAAATTCATCAAATCGTGGTTCTTGAGCACGGTCGGAAAGGCCTGGAAGATCGCCGACTCCTCCGGATTGTCGATATGCGCCTCGACCTCGCTGCGCGACTTGGAGCGCAACTCGCGCATCAGGCTGTGCAGCACGCCGAGCGTTTCCAGATAGTCCTGCTCCTTCGGCACCGCCTGCTTGAAGGCTTCCAGAATGCCCTTGCCGGTATCCTTGACAGTCTTCATCGGATTGGCGACCAGGAAGGTGCCGAGTGCGGCGCCGCAGATGACCACGGCTTCCCATGGCTGCACCAGCACGTGCAGGTGCCCTCCCATGGCCATGAAGCCGCCAAGGACGCAGCCAAGCGTCACCACAAGTCCAATCAGAATGCCCACGACCGGTCCTTCCGCATTTCACGTCGGACAAGGGATAGTCCCCGTGCCTTGTGTGAGGCTTGAATCCGAGCCGCCATGGCACGAAAGTTGGCGATTCAGTTTCGCGCAAGGAAGTGAGCTTATTGTGCTGGCATAGCTTCGGCCGGAGGCGCGTCCTTGCTCAGTACCTATACCAGCTACCAGTTGATCACCAAAGACATCAACAAGTCGATCGACCGCATCGAGCAACAGCCGACAGTCGACCGCGATACCCAATATTATCTCGCCAACATCACCAAGGTGAAATCGATCGACGATTTCGTCAAAAATGACCGGCTGTTCAAATACGCCATGAAGGCCTACGGCCTTGAGAACATGGACTACGCCAAGGCCTTCATGGTGAAGGCGCTCAAGGAAGGCGTCTCCGATCCCAACAGTTTTGCCAACAAACTGACCGACAAGCGCTACGCCGCGTTCGTCAGCGCCTTCAATTTCGCCGCCAACGGCCCTAATGCGACGATCTACAACAAGGCGCAGCAACTGGTGACCAGCAACTATGCGCTGCAAGTCCAGATCGGCGCCTCGCAGACAGGACTCTCCTACTACCAGAGTGAAACCGCCTACTACGTCACCAACATCTCCAATGTGAAGTCGATCGAAGACCTGATGGGCAACAGCCGCCTGCTGACATACGCGATGGCCGCGTTCGGCCTCGACGCCGAGACCGAACCGGCCGCAACCGTCAGGGCCATGCTCGAAGGTGGCGTCAGCGACCCCAACAGTCCCGCCAACAAACTGACCGACAAGAGCTACGCCAACTTTGTCTCGGCCTTCGACTTCGCCCAGTATGGCGATCAGACAACCACGCGCGATGCTGCCCAGCAGGCGGTGCCGAAAGGCTATGTGGCCGGAACCGGACTGAAATTGGTCGAACCGAGCGCCCAGTATGTCAAGGGCGAGGCGGACTATTACGCGGCAAACATCTCCAAGGTGAAGTCGATCGACGATCTCATGGCGGACAAGCGCCTGCTCACCTTCGCGATGGCTTCCTACGGACTGGATGCGTCGACCGAAAAGCCGCTGCAGATCAGCACGATGCTGGCGGGCGGCGTCAGCGATCCCAACAGCCCGGCAAACAAGCTGACAGACAAACGCTACGCCAACTTCGTCACGGCGTTCAACTTTGCCCAATATGGCGATCAGACAACGTCGCGCGACGAGGTGCTGAAAGACACGCCGAAGATCTACACCACGGGGTCGGCGCTTGGCCTGATCCCGCCGAACGCGGACTCCATAAAATCGGAGACCGCATACTACCTTGCCAACGTCACGAACGTGAAATCCATCGACGACCTGATGGCCAACAGCCGGTTGTACAACTATGCGCTCTCGGCTTACGGACTCGATCCGGCGACGGAAAGCAAGGATCTCATCCGCAGCGTGCTGACCGGGGGCATTCGCGACGCCGACAGCGTCGCCAACAAGATGACGAACAAGGCTTATGCCGGGCTCGCCGCCGCTTTCAACTTCGAGCAGTACGGCGAAGCAGCCACCACCATCAATCCGGCGCAGCAGCCGACCGTCGACAACTACATGCGCCAGACTCTCGAGGAGGACGCCGGCAAGACCAATGAGGGCGTGCGGCTGGCGCTCTATTTCAACCGCAAAGCATCAACCATCACCAGCTGGTACGACGTGCTGGCCGACACGGCGCTTGCCAGCGTGGTGCGCACCGCGCTGGGGCTGCCCGATTCTTTCGCCACCGCCGACATCGACAAGCAGGCGCAATTGTTCGGGCAGAAGCTCGACATCTCGGATTTCACCGACCCGGTGAAACTGAACAAGTTCCTGACCCGCTTCACCAGCATGTACGAGATCAACAATCCGACCTCGACGGCGGTGACGTCGGTCAGCGTGCTCTTTGCCAAACCGGTCACATCGGGCATCTCCACCGACCTGATGATGGCCATGCAGAAACTGAAGTTCTGATCATGCGAGACAGTCTCTACGTTGCCCTCTCCGCGCAGATAGCCCTCGAGCGCCGGCTCGACACGATCGCCGACAACGTCGCCAACGCCAGCACCGTCGGCTTTCGCGCCACCGGCGTGAAGTTCGAGGACGTGGTGTCTGGCGCAGGGCAGAAGTCGGTTTCGTTCGCCTCCTCCGGCAAGACCTTTCTGTCGGGGGCACACGGCGCCATGACGGAGACCGGCAACCCGTTCGATTTCGCCATCCAGGGCGACGCCTGGTTCGCCATCGACACGCCAGTTGGCACCGTCATGACCCGCGACGGCCGTTTCTCGATGAACGAGAATGGCGAGCTGATGTCGGTCGAGGGCCATCCGGTGCTCGACGCCGGCGGGGCGCCGATCCAGCTCGACCCCCGCAACGGTCCGCCCAAGGCCGGCGCCGACGGCTCGCTGCGCCAGAACGAACAGCTCGTCGGCTCCATCGGCCTCTACAATTTCGACCCGGGCGAGAATTTCGTGCGCTACGGCAATTCCGGCATTGTGCCCGCACGCACGCCCGAACCGGTCACCGACCGCTCCGACATCGGCGTCGCCCAGGGTTTCCTCGAGGAATCCAACGTCAATCCCGTGCTGGAAATGACCCGGCTGATCATGGTCCAGCGCGCCTTCGAGAACACTGCCGCGCTGATGCGGCAGACCGATTCCTCCGCCGAGGAGGCGATAAAGACGCTCGGCTCGAAGTCGTAGCATGTCGTCAGAGCAGCCAGCCCTCCGCGCACCCGAAAGACAGCTCCAGCCGGCGCCGCTGGATCGGCTTGCCGCTTTGGAGCGGATTATCAGGCGCTTTGGCGACAGCGACGGGCTGGTCAAGCGCGGCGGGCTCGTCACCGAAGTCACATCAACGCACTACAAGGTGCGCGGCCTTTCCGATTTCACCAGGCTGGGTGACATTGTCGAGCAGCGCGGTCAGTCCGGCTCGCGCCGCGGCGAGATCGTCAAAATCAGCCGCGACGAGGTTGTGATCGCCCCCTTCGAACGCAGCGCCGACGCCGGCATCGGCGATGCCGTGTTCCGCAGGGGTCCGCTCGCGGTGGCGCCGCATGCCTCGTGGCGCGGCCGCGCCATCGACGCGCTCACCCGGGCAATCGACGGTGGTCCGCCCTTGGTCAGGGGCGACGACATGTCGGCGGCCGCCGCGACACCCGGCGCCATGGCGCGGCAGCGCGTCGGTACCGCCTTCATGACCGGCGTCAAGGTCATCGACATCTTCACGCCACTCTGCTTCGGCCAGCGCATGGGCGTCTTCGCCGGATCGGGCGTCGGCAAGTCGACGCTGCTTGCCATGCTCGCCGGCGCCGACGCGTTCGACACCGTCGTCGTGGCGCTGATCGGCGAACGCGGCCGCGAGGTCCGCGAATTCCTCGAGGATACGATCGGCGACAGCATGGCCAAGACCGTGGCCGTCGTCGCCACCAGCGACGAGAGCGCCATGATGCGCCGGCGCGCGCCAGACACCGCCATGCGCGTCGCCGAGCATTTTCGCGACCAGGGCCACCGTGTGCTGCTGGTGCTGGATTCGATCACCCGCTTCGCTCACGCCCTGCGCGAGGTGGCGACGGGAACCGGCGAGCCGCCGGTTGCCCGCGGCTATCCCGCCTCGGTCTTCACCGAACTGCCCAAGCTGCTCGAGCGCGCCGGACCTGGAACCGAAGGCCCAGGATTGGAAGGCAAGGGATCGATCACGGCCATCATTTCCGTGCTGGTCGACGGCGATGATCACAACGATCCGGTCGCCGATTCGGTGCGCGGCATCCTCGACGGCCATGTCGTGCTCGACCGCGCGATCGCCGAACAGGGCCGCTATCCGCCCGTCAATCCGCTGTCGTCCATCTCGCGACTGGCCGGCAAGGCCTGGAGTGTCGAACAGCGAGCCCTGGTGACGCGGCTGAAGTCGATGATCTCCCGCTTCGAGGACACGCGCGACATCCGGCTGCTCGGCGCCTATCAGGGCGGCGTCGACGCTGAACTCGATATGGCCGTACGCCAGGTGCCCGTCATCTATGAGGCGCTGACGCAATCGCCCAGGGACCGTCCGTCCGCCGATCCGTTCTCCGATCTTGCCCGCCATCTCAAGGGAAAGCAGAATGCCGAACCAGGAGACTGAACGCCAGTACACCGAGCGCCTCCTGAACGAGATGATCGCCGAAGCGAACGCCGCGGAGCAGGCTCGAGCGGAGGAGGCCAGGGTCGCCAGGGCAAACGCCGCCGCCGCCATGGCTGCCCGGACCGCGGTTGTTCTGGCCAAGGCCGTCAAATCGGCTCTCCCCAGATCCGAGCCTTTGCCGGCCCGGACTGCCGAGCCCCCTGTGAATTCCCTTCCCCGCGTCGAGGCTGCCGATATGGCTCAAGCCAGTCGCGAATCGCTGATCGATGGCCTGTTTGCCGCCAGCGAATGGCCGCAGCCGCCAAAGCCGCAATTCCCCAGACTGGGCAAGAAGAAGGCGGACCGTCGCAGCGACGTCGTCATCGCCGCGCTCGGCATCACGCTCGGCCTGACCTGCGCCCTGTTTCCCTGGTACATCTTCTTCAACCAGGACCAGTTCGGCGTGCAGGCGATCAAGTTCGGCGGCACCGGTACCAATTCGGGACGTGCGGGAGGTGGCGTGGTCGCCGAGCGCAGCGCGCCGCTGACCGCCAGGGACGTTCCCAACGCCGATGTAGATCTGCTTGCCACCGGCACGGTGCAGGACGATTCCAAAACGCAACCGCCCGGCGAGCAACCCTTCCCCGCCGACATCGCGAAGTTCCGCATGGTCCATGTCGCCAATGGCCGCGCCATGATCGAGGACGACACCGGCCTGTGGATGGTCCAGCGCGGTTCGACGCTGCCGGATTCCAGCAAGGTATCGGCGATCGAGCAGCGCAACGGCAAATGGGTCATGCTCACCAGCGCCAACCGGGTGATCGAGCTTTCCAGATAAGCCGTCACGGTTTTGTGCCGAGGATGATTTCAGGTCGGATCGTCCTGAAATCATCCGTCTCCATTTCAAGGGATGGAGCATGATGTCGTCCGAAAACCGCTTCACCGTTTTCGCCTTCACGTTCTAGCGACCGATCGCAAGGTCCGCGCAAGACTGGCGTCCTAGTCTTTGGGCACATGCCCGGAGATTCCCATGGAGCCTGTTTCCCTTTTCGATCTCGCCGCCAAGCAAGCGCAGTGGCTGTCGGTACGTCAGTCGGCGGTCGCCGGCAACATCGCCAATGCCAACACGCCGGGCTACACGGCAAACGATGTCGAGCCGTTCGAGAAGGTGCTCGACCGCACTGCGGTGTCGCTCCAGATCACCGAGCCCGGCCATCTCGGCACTGCGGCGACCAATGCCGGCTTCTCCATCAAGCCGCAGGAAGACGACGGCGTGGTCATGCCCTCCAAGAACACGGTCGTGCTTGAAGACCAGCTTCTCAAGGCCGGCGAGGTGCGCCGCTCCTTCGAACTCAACACGGCCATCGTCAAGGCATTCCACTCAATGATGATGATGGCGGTGAAGAGCTGACCATGGACGCACTGACCGCAGCCCTCAAAGTCGCAGCATCAGGCCTCGGCGCTCAGTCCGAGCGCCTGCGCGTGGTTTCGGAGAACCTCGCCAACGCCCAGTCGACAGGAACCACGCCGGGCGCCGACCCGTATCGCCGCAAGACCATCAGCTTCGTCTCCGAACTCGACCGGGCCTCCGGCAGCTCGACGGTGGAGGTGAATTCGATCGACCGCGACCCGAGCAATTTTCCCGTCGAATTCCAGCCCGGCAACGAGGCCGCCGACGACAAGGGCTACGTCAAGATGCCCAATGTGAACGTGCTGATCGAGATGGCCGACATGACCGAAGC